>DASXMM010000139.1:0-11271 GCA_036495665.1 Candidatus Acidiferrum sp. | reverse complement strand
CTGTCCTAGCGTCGAAAAGCAGTACAGGCGCTCGCGGTCGCAGACAAAATAGATGGGTACGATATAAGGGCGGTTGTTGGAGGCGCAGGCCAGTCTGCCGAACCCCAGCCGCTGGAGAAACTCGCGACACTCTCTGCTGCGTATTTTGGTGATTAGCATAAAGACCGCGCCCCTTACACTAGCAACGTCCTTTCTCGTCTGCGGTTCCCAAAGCGATAGGGCGCAGCCCCACCTCAAAGTATTTAGACGGGCTGATGTTCCATGATTGCCAGCAATAAAAGTTTGAATATCGTCTTAGTGGCACGGAGAAAAGAAGATCGCCAAGCATCTTGAGCCAACCGCGGCGTCACGCTTCTCGAAGCCCACGCAAGAGCGGACAGGCTCGGAAATGGAACGCCCGCCTGACGCTAGAACGTATATCCTACACCGGCAAGCGGCGCCGCTTTTGATCTAAGCCCACCGTCATCCAACCTGACGAGAACGTTTGCAGTAAACACGAGCCTCGATATCTTCCCGAATGGGCGGACCTTGATGCCCATGGAAGCGTTCGTGACGTTATAAGACGAGTTGGGGGAGGTAGTCAGGTTGTTCAGGGTCACTGTAGCGGGGCTGGCGTTTGCAGTGCACGACCCACAATTTGCGAGAAACGGCTGTGGCGTGACGGCGACTGTTTCGGTTCCAAAGACTCGCAGTCCAACGATATCAAAAACTCCCGTCAGCCATTTTGTTACCCTGGCGTCCGCGCCAGCGATATAGACGAAATCGTTCGGGACGTTGCTTTTCGCGAAGGTCGCCGTCAGATCGCTCGCGGTAATGGAATCTGTGTTCCACTCGTAGCCGACCAGGACATGAGGTGAGATCCTTGCACGGTAGGAAAAGATCGCGAAGGGCTTGATGCCATAGGATCCGGAACCTAAATAGTTTAGGGCATCGCCGGTTGGGAAACGCACATCCAGACCCGCAGCGAACCCCGCGCGTTCGCCCTCCCACGCGTTCCACTTCACTCGGGCAACCACATCGCCAATCCCGCTCGCCGCATTCGTAGGATTGCTTCCACTGCCCGTAAACGCCGGGTCGGGAAACAAGTGATTCAAGCAACTGGGATCAAGGCCCGACAGACCAGACGCAGGACTCGTATTCGGGCAATTCTTGAAAAGATGGAAAAAATAAGGGGCACCATTAGTATGGGTTAAGTTTTGGTTGGGGTTGTTAGCGTCAGGACTGCCGGGAGCAACCGCGATGAATCCATTTGTGCCGGGGACAATTGTGTCCTGAGCGCTCAGGCCCATGCGCACGTTTGCGATAGGAATCACCATTGAGATATCGATACGTTTGGTCAGCCCAAATGTTATGTAGGAAGTGTACTGGTTAACCTTAAGGCTAATTGAATTTAAAGTATCTATTCGGTCGCGGATAAAAGCACAGCCACCAAGATTATTCGCGCCATTGATGGAACAGGTTATAGGTTGACTGGGAGCTGAGTTGTCGCGATTATCATCTGTGTGGGTAAGAATAGCCGGAAAACTGTTCAGATTTACCCCGTCTATTTTGTCGAAATTAAAAAACTGGTAGCTGAACCCGATGAACAGCCGATGGCGCCCGACGGTCTCCGCACGCTCGCCAAGGATCGGTCCCAAGCTGTCTGTCCCCGTAACCAACGTTTTAAGCGTGGGATCGAAGACGAGGATAACTCCGGAGGAGGGTGACGCCAGCGGTAGGAGGTTTGCCTGGCGGCCTATGTCCGCGGTCAAAGGCTTCAGCGCGGTCGAGAAGTCGTTCTCGAAGTGAAATGGATGCCCACCGACCGGGAACAGCACCTGATCGAATGCATTGCTTGAGCCATACTCCTGCAAAATCCCGCAAGCGAGCTTACCGCTCTGCGCGGAGCAAGGACCCTGGGCGAAAGCACTGGCGCAACTCAAGAGAACGAGGAGAGTGACCGCCGCCGCGGGCCTTAGCATCATTGCCTCCCGTTAGGTAGCACGGCATTCCTCCGAAGGACATCAATAGGGAGGACTTGCCTTTAAGTTACCGTTGATCGTGGAATTCGGCCTTGCCGAAACACTTGGTGGGGAGTGTACACGCTGACCGTGGATTGTCAAGCAAGCTAATTTTACTTCCGCGGAGGCGCTAGCTCACAAAACGTCAGTTATGACCCAAGTGCTATTTCTCTTCGCTAGTTGGAAGGTCCAGAATGGATTAAATTTTCTCGGCTTCTTTTCACCCTTTGGGGTTTGCTCCACCTGCGATTGAACGGAAACTGTGGCTGTAGCGCCATCTGGATTTATCTTCGCGCTTTCACTAAGAATGTGAATGGTTATCGCGCTCATGTTGTCGAATGAATTTTTGTAGCCGTCGTATTTCTTTTGTGGAATGCTAGGCCAAACCTGTCTGAGTCCGTCGGGACTCCTTTGTTCCCAGGACTGGAAGAAAGTCTGAACAACAGTGCGAATGGCCGCTTCATCCGCAGCCGCTGTACTGGGCACCTCCTTCGGAGCGGTTGGAGGCGGCTGGGCCGGCGTGTTTAGGACGTCGAGCTTTTTGTTGATCTCAGCCACGTACTGCTGCGCGTCGCTGGCATGAGAGCCATTTCCGTTTGCGATCGCCTGAAAATCACTGCGCGATTTCTCGAGCGCATTCTTATCCTGCCGGTCGACGCCGCTGTAGGTTTGCACGGCTTGCTGGTATTGCCTTTGTTGCTGCTGCGCTTGGATCCCCTGAGCTTGCTTGTTCGCCGCGCGGTCATGCACTTCGCGGATCGCCGCAGGAAGATTGCTAATAAAAGTTTTGGCTTCTTCAGACCGCGGGCCCCCGCTGTCCGCAATCGCCTGGAAACCTCGCTGCAGGTTTGTGAGTTGCTGGGCTGCGGCGTCATCGTCGCTTTGTTTTAGCTGATTGAACTGACCCTCCAACTGAGTGAGGCGGCCCTGTTCAGCTTGGTCGATCTCCGTGGAGAGCGCACCCGCATCGCCGCCGTTCTGCTGGACAAGGGCACTTTTCTGGCGGGCCGAACGAAAATCCCCGCGCTGCAGATCTTGGCGCGCTCCGCTGGCGTAACTGCTGGATAGTCGCGTCCGAACCTCCTGCAGCAACTGCTCGGATTCCTGCTTTCGAGGACTCTCCGAGGCAACCAGATGTTTTAGGAGATCGGACGCGCTCTGGAGACTATTCAAATCGCCTTTTTGAGCGAACAGCCTGGCCTGCGAAAATTGTTTTTCTTCTTCCTGGCGCAGAGGAATCGTGTGGCTCAGGTACTGTTGCGCATCGCTCTTGCGCAGTCCTCCGTCGCCTAGCGCAAGTATTTGGTGGAGTTTTTTCTGGGCTTCGCTAAAGCGTCTGCTGGCGACATCTTCGTTTGCCTGCTGCCATAGCTGCTCTTCTTTTTGCCGGAGTTCACGCAGGCTCTGATTTTGCATCGACTCCTGGATGCCGGCCTTCTTTTTCTTGATTTCGGTGGTTAACGGGCCATTCAGATCCGCAGCCGGTCCGAGGATTCGCAACGCGCTTTCGAGGTCATTCGCCGCCACCAGCTTGTCCGCAGCGTTTAGCGCATTACGCTGCTGCATGTCCAAGGGATTTGGTTCTGGTTTGACAGGCGGCTTTGTTACGACCGGGGCCGGGGTCGCATGTGGGCGAATTGTCGGTATTACGCGAACGGCTCCCCAAACCAGTGCGACGGCTCCCAAACTCGCCGCGGCCCATATCGCAGGCTTCCTCCAATCTGCAGGTGGAACTATGCCGGGAAGCGATTTCGGCCCAGCAGTTGGAACTTGAGGGAATTCCAGACGGGCGTCCGGTCGGCCGATTGGAGCAACGGGCGGAGGGACGGACGAAGAAGAGGTTGAAGAAGCGACCGTGCCCGCCGGTTTGACAACCGGTGCGACAGGCGGCTTAGCGGCTGGCACGTTTATCCTTTGAGTCGGCGCGGAAGGAGGACGACTCTCCGGAGAAACAGGAGGAAGTACCGGCACCGCAGGCTGCGAAACCGTTTCGGTTGTGAAGGCCTTCGCTTCCGGAATTTCTGTTGGTGGGCGCTTTTTTTCTGGTGCGGCAACCTCTGGTTCCGGCGGCCCCTGCAGCCATGCATACTCCTTGGAGAGAGTAACGGTCGGCGGCGAGAGCACGGTTGCCGCTGCGGCAACTGCCGCAGCTTTTGCTGCTTCCAGCTCTTCACAAACGCGTTGGACGCGGGGATCGAAGACCTCCAGAGTCTTCTCCTCAACGGCTCTATCCAAAGCGCTCGTCGCGTCGACCAATTTCCCGCCGCTAATCAGCGCGCGGACTGCTTGCAGGCTTTCTTCCTGGCCTTTCTTTTTCTCACGAGCCTCGTATTCAACCCGAGCGGAATTCAGTAGTTGATTCACATCGGTGTCTGGCCCCAGAGTCATCAGGGTCTCTTTGGCCAGGTCAATTGCATCGCTGAGCTTTCCGCGGTTGATCTTGACTTTTATTTCGCGGATTCTCTGTTCAATGTGCTGTCGCGTCTCGAGCTTCCTTTGCTGGCTGTCTGCCTGCTCTTTCAACAAGTGCAGATCCTTGTTGTCCGGAAATGTTTTGAGACCGGCCAAAGCTGCCTGGTACGCTTCCTCAAAACGCGACGAATCGAAGAGCTTCTTAGCCTCCTGAAGAATTGTTTGTTGTTGAGTTTCCCGTTCGATCTGCGCCTGTTGGGCGCGCGAAAACTCGACGAGCCGGCTCAAGTCGGTGTTGCCGGGAAAATCCGTCTGGATCTTCTCTGATTGCGCAAGAACCTCGCTATATTTCTTGTCGTTGACCAGCTTTTTCAGGGCGCTTAGTGTGCCCTGCAGACGTTCGAGGTTCTCTTGTTTTTCCTTTTCCTGCAGCGCCAGTCCCCGTAGTTTGGTAATTCCCGAATCCTTCGGGTGTACCTCGCCAAGCGTATCGAGCACGGCCATGGCGTCAGCGAAGCGGCGCGCCGCAAGATGATTCCTCGCTTCTGCAAGTTGCCGCTGCTTGTCTTGTTCCGCCCGATCTTCGCGCGCGATCTCCATGAGTTTTGCAATGTCACTGTCTTTTGGATATTGCCTCTGCAGTTTGGCGAGCAAAGTTAGACACTCTTCGTACTTGCGGGAGGTCAGCAGACTTCGCGCTTCTGCCACGCTCTTCAATTTACGCTGCTCGGCCTGCTCATTACGCGCCGCATCTAGGAGCTTAGCGGCCTCGTTGTCGTTGGGATGCTCGCTCTGAATTTTAGAGAGCAGCGCGATGCATTCATCGTAGTTCCGCGAATGAAGCAGGGCCCGAGCCTCCGCCAGCTGTTGCAGCTTGAGCTGTTCAGCTTGGTCCTTACGAACTACGTCCAGAAGCTGCGGAATTTCGTCGTTCTTGGGAAACTGCTTTTGCAATTCCAAGAGCAATGCGCGGCATTCGTCGTGCCGTCCGCCAGCCAGCAATTTCCGCGCTTTCGCTACGCCTTGCTGCCGTTGCTGTTCGGCTTTCTCCTCTCGGGCGGTCTCGAGCAATTTCGAGACATCGGACTCGCCGGGAAATTCTTTTTGAAGAGAAGTCAGACGCGAGATGCCGTCGTCGTAGCGCTTCCCAGTTAGAAGATTTCGCGCCTCGTTCAACGAATCCAACATCCGCTGATTTCGCTGATCGTCGACGACGCTCTTTTGAAGCTGCACAACTTCGCTGTCGCCAGGGAACGTCTTCAGAATAGAGTTCAGCAACGCGGTACTCGCGTCGTGCCGCCTGGCAGCAAAGAGACTTCGGGCTTCCGCGATGGCTTGTGCTCTGTGCTGCTTTCTCTGATCGTCAACTACGTTCTTCTGGAGTTCCAGGATTTCTTCGTCGCCGGGAAACTCTTTCAGGAGGGCGCTCAGCAGAGTCGTCGAATCGTCATGCCGTCTTGCGGCGAGAAGGCTCCGCGCCTCCGCAACAGATTCGGCCCGTCGTTGCTTTCGCTGATCCTCAAGCACTTCCGACTGCAGCTTGAGGACTTCCTCGTCCCGCGGGAATTGCTTTTGAAGTTCGGCAAGAAGCGTTTTGCACTCGTCATAGCGACGATTCGCCAGCATGCTGCGGGCGTCAGCCAGGCCCTGGGATCTCTGCTGGTTGGCCTGATCTTCCTTGGCCGTCTCCATCAGCCGGGGAATCTCGTCCTCGTCGGGAAATTCCTTGCGCAATTCAACCAGAAGCTCGATGCACTCGACATAATGCTGTTGCGTCCACAAGCTGCGGGCTTGCTGCATTTTCTCGAAGAGCTGCAAGCGCCTTTGGCGCTCCGCCTTTTCATTGCTCACCTGGAGCTGAAGTGCTGCGGCCTGCTCGTTCGAGGGATCAGCTTCCCGAACTTTGGCCACCAACTCTTCGGACTCTTCCAGAATGCCCTGCGCCAGACGTTGTTTCGCAGCGTCAATCCATTCCGCGATTTGCCGGGCACGGTCTATTTCTTCCTGGACGCGCTTCCGCAGCTCTTGAGCCGGCTCAAAGGTGGGGTCGAGCTGCAAGACCACCTCTGCCTCCATTTTCGCTTCCTGCGTTTTTCCCTCGGCGAGTAACTGGGCGCCCTTGTCAATCTGCTGCTGCAATTTCGGGCGTATGAGAATGCGCCTCAGTTCGGTGTTAACCTTCTCCAGAAGATTTCGCGCCTGGGTATTCGTCGAATCTATTTGAAGAGCCTGCCGCAGCAAATCGCGGGATTGGGAATAGTCACTCTGGTCGCACAATTCCCGAGCTTGTGCGACCAGGGTGACCACCGAGTCCGCTTGCATGCTTTTGCAAATCGGATCCAAATCAAGCAGCAGCTCCTCCATCGACTGATAGCGCTCCTCGGGCGATTTCTTTAAAACTTTTTGAATTACTTTCTCAAGCGCGGCGGGACACTCGGGTGCCACTTCGAGCAGAGGAGGCGGTTCCTGCTGGCAAATGTTATGCATGAGGCTTGCTGGTGTTGGACCCTTGAACGGCCTTTGATAGGCCAGCAACTCATACAACAAAACTCCGAACGACCATATATCGGACCGTGCATCGGCGTGCTCGCCGTGATACTGCTCGGGAGACATGTAGGCGAAGGTACCGAGCAGCATGCCTGTCTGCGTCTTGGAAGTTTCCAGCACGCGCGCGATGCCGAAATCCACGACCTTCACCGTGCCGTCTCTGGTGAGCATCACGTTGTCGGGCTTGATGTCGCGATGGATAATTCCGCGCTTGTGCGCGTAGTCCAGCGCGCGGCACGCTTGCAGTACGTACGTAAGCTTTAGTGGAACAGGCAGGGCCGCCCGCCTGCTGATTAGCTGATCTAAACTCTCGCCCTCCAGCAGTTCCATCGCGATGTAAGGAATGCCATCTGCGTCTCCCAAATCATAAATCGTGACAATATTGGGGTGCTGCAAGCCTCCGGCTGACTGAGCTTCCTGGTAAAATCGTTCGAGCAAATCAGGATATTCGGCCAAACCTGTAGTGATTGTCTTGAGCGCGACAAGGCGATTGATGATTGGATCACGAGCGCGATACACCACACCGCCGGCCCCGCGGCCCAGCTCTCGGAGAATCAAGTACTTGCCTAACTTCTCCAACTCACACCTCGTTACAAGTACCCAGCAGATCTTGTCGCGCCGCGCTTTTGACGACGTGCCGAGAGATTCAGAGGTTGCGCGACTTCACGGCCTGACGGCCTGCGGGAAGCCGTTATCCACCAATATACGACCTATCATCGAATATATTGCGCTCAATTTGTCGGTTGAGCAGCGGACAGATGTTGACTTGTATAACCTCGCCTTGTCGTTGCATATTGCCCGCACAATCACACCCTGTGGCGCATGCGGTCTCCAGTGATCATCAAGCGGGGGATGCACCGGTTAAGTCTTTGCTAGCAGGCAGCATAGTCCCAAAACAGGGGAAATGTGTCAATCAGTTGAGGTGAAGCAGTCCGAGGCAGCGATTTCCCTCTGTTTCCGGAAATTTAACGGCTAGCAGTACGCAAGTTGCCAGCTCTGCCACGGAACACGCTCTGAGAGTAGTTGGGCGCGCCGTTTCGCGATATCCCGTGCGCAACCGGCGTGCCATTGGTACACTTTCGCAAATGGCCGAAATACCTCGTCCGCGGCATCCTTCTGTCGTTCGCGTCACGCACTGGCTCACTACCCTAGCCTTCTTCGCATTGCTCGTCACCGGAGTGGAAATCCTCATCTCGCACCCCCGCTTTTATTGGGGTGAGACGGGCAACATAGCGACTCCCGCCTTATTCACATTGCCGATTCCTACCTCCCGAGCCACTTTCCCCAACGGGTATAGCTACATGCTTCCGGATCAGAACGGCTGGAGCCGTTATCTTCATTTTCAGGCTGCCTGGATCGCAGTCCTGACCGGCTTGCTTTACGTTGGTTTCGGATTCTTACAAGGGCATTTCCGGCGTGACCTGTTTCCCGCGTCCTCGGACCTTTCCCTGCGAAGAATCTCGCGCGTCATTGCCGGGTCCCTGCGATTCAAGCGGCCGAGCGAGGGCGAAGCCTGGTCGTATAACGTGCTGCAACGCCTGACCTATCTGTTCGTCATTTTTGTTCTATTTCCCTTGGTAATCTGGACGGGCCTGGCAATGTCCCCAGCGGTAGCGTCCGCAATTCCCGGCGCGGTCACCCTTTTGGGTGGCCAGCAATCGGCGCGCACTATACACTTCTTCGTGTCCGGGTTCCTGGTGCTCTTCCTCCTGGTTCACGTCCTCATGGTTTGCCTTTCCGGATTCCGAAACCGGATGCGGGCGATGATCACAGGTCGCGCCACGAAAGATATGGAGCGAGCATGAGCAAGTTCACCCGACGTAACCTGATTGCTGCCGGTGTGGTCACCGCTGCAGGGGCCTCCGGGCTCGGCGTCGCTGTGAAGCTGGCCAAGCATTATGGACTGGTGCCGCCCGATGCTGTCGGTCTCTACGGCGCTGGCGAAACGCTGACCTATGCCGCGCAGAGGATATTGACCCGCCACTCGATGGCACGTGAGTTTACTCGCAGCCAGATTTCGACGAGTCCGTTCGCAAACGAAGTCGCTCCTTTGGGGGAAGGGTTCCAGCGCCTTCAGGCGGAAGGTTTTGCGGACTGGCGTCTTACCGTGGATGGAATGGTCGCCCACCCGGCATCGTTTTCGATTGCAGAGCTCAAGAGTTACCCGTGCCAGACCCAAATCACGCATCTCGCCTGCGAAGAGGGTTGGTCATATATAGCCGAATGGAGAGGCGTTCCGCTCTCTCACATCCTGGGCTTGGTGGGGGTTCTTCCCCAGGTTCGCTACGCCGTCTACCGTTCGTTCCAGCCCGACTGGTGGGAGAGCATCGACATGGCCGATGCCCTGCACCCCCAAACTCTGGTCACTCACGGTATGAACGGCGGTGACCTTCCCGTTGCTTTCGGCGGACCCCTTCGCTTGCGCGTTCCCCGACAACTCGGCTACAAGAACGTCAAATACATCACGCACCTCACGTTGACCGACAGCCTCAAGACGCTCGGCAAGGGATTGGGCTCGGCGGCTCCAGAAGCTGGTTACGCGTGGTACGCCGGCATCTGACAGCGCTTTGAATGCAGGCGAAATCGTGGAATTTGGTGCGCCGTCACAAATCCTTGGTGCTCCCCTGCATACTCACACCCAAACTTGTCGCCGCGCTTCCACCTGTACCGTCTCTCATTATTGAGACGGCAAGCCCACGGGCCACGATGCCGGCAGAGACAATGATCGAGGGGACTCGCGGAGAGAACGTCCACGTGAATCCGAAAAGGTTCTGATCATTTGTGGTTAGATCTGCTGGCAGAGCGCGTCGAGCAGCAAACACGTTCAAGCCTCTATCGTTTCGTTTCCGCCGCGGAAATTTGCAGGTTTAAAGATTGCGTGAGGAATCCGTCGAGGTCCCGTTTTACGGCTGGCGCTCCCTTTCCGAGCCGAGCTTCGCTTTCTTTGCGTCCTTGGGACACGATTGTTAACTCTTCGCCAGGCGTGTTCTGCAGAGAACTCTCGGCGTGCAACAAGCAAGCGAAGACGTAGCGTTCTGGTTGCTTTTGCTTGCGCAGGAATTGCGCATAGTTAAACCAATCGGACGCCGTACTGCGCGGGTCGGCGAGTCCCGCGTCGAGTTCTAGTGCGCGCTGATAAGATTGCGCCGCTGCCCCAATATCCCTTTGTTTTTCCTGCAAATCCGCGAGATGGACAAGCGCAAGGCTTTCCAGCGTTTTGTCTCCAGCCTTGGCCGCAAAACCGGCCGCCGCGTTGTAACCCCTCGAAGCATCCGCGGTGTGATTGATGGTGGCATCCGCGTCCGCAACTTTGATGAGAGCTGCCAGGATCGCGCCCGTATCAGTACCATTTTTTTCGTGACGCGCGGCCGTTGTTTCGAGATACACGCGATAGTGCCTCGCTGCGGCTTGCAGCTGTCCTTGCTGGTCGAGAGATTGCGCGAGGTAGAGTTGCGCGTTGGATTGCGTGGGGTCGACATCAACCGCGCGTTGCCAGTTATCGACCGCTTCTTCATCGTGTCCAAGTCGATGCGCAAGCATTCCGTAATTGACCAGCGCGTCCGCGTTTCGCGGCCAGCGAGTGATGATTTTCTGAAACTGCTTGTAGGCCTCGTCGAGACGCCCATCTTCTATCAAACTGCGGCCGTAAGACTCTTGCAGCGCTCGATTTGCTGGATTGACTTCCGCCGCGCGTTGCATGGCGTTGAGTGAAGCGTCGCGCTGGCCGGCGAGTTGCTCGGCGTGTGCGAGACGCACTTGGACGGCGCTGTCGTCGGGGTTCAATTCCGCGGCACGTCGAAGCGCAGGGAGGGCATCCGCTCTGCTGGACCACCAGAAGTGTAATTGGTCAACGCCAGCCCACACGAACAACAGTGCGACGGTCGCGATGCGCAGGGCGCGAGCGGCTGGTGCTTGCCCCGTTAACCAGCGACCAGCGCCCGCAAATGCGTTTCGCTTTTCGTTTGCGCCAGGCGCCGTCTTTTGTTGCGAGTCCAGAAGCAGAGACGCGATGCGCGAATCTCGCAGCTTCCAAATCGCGCCGTCGAGAACAAAGTGATGGATGTTCACCAGCGCTGTGAAGGTCAGAAAGCTCGCGGCAAAATCGGTGTGAAAAACGCGGCTAACAATCCATGGTCCGGGGATAAAGAGTGCAATTCCGCCTGCGACCAGGGTGACGAGATAGCGCGAGAACGACCAATGCGAATCGCCCGCGGCGCGTGCTTCTTTCTTCTGGTAATAGCTCGTAATCCACAAATATTGCGTGGAATGCAGGACAGCTAGCAGGCCGCTGCTGTACCGAGTCTGCGGAATT
>DASXMM010000138.1:0-3184 GCA_036495665.1 Candidatus Acidiferrum sp. | reverse complement strand
AGAGGGATGTCGTGCTCGAGGTGGCGGACACGAGCGGCGTCATCGGCGTCAATTTTCAGGGAGTGTTCAAAGCTCTGGAGATTGACGCTCTTGCCCTTGGCGTAGATTTCGTGTTTGCCGTGATTCTTGTACCACTCGGCGACGGTCGCGTTCTTGTGCATATTTTCGATAATCTGGCGCCAGCCTACGCCGGTATTGTAGGCGCAGAAGGAGATTTCGCCCTGCTGCGTGGCGTAGGGGATGATGCACATTTCGGTGCGGCGGAAGTCGTAGTTGAACAAATCCTGGAACCACATGCCGGCGATGAAAAGGAAGTTCCAGGGATCCTGGCGGCGCTTCATGGCGTCGTCAATCTTGCGATCCGGAGAAGTGCGGCCGTACTTGGTCGTGGATTTCTTGGTGAGCGCCCAGGTCTTATCAAACTTCTTGAAGAGAGCGCTGAGCGTCAAGCCCTTGGGCCCGCGGAACGGGTGATAGTTCTTGAGAAGGGCCATAGCCATCATGAAGTTGGAGAACTTTTTGCCACGAGCCGCGTCGGTGATGGCGGTGACGTCCTTGGTGAGCTGAACGGCATCGAGGAAGCGCGGAACGGGCGCCCATTCCTTGGTGTCTTTGTTGATCATCATGGCGGTGCCGACGCCGCAGTTGGGGTGGCAACCGCAGGAGAGCGAACCCCACTGGGATTCGTTGCCCTTGACCATGTCCGCGAAGCCAGCAAAGGTGCTGATGAACGAGATGGGGAACCAGTCGCGCGTCGGTTCCACTTTACCGACTTGCGCGCTGACGTCCTTCGCAAGATGCGAAAGCGTGTAGCGCTGGCGGAGACGACGCTCAGGGGTAATGTCTTCATCGCGGCCAGTGAACGAAACGGGCTGGAAGCTGACGAAAGCGATTTTCTTGGGGTTTTCCATCGCGAACTTCACGACAGAGCCGACCTGGTCGTTATTCACGTTGTTGACGATGGTGACGACGAGAACGATTTCGATGCCGGCTTCGTGCATGTTTTCGATGGCGCGGAGCTTGACGTCAAAGAGGTTGCCGATTTGGCGATGGCTGTTGGCGTCGTTGCCGATGCCGTCGAATTGCAGATAGGCGTAGCGCATACCCGCTTCGAACGCTTTTTTGCAGAATTCCTTGCTCTTGGCGAATTCGATGCCGTTGGTGGCGGCCTGCACGCTGTTGTAGCCGATTTTGCGGGCGTAGGCGACGGCGTCGAGGAAGAGCGGGCTCATGGTCGGCTCGCCGCCGGAGAATTGCACGGACATCTGGCGCCGCGGCTTGATCTTGAGCGCGTTGTCTAAGATTTCTTTCACTTCGTCCCAGCCGAGTTCGTGGACATAGCCAACCTGGTTGGCGTCCATGAAGCAGGGATCGCACATCATGTTGCAGCGGTTGGTAAGGTCGACGGTGAGAACGGAGCCGCGGCCGAAGCGAACGGTCGAAGAGCCGTGCTTATGCAGGTCTTCGTCGTTGTGCGCGGGAATGTCGCGGCCAGGGAACTGCTTTTCGATCCAGTCGAGGAACTTGGCATCAATGGCCATCATATCTTCGTAGTGGCCGTGGATGGGGCAATCTTTAATCATCCAGATTTCGTTGTCGCGTTCGACGATCTGGGCTTTGATTTCGCCAACTTTCTCGTGCATCAGATCGCGCCAGTCTTTTTTGCCGGCGATGATCGCTTCACGCGCTTCTTTGACGCATGCAGGGCAGAGAGAATCGGTTTGCCGTGGGAAGCCGAGCGTGGGCTTGGTCTTCTCCCAGGATTTGAGCAGCGGTTTATCGGACCACTGCGGAGTGACGGAAGGATTCGGATTGCGCTTGTTGAAATACTGGATACTGTCAAAGGTGACTGCGGCACCCTTGCACACGGCCCAGTCAATCGTCCTCAGTATTTGCGTTCCTACACGATTCGGCATAAAACTCTACCCTCCACTTTTCATGGGTGCATCCTCATAGATGCGGCCCAACAGCTAACAGATATTGGTTGAAAAACGAGCCCTAAACAGCCCCCCGGGCTCTACTCAACGTACCATTACAGCTCGGTACGTCCAATAAGTCTTTGTACGCCTATAGTTTGACGGTAAAGGGGGGCGGATGCCAGAAGGAAGCGTCGAACGGTCAAAAAGAGGGGTTGAACGGTAATTTGGGGCAGCGAACGGTGGTGGGAAGGGGGTGGGTTAGCGGTTACTTTTAGTACGAACGGGCTACAAGTTTGCGCATTTCGGGCACATCGGAGTTTCGGAATGGGAAAGATTGTGCCGGTGTTGTCCGGCTACTCATTTAAGGTCGGGCGTATGACGGCGGTCACAAAATGGGCAAAATGCGAGGCGCCTTCGTCGAGCTGGAGCCAGCGGACGACACAATGATCGGCGAGATATTTTGTTACGCGAGTTTCGGGAATGCCGAGATGTTCAGCGAGCTGCGGCTTGAGGGAATCGGCGCCTCGGCGGCTGGTGCCTCCACGCAAAAGGTTTGCGACAGCGATGCGGAGCGTCTGGCAGGCTTCGACGTAATAGTAGCTGGTGAGGTCGGAATCGGTGAGGACAAAGACGCCGGGACCGACGGGAGCGTGATCTGCCTCACTGAGTTTTACAGGAGAACAGGTCAGGAGGCGGCGTAGCTGCATTTCGAGGAGCGACAATCGAGAAGATAGGCCGGGGTCACCAGAACGTCCGCGGACGGCTGGTCCTGCGGGATCGCCGATGGGTTCGACGGGAAGCTGTGGGATGGCGCGACTTGACGTGGACCTGGTTGGCCTGGGCGCGCTTGGTTCGTCAAAGACCCTCGAGGGCAGGCCTTTCGCGGGAGCTGCCGATTCGGTGGTAGTGGAGGTCGAGCCGGGGGCGCCGGTTTTGGAGACTTCGCTCTTGCGACGGTTGCGGCCACCGCGGCGGCCACGACGGCGGCGTTTCTTGTCGGGGGAATCGGCGGATTCTCCTGCGGTCGCTGTGGCAGCCTCTTCGGTTTCCGCGACGGCATCAGCAGGAGCTGGCGAGGATTCTGCGGTGCCCGCCCCTTGCGACGAGGTCTCCGTCGCAGATTCGGCGGCGGGAAGCGGGGGCATTAACGTAGGTTCACCAGACGCCTGCGCGGTATCAACGGCGGGAACTTCGGCGCCTAATCTAACGGCGGCTTCTTGTGCTTTCGTTTTCCAATCGGCTCGGCGAAAGCGCTCGGCGGCAGC
>DASXMM010000137.1:0-7911 GCA_036495665.1 Candidatus Acidiferrum sp. | reverse complement strand
AACTTCAGCGGCTTGCCATTCACGACCGCTACGATCCATCGGATAGGCCGGATGAACCGCGCTCCATCGATCCCCGTCCAGGTCATCGACCGCGGCCATGACAAGTCATGGATCACACGAGGAAGAATCTCGGTGAGAATCTGCTCCGCCGTTCGCCCACGCTTCACCTGCTTCGCGGCCAGATACTCGCCCTTGGGAGTCGTCACAAAGTAGAGGTCTTTGAGCGCGAGCCCCTGCTTCTCCGCGAAGCTCAGCGCCGCGCGTGTCGGCTCGCCGACGGCATCGTAAGCCACCGACTTCGGCGGTCCCGTCACTTCACTCTCAACGTCCGCTTGCTTTTCCCGCAGTCCACTCACATGGGCGACGAGGCGGCGCGGCGCCGAAAATGTTTCGACGGTGACTCCCTCCAAAAGATTCTCCGCCGCCAAAAGTTTTTCCAGATTCGCGCGCAGATCTTCTTCTGCTTTAGGAAGCATCCCTGCGGGAATCTCTTCGCCGCCAACCTCAAGCAATACTTCAACTCTCTTTTCGATCACTTTTTCTTTCGCCTGATTCATCCGCGCACCTCGCGGCGAACGGCAGGCCCGCCAATCTGTTCGAGATACGCTGCTGCCACGCGACACGCCACGGTTCGAACCCGCGCCATGATCGCAGCCCGCTCCGTCGTCGAAATCACGCCGCGCGCATCCAGCAAGTTAAACAGGTTGGAACACTTCAAGCAGTGGTCGTAAGCCGGAAGCAGAGGGTGCCGCTCGCGCGGCTTCCCTTCCGTGCTCGCATATCCGTCCAGCAACTCTTTGGCTTGCTTCTCGTGCAATTCGAATTCAGCGCGGATCGCCTGAGCGTCGCTGCGATTGAAGCTGTACTCGGAAAACTGCTGCTCTTCCGCAAGCCGAATCTCGCCGTACGTCTTGTCCGCGGACCAGCGCAGGTCGTAGACGTTCGTAGCGTCCTGCAAGAACTGGCAGATCCGCTCAAGCCCGTAAGTCAGCTCCACGGAAATCGGGTCCAGGTCAATTCCCCCGCTTTGCTGGAAGTAGGTGAACTGCGTAATCTCCAATCCATCCAACAGCACCTGCCACCCAATCCCCCAAGCGCCCAACGTAGGCGATTCCCAGTTGTCTTCCTCGAAGCGAATGTCGTGCTCTTTCAAACTGATCCCAATCGCGCCGAGGCTCTGAAGGTAAAGATCCTGCACGTCGGCAGGTGATGGTTTCAAAATGACTTGAAACTGCGTGTGCTTGTAAAGCCGGTTGGGGTTCTCGCCGTACCGTCCGTCGGCGGGCCGACGGCTCGGCTGCGCGTACGCCACGCGATACGCAGCCGGACCGAGCACACGCAAAAATGTCTCCGGATGCATCGTGCCCGCGCCCACTTCAACGTCGTAGGGCTGCTGCAACACGCATCCCTGCTTCACCCAAAAATGTGAGAGCTTCAAAACCAAATCTTGAAAGTTGAGGCCTTGCGGTTTTTTCTCAAGTTTAACTTTAGCTGTCAAGTCGTCTCCAAAAGCCTTCGTGTCGCCAGTGGCTTCTCCGTGTGGTGCTCGATCCAATTCAGCGAAGCCTCGCGCAATTCCGCCGTGGGCTGGTGCATCGCCGCGACGAATTCAATCTTATCGAGATTCTCTCCCGCGAACCGCTCGGCAAGTTTCCGCGCCTCCAGGTGCAGCGGTTTCATCCCGCCACGCCGGCACTTCTCGCAGAGCAACCCCGCTTCCCAAGGTGCATGAAACGCCGCCTGCGAACCGAACGCCGTCCCACATGCCGCGCAGCGATCAAACTGCGGCAACCATCCGCCCAGCCGCACGGTCCAAAACGCGAAGTAGCTCAGCGGCAACTGCCACGCACCCGTCCGTTCGATCTCCCGCACCGTGAGCAACAAGAGCCGGAACATCGACTCCGCCGTCTCATGTTCCGGCAGCACCTGCTCCGAGACTTCGCTGACCACCGCCAGTCCGGTGCTCAACTCATAATCGCTTTGCGATTTATGAAACGACTCCAGTAGTTCGCACTGCTGGATGCGCACCAGGTCGCGCGTTTCCTTCTCGATGTACCAGACCTGGACGTGCGACAGAATCTCCAGTGTCGACCCGTAACGGTTCTTGATCCGCCGTGCTCCCGAGGCCACACCGCGCATCCGTCCCGACGTTCGCCCGAAGAAACTCACCAGGCGGTCGGCCTCTCCCAGCGAAAAGGTCTTCAAGATGATGGCTTCCGTTTCCCTGGCAGGCATGAGCGGTCGGCGCGCCGACGCTTTCCCGGACACCATGCAAACTCACGTCCGAACCGCGCGCACACGCAGGACTAATTTAATTACCACACACGCTCGCAACGCGCAATGTTTACGTAACGCATCGCAGAAAAATCGTGAAGCGCAATCTCACGAAAACAGAAGCACGACTCCGCATCGCAGCGACGCTTGATTCGCGCCCCTTCGACCGCCCCAACCACCAAAACCAGCCTCCCCGGATTCTGTTAACCAAGACGCTTTCGCCATTTTAATTATCGGACGCAAATATCCCGCTCAACTCCCTTTGCATTTCTCTTCTCTTCCGGTACTCTGCACCACTGCTCAATGCGCGCTCAACGTTTCGATATCTTAGGCATCGGCGAAAACGCCACCGACACCGTCCTCAAGCTCTCGCAATTCCCCGCCCTCGGCTCCAAACTCGAAATGCTCGGCGCCCAAATCATGCCCGGCGGCCAAGTGGCCACCGCCCTTATCGCCTGCCAGCGATGGGGACTCCGCACCCACTACGTCGGAGTCGTCGGAGACGACCACGCCGCGGACCTGCATCGTCGCGAGCTTCGCCGCGCGGGTGTTCACTTCGACCTCGTCGAGGCCACACGAACACTCAGCCAAATGTCGTTTATCCTCATCGACACCAGCTCCGGCGAGCGCACTATCGTCTGGCGTCGCGACCCGAAGCTCACCGTTCCGCCCGCCTTTCTGCAAAGAAGCTGGATCACCTCCGCCCGCATCCTCCACGTCGACGGTCACGACCCAGCCACCACCAGCGTCGCCGCCTCCTGGGCTCGCGCCTCCGGCATCCCGGTCGTCGCCGACCTCGACCACATGTCCCCCGGCCTCGAGCGTCTCCTTCCCTTCGTCGACTATCCAGTCACCTCCAAAGAGTTCCCCGCCGCTGCCACCAACGAAAGCAATCTCCTTAAATCGCTTCCGCAGCTTCAAAGAAAATATGGTTCGCGCGCCGTTTGCGCCACGCTCGGAGTCGACGGTGCCCTCGCTTGGGATGGTGCGAGCTTCTGGTATGCTCCCTCTTATAAGGTCCACGTTGTAGACACTACGGGAGCTGGCGACCTGTTCCACGCCGCGTTCTCCTACGGTCTTCTGCATAAGTGGGATCTGCAGCGCATCCTGGACTTTGCGTGTGCTGCGGCTGGGCTGAACTGCGAGACCCTCGGCGCTCGCGGAGGTATCAGCGCGCTGCCCAAAGTGAAGAAACTGCTTGGCACAGGCACACGGAATCGAGCGCTATTCTCCAAAACGCAACTGGAGCGCGCCGCAGCCAACGCCGCACGCAAGAAGGGTCGTTAGAACCGGTATGCCCAGCGTCGCATCTCAACACGGAGCCTTGCGCCAAACATCCTAGCCAGACTCGCGAATGTTCATCCCTCTCAAAGACGATAATCCTCGCCAAACCTACCCCGTCGTCAACACGCTCCTCATTTTGACGAACGTCATCGTCTTTCTCTATCAGCTCACGCTCTCGCCCCACCAATACCAGGCCTTCGTCATGGCCAACGCCACCATCCCCTCGCACATCCGCCTGGCCCTCAACGGTCATGGCAACATCGAAGCCGCCTTCCTCCCCATCTTTACCAGCATGTTCCTGCACAGCGGCTTCCTGCACATTGCCGGAAACATGCTCTTCCTCTGGATCTTTGGCGACAACGTGGAAGACTACTTCGGCCACTTCCCCTATCTTCTCTTCTACCTCGCGTGCGGCATTGGCTCCGGCCTCGCCCACATCATCTTTAATTTCCACTCGGGCCTTCCCGCTCTCGGAGCCAGCGGCGCCATCTCCGGAATCATGGGCGCCTACATTATTCTTTTCCCGCGCGCCCGTGTCCTGACCCTCGTCTTCATTTTCTTCATTCCCATCCCCGCGTTCATCATCCTCGGCTATTGGTTCCTGCTTCAGTTCCTGGCGGGAGTCACCACCGTCGGCGCTGCCGCCACGGGAGGCGTCGCCGTGTGGGCACACATCGGCGGCTTCCTCATGGGAATGTTCATCACAGTTATGTCTTTGGGAGATCGAAAGCAATACGCGAACTAATTTTCGCAACCTTGAACCGCAACCAATAACAGCTTGAGCTCTACTTCGCGCATTAAAGCGTTACTTCAAATCGCCCGCTTGCGCACTTTCAGCGAACTTCGCCAGCCAATCGCCAACTTCAACTGTTTGTTTAACTCCACCAAGATCGGTCGTGACAATATCCTTCCGCAAAGCCGCCTTCACTCCTTCGCGTAACACTTGAGCCTCCGCCCCCCACGACAGAAAATCCAGCATCATCGCCGAAGCCAGCACCGACCCAAACGGATTGGCAATCCCCTTACCCGCAATGTTGGGAGCCGACCCATGCACCGGCTCGAACAGCGAAGTCCGACCCGGATGAATGTTCCCCGAAGGCGCCAACCCCAACCCGCCCGCCAACTGCGCCCCCAGGTCGCTGACAATGTCCCCAAACAAGTTGCACGTCACAATCACATCGAATTGTCTCGGGTCGCGCACAATCTCCATGCACAGGGTATCGATATACAGGTGCCGCGACTCGATCTTCGGATACTCCTGCCGCACTTCCTTGAACACCCTCTGCCACAAGTCATGCGCAAACGTCATGGCATTCGATTTGTCGCTCATGCAAACGCGTTTCAAACCGTTCTGCCGCGCATAGTCGAACGCATACCGAATAATCCGCTCCACCCCTTTGCGCGAGTTGACGTCTTCCTGCACCGCAATCTCGTCCGCAGTCCCCTTCTTGAAGAACCCGCCCACCCCGACGTACAGCCCCTCGGTATTCTCCCGAAACACCATCAACCGAATATCCTTCTCTGTCCGGTCGCGCAAGGGCGTCAACCGGTCAGCCAGCAACTCAACCGGCCGCGCATTCACATAAAGATCCAGCTTGAACCGCAACCCCAGCAAAATGTCCGCCGCGTGATGGTTCGAAGGCACTCGCGGATCGCCCAAAGCCCCAAAAAGAATCGCGTCGAACTCATCTCGCAGCATCTCGACCGCACCCGCAGGCAAGCTCACGCCATCCTTCAAGTATTTATCAGCGCCCCAGTCAAACTCCACAAACTCCAACGGCCTCTTCGCCGGTGCCGCAACCGCCCGCAAGACCTTCACCGCCTCCGGCGTCACTTCCCTCCCAATCCCATCCCCGGGAATCACAGCAATACGTGCTTTCTCCCCGCCCCACCTCAAAGGCATCTTCCCACTCGCATTCGTCGGCTTCGAGGTCATGCGAAAACTTGGCCCCTCTCCATCCTCAAAACGATCGTGCCATCAGCGCTTTTCGTCAACAAACTCGCAAACTAGCACGCCCCAGGAAGGTGGTCAACGCAACGAGGACCGAATCCAGGCAGCTGCTAAGCGACCAAAACTTCTCATTCAGACCAACCGTTCTTTCCGTACCGTAAGTTTTTCAATCCGCTCGCGGCGCGGCTCAAACCCGATCCCCGGCCCCGCAGGCACGCGAATCGTCCCCTGCGCCGACACCGTCACTTCCGGCTCGATAATGTCCTCGTCCCAATACCGCCGGCTAGCCGAAACATCCCCAGGCAAAGTAAACTTCGGCAGCGTCGAAAGCGCAATGTTATGCGCGCGCCCAATCCCGGCTTCCAGCATCCCGCCGCACCAAACCGGCATTCCCGCCTGCTGGCACAAATCATGAATCCGCCGCGCCACCGTATACCCGCCCACGCGCCCCATCTTGATGTTGATAATCTTGCACGCCCCCAAATTGATCGCTGCCCGCGCCTGCTCTTCCGAATGAATGCACTCATCCAGGCAAATCGGCGTGTTCAGTTTCTTCTGCAACTCGATATGCCCGTACAAATCGTCCCAACCCAGCGGCTGCTCGATCATCATCAGATAAAAACTCTCCAACTGCTTCAACAGCGGCCAATCCTCCATCCGGTACGACGAATTCGCATCCACCATCAACTTGATCCGCGGAAACTCTTCGCGCAGCCGCTTTACCTGCGCCAACTCCTTCCCCGGCTTCACTTTGATCTTGATACGCTGGTACCCCGCCGCCAGCTCTTTCCTCACCGCCGCCGCAAGCTCATCGAGCGATTCCTTAATCCCAATCGAAACCCCGCTCGAAACTTCCTCTCTCGTTCCGCCCAACAACTTCGCCAGAGGCACGCCCTTCTGCTTCGCCTCCGCATCCCAAATCGCCGCTTCCAGCGCCGCTTTCGCCATGTTGTGCCCGCGCACCGGCTCCAGCAATTCCCAAACGTCAGCCGCAGCCGCAAACTCCTTGTCCTTGAGCATCGGCCAAAGAAACTCGCTCATCACCATCCACGCCGTATCCGTCGTCTCCGGACTGTAATATGGCTTCTCTCCCGCGACGCATTCGCCCCAACCAACCGCGCCATCCGTAACCAGCTCAGTCAAAATAATGCGCCGCGCATCAGTGTCGTCCACACTGGTCTTGAACGGAGCGATCAGCTTCATCCGCACTTCCCGCAAAATAACTTCCCGTATCCTCATCGTCCCTTTCCACCGCGGCTTTCTTCGCCGCTTTTCACCACGATCTCTTCGCCAACCTCACCGCGATTTTGTAGGGGCACGATACATCGTGCCCTTCGCCCAATTCCCGCCTAAAAATCACTCCACGGCGCCAACAAATACTCCGCCCCCGCCTCTGCCTTCCTAAGACCCACCGCGGCATATCCCCGCGCGAACCACGCCGTAAACTCTTGACGTACGCGCGCCTGTACCTTCGCGACGGGCGCCGTATCGCGCGTCTTCCAATGTTCAAGTTCCGCCGGCAGATGAATCGTCGCTGGAGCCGTCTCTGGCCCCTTCCACAAACCCGAAACCGCAGCCACCACCCGCGCCGAATCCAACCGCCACTCCACCCACAACCGGTCCGTGGGCAACCCAAAATGCAAAGGACTCGTCGTCACTCCATACAAATTCGGCAAATACTTCCGCGCAACCGCGCCAAGCCGGTTCAAATTAAAGTGCGCATTCCGCGTTTCCAGTGGATCAAACGTCCAGACGATCGACCGAATCCCCCGCCCCAGCGCCTCATCGCGCTGAAAAAGTTTCAGCGCCCGCCCCACTCTCCGGTCGCGATATTCCGCAAGCACGCCCGTCATGTGCGAATGCAAAAACACCGTCCCATTCGTATATCCAACCAGCGCCAGCGTGTACCCGACCAGCCGCGGGCCATCAAACGCGCCCAAAACCTGCCCACCCGTTTCCGCCGCCACCACGAAAAGCGTCGCAGGCTCCACTTCGATGTCTTCCTCGCCCCAAATTTCCTTCTGCAAATCCACGCATCGCTGAAACTCCGCAATGCCCGCGCATTTTCTTACAGCGATCTCCGCGCTCATCGACCTTTGCGCGCCTCCGCCGTCTTAACCAACGCCCCCTTCTCCGCGCGTTTCGCCGTCTCCCAAAATTCTTCCATCTGCGCACGTGGAACGTCCGCCAGCGCCGCCCCACTCTTCGACGCCAACTCTTCCATCGCGCGGAACCGCGCGGAAAATTTAGCATTCGCTTTCTTCAGCGCAATTTCCGGATCAACATGCAAAAACCGCGCCAAATTCACCGCCGCAAACAGCAAATCCCCCATCTCCTCTTCCGTCCGCGAAACATCCTTCGCGCTCAACGCCTACCGCAGTTCCCCACTCTCTTCATTCATC
>DASXMM010000136.1:0-3966 GCA_036495665.1 Candidatus Acidiferrum sp. | reverse complement strand
GGAATTCCGTAAATGAAGCTGAGCACCGGAACGCCGGCGTCGATCACTACCCGGACCTGTGTTTCGAAATCTTGAGGCTTGGCCTCGACTTTGGAAGGAGGCTCAATACCTAGTTCAGCGTAGTATCGCGCCAGAGCGCAAATTCTCTCCTCGATTATGCCCAAACCAACGTGGGATGCTTCGCGATCCGAAGTTGAAACCCATAGATTGATGGCGAAGGGTTTGCTTGTTAGGCTGCGGATCTCAGCGATGACCTCGCTGATCGCTGAACTGCCAAGTGTGACGGCTCCCACCGAGCCGAGCCCTCCCAAGTTGGATACAATTGCAGCCAGACGCTGCGACGGCAGTCCGCCAAATGGCGCCTGAATGATCGGGTAATCGATGCCTAGTTTTTCCGCGACTCTGGTGGACATCCAGAATTTTCTTGTACTACCACTTGCCTGCATGCGCGCCCCCGTCAAGGTGTATGACTTCGCCATTTATGAAGCGGGCAGACTCCAAGTGAAGCAGGAGGTCCGCGACTTCCCCAACCTCGGCCAATCGATTCAGTGGACTGAGTTGCTTTAGAAACTCATGCGTCTCGGGTTGATGCATCGGTGTGTTGACGACACCGGGCGCGATCGCATTGAAACGGATACCCTCCGTCGCAAATTCAATCGCCAAGGCCCGTGTGACGGACTCCAAGCCTGCCTTGGTTAAGCTTGCGAGGCTTCCGGGAACTCCTGCGATAGGCTGGCTGACCAACGACGTAGAGATGTTGACGACGTGTCCGAGTTTCTGGAGACGCATTTGCGCCACCGCAAGTTGCGACACATGGAAGAATCCTGCAAGGTTCGTCTGCGTTACCCTCCGAAAATCTTCGGCCGTGTAATCGGTGAAGGGCTTGGGGATGAAGATGCCTGCATTGTTCACCAGCAGATCAACGGTCTCAAAATTCTGAATGGCGGCACTCACAACGCGTTTGGCCGTTTCCTCGAGGCCAATGTCGCCGTCCACCAGTTTCAGATCGGCTGTGCTGTGTAGCGTCATGGCGGACGTAATCTTCCGGGAGTTCGCAACCACGCGATAACCTTTTTCGATCAGTCTTTTCACCATCGCGAGGCCGATCCCGCTCGACGCACCTGTGACGATAGCAACCTTGGGCCTTCCGGAGAGCGCGTCCCTCAGCACGCCGCCCGACGACGTGGATTCTAATGCCATGATTGCTTTCTCCTTGTCTATCGCGGCGTATCGCCGATACAAACAAACGTTGGAAAGCAGCTGCTTGCGGCAAATTCCACTGTCAATCCAGGACTGCTGTCCGAGCGCCTGCAGATGAGTGCGCCGCAAAATGGTGGAGAGCCCAGGCCAACTCCTTGGTCATCGACAGCTGGGGCGTGTGATCTGTCTCAATCTCAATGACGCCGGCGCACGTGTTCTCGGCGATCATCCGCCGCTGCAATGGTGGCGGGATAGCCCGATCCCGCGTACACAACACGTAATACCGGTTGATGCCGTGGAGGGCTCCGGGCGGGATGGACACTGCCACCGGCAACGGCGAGACTGGTTGCGGGCACTGCCGTGCGATCGCCCACGCCGCGACGTCCTCCGCGCAAGATCCGTATAACGCGTGACGCGAAGCCGCTGGCGGCATGATGGCGACCGGAGGCTCTCCTTCGACGACGACATTGGCTAGCACCTGCTCGCCGTCGCACTCCGGAAGCTTCGTCAAGTCGAGAAGACTCTGCCCGTCTTTTGGCAAGAAGGCCGCCACGTATACGAGCGCCGCAACACGTTTGGGACATCGCGCCGCTCCTTGCGTTGCGACAATGCCGCCCATGCTGTGGCCGACCACGACGGCCGGTTCGGAATTGGCCGCCAGCGCCTCGCACACACGGACTGCGTAGCCATCCAAGCTGACCTCGCTCGCAGAAGTGTGGTCGTCGCCCATCCCCGGCAGGTCGAACGCCTCCACTACGTGGCCATTCGCCTTTAGACGGTCCATCAGTGGCACCCAAATCCATGCGCCGCAGAATCCTCCATGCACCAATACAAATCTCGCCATTTGTTTCTCCTTTGTGCGAGCAAGCGGTGGCGTCGCAGTACGCTCGACACTTGAACTGTTCGGCTTATTTACGTCTACTTGGACACGATGTCTTTGGACAGGGGTGCTACAGCCGAGAGAACTGCGTCAATTTCGGCCTGCGCTACGCTTAATGACTTTAATGTGTCCACCAGGTGCACGGCCACCAGATCAAAGTGGTGCTGCCCGATCGTCATTTTGGCATGTGCCTCGTCCATGCCCTTTCCCTTATAGAGCCCTGGTCCGCCCAGAGCTTGGGTGAAAAATTGGACCTGCCGCATCCGTAGCCACGTCATATTGGTCTTGGCGAAGAAGGGTTTGAGTTCCGTGTCCGCGAGAACTCGCTTGTAAAACTCGTCTACTACCGCCTCGATGCTTTTGGTGCCGCCCAGTTTGTCGAATAATGATTTCGCCGATTTTGCGCTTGCCGACTCGCTCATGATGCTCCTTTCAAAAATTTGATTTGTTCTCCTTCGTAACAATTGTCCCTTCCGGCGAAGACTGGCTTGTGCCTGAACTTCCGCCGATGAGTCTAAATTTCCGGTATTCTTCGACCGGTCTAAAGCATCAAAAAGGCTTTACACCAGGAGCGGGGTAAACATGAGAGTTGAATTCTTTCCACCCGTCTCTGTCACAGAGCCGCGTTATTGGGTGCGACATGAGGAAGGGCTCGCAATGATGTTGGGGCCCGGCTCAATTGAATTGGGTTCGAAGCGTTCCTCGATGGAAAGGATCGACTACGCGGCGGGCGACTTGGGAATGTGCCCCCATCATGAGGAAAAGTGGGTTGGCCTCATGAATACACCGCATCTGCACCTAAGTATTTCAGGTGAGGCACTGATGGCAGCCGCTGAGAGAAAGAGCAGCGCGGTGAGACTGCGCGGCTGTCTTAAGTTTGCGGACCCTCGCCTGGGTGCGCTGGTGGCGGCCGTCAATGCGGAGAGGGCCGCGGGGTTCGCGAGCGGGCGGCTGTTTCTGGACTGCATTGAGCAGGCGCTTGCGGTAGCGCTGGTCAATAATTATGCGGTCCGGCGCCCATCACCGCGGATCTATCGAGGCGGGTTGACTCCCGCTCGCTTGCGGAAAGTTGTGGAACTGGTGCACGCCGAGATGGAGGGCGATTTGAGTCTTGAGGAACTGGCGGACGCAGCGGGCTTGAGCATAGCCCACTTCTCAGAGATGTTCCGCGAGTCAACGGGCCAGAGTCCGCACCAGTTTGTGTTGCACCGCAGGGTAGACCGCGCCAAGGAGATGTTGCGTGCCGCCGAGATGCGTGTACTGGATGTGGCGGTGTCCTGCGGGTTCAAAACGCAGCAGCACTTTGCGCGAGTGTTCCGGCAATTGTGCGGAGCCAGCCCAACGGAATATCGGCAAGAATTTCTGCGCTAGAAGCAGAGGCTTGCCGATACACATCGCGATGCACAATAGTGTTGTCTGCCATGCAGTTGCAGTGCCGTCCGTGCTCTCCCATGTCGTTGAAAGTACTTATGACCCGCTAACTCTCACGGCGGCGGTCTAAAGGGTTGCGTGAATCGGTACCGCTAAACGCGCTTGCGTTCATTAAATGGGGTATTTCCCGATTTGTCGGCTAACCTGAAGTAATCCAGGAGACCTTCGGCGCTTCGTCTCGCGGTCCAGAAACGGCGTTGTGGAAAGGTGAAGCTGGACAGGGCTGACAGTCAAACTGAACATGCTCACCGGAAATTTTGTACTCGGCCAGTGCGCTGAACTGCCGCAGGCTAATCTCCGGTGGCACATTTTGCTTTTAGAGCCGGAGCACACGCTCTTGCTATCGCTGCGCCTGGTCAGGCCCATGTTCCGATTTCATTCGCCGGAACTTGCTGTCGGCAGGATAACTGTTGGGAACAGGCGTGGCTGTTGAAAAACTCCCTTTTTCCTATAAC
>DASXMM010000135.1:0-3903 GCA_036495665.1 Candidatus Acidiferrum sp. | reverse complement strand
TCGCAGAGCGAGTGTTTGGGCGGGGCGGGGAATGTGGCGGCGAATTTGGCGGCGCTTGGAGCGCACGTCGAGACATTTGGCGCGATTGGAAGCGACGAGCCTGGACGGGCTTTGCAAAAGTGTTTGCGGGCGGAAGGTATTATCGAGAAGGGAGTGATTCCAGACGCCAAGCGCGTGACGACCGTCAAAACGCGCATCATCGCAAAACATCACCACGTGGTGCGCGTGGATCACGAGAAGCGTGAGGGATTACGCCCCGAGACGGAGAAGAAACTGCTCGGCGTTCTGTTCAACGCGTTGAAAAGCCTAGATGCGCTTGTGATCTCCGATTACGACAAGGGTTTGATCACAGACGACTTTGCCGACCGCGTCTTGAGCGCGGCGCACCAATTGAAGATTCCTGTTTTTGTGAAGCCAAAGAAATCGCGGCTTTATGCGTATCGTGGCGCGCGGACGATTGTTTGCAACGTTGAGGAGGCGAGTTTCTTTGTCACGCGTCCTTTGGAAGATGAAAAATCTCTGGAAGAGGCTGGCCGGGCGCTGCTGGCGCACTTTGGGTCCAGCGCGGTCGTCATTACCCGCGGGAAACACGGAATGAGCGTTTTCGAGGAGTCCTCGCCGCGGCATTTACGGATTCCGGCGACGGGTTTTGAAGTGACCTACGCGCGGGTTGGCAAGAGCGCGGTCGAACGCGGGGCCGCGGGGCGGCAAGTGTTCGACCTCACGGGGGCGGGGGATACGGTTTTGAGTGTGCTGGCTTTGGCGGTGGCGGCGGGAGCTTCTTTGCCGGATGCGGCGATGTTGGCGAATACGGCTGCGGGAGTGGTGGTGGGGAAATTGGGGACGGCTAGCGTTAGTGCGGAGGAGTTGGGGCATGCTTTGGAGGAGATTCGGGGTTAGGGCGGAGAGACGGAGAAAAGAGAGAGAAAAGATAACGCAGAGGTGCAGAGCAGCACAGAGGGGCGCGGAGAGTCTGGGGCTGTATGGCTTAACGCGCGATGAGTTGAGGGTCGAAGGAAAAAGCGGATTCCTCGCTTCGCTCGGAATGACACACGTTTACGACATGCACGAATGGGGCGCAGCGTGCTGCGCCCCAACAATGGCGGGGGCGGGCGTGCTGGTAAGGGCTATGGTGGGAAGCTGAAGGATTTGTCTTTGGTGTCGACCCAGACGTTGACTACTTTGGTTTTTTGGCTTTTTTCGGGGTCGGTGTTGGCGGTGGGCATGGGGGAGAAGGGGCTGATGGCTACGCGGATTTCGACGCTGGTGGTGGAACCGTCCGGAGATTTGGCTTTGAGGATGCTGTAGCTTTTGACCGGACCGTAGTAGCCGGTGGGGCCCCAGTCGGCGGTGAAGTCCTGGAGTTTGTAGCTGGAGTTGGGGCCGGGTTTCCAGAGCTGGTAGGCGGTGTTCATGTCACCGGCTACAACCGCGTTGAAGAATTGCTCGGCGGCTTTTTTCTCGGGATAAAAACGAAGCCAGAACCATACAGCGATGATGGCGATGATGAAGGCCGCCGTCATGGTGAAGATCATGGCCCTGGATTTTTTGTGCACATCGGCAGGTGGTTCGAGTAATGACATTCCGTAGTCTCCTGCCCTGCGAGGCGGATGAACGATTTGCGAGCATATCTAAATTAACTCTTTCTCGGCGGGATGAGAAGTGAGTAGTGAACAGCGGTAGTTGGTGGTGAGTAGTTGGTAGTAAGCAAAGCGCTCGAAGCGGGGAAGTGCGCGATGACTTCGGTTTTAGATTATCTGGCCCGTCCAGAGTTTACTGTGAAGAGGCGACTGGACCATAGAACGGTTTCCGCCTGAGATCTGACATGTCAGTCTGGTCCGATAGATGAATATGCCTTCGAACCAATACGATGTAACGAAGCCTCGCGTAAGGCAGCAACGCGCTGGGTGGGTTCCAATTCTTGGCGTGGCGCTTTTTCTTCTTATCCTCGCCGCGGTAATCATTCCTGGCCAAATCGTTAGCCCCTTGGCGCGTCACGAAGCGAATGCGGTCGAAGGCCTGCATCTGCTTGGCGACCTTGAATTGAGGTACGCAGCAGTGCATCCGTCACAGGGGTTCACCTGCGAGTTCGCGGCGCTGAAGGTCCAGGTGCCTTCGGACGAACGGCATATTCACGCGGGATTTCTATCGTCTGATTCATTCGAGGGCTACAGATTTTTACTTTCTGGCTGCGAAGTCGGCGCGAATGGTGTGGTAGTTCGATATAGAGCAACCGCTGTACCGCTCTTGCCCGGGGAAACAGGTGTTCGTGCGTTCTGTGTAGACCAAACACGTGAACTTCGCTATGCCGTTGACGGCAAGGCGGAGAATTGCCGTCCGCTTTAGCCATACGTGCTTCGTTTTCAGTGGGGGGAGTCTTGGAGGCCACGGTATTTGAGCATGGGGTCTACGCTGGGGGCTTTGCCGCGCCAGGACTCGTACATTTTTTCCAGGTCTTCGGTGTTGCCGCGGGAGAGGACCATTTGGCGGAAGCGGTCGCCGTTGGCGCGGGTCAGGCCGCCGTGGTCTTCGAACCACTGGTAGGCGTCGTCGTCCAGCATTTCGGCCCAGAGGTAGGCGTAATAGCCGGCGGAATAGTCGTTGCCCCAGATGTGCAGGAAATAAGTCGAGCGATAGCGTGGCGGGACGGCGGGAATGAGGAGATGCGTTTTTTCGAGGGCTTGTTTTTCGAACGTGTCGGGCTGCTGGAGCGGAGCGGTGGCGGGGAGCGTGTGCCATTGCATGTCGAGTTCGGCGGCGGCGACGATTTCGGTGAGCGCGTAGCCCTGGTTGAAAGTGGCGGCTTTGCGGATTTTTGTGACGAGTTCGGCGGGCATGGGCTCGCCGGTTTTGTAGTGCTTGGCGTAATGAGAGAAGACGGCGGGATAGAGGGCCCAGTGCTCGTTGAACTGCGAGGGGAATTCGACGAAGTCGCGCGCGGTGTTGGCGCCGGAGAGGCTGGGGTATTGAGCGTTGGAGAACATGCCGTGAAGCGCGTGGCCGAACTCATGGAACATGGTGGTGACGCCATCGAAACTGATGAGCGCGGGCTCGCCGGGGGCGGGCTTGGGGAGATTGGCGACGTTGAAGACGACCGGCTGAGTGCCAAGGAGCTTTGACTGACCGACGAAGCTATCCATCCAGGCGCCGCCGTTTTTGTTGTCGCGCTTGAAATAATCGCAATAGAAGAGAGCGAGGGGCTTGCCATCAACGTCGGAGACTTCGAAGACGCGCACGTCGGGTTGGTAGACGGGAATGTCTTTGCGTTCCTTGAAGGTGATGCCGTAGAGCTCATGAGCGGCGTAGAAGACGCCGTTTTCGAGGACGTTGTTCAGTTCGAAGTAGGGTTTGACGGCGTCGTTGTCGAGATCGTATTTGGCTTTGCGGACTTGCTCGGAGTAGAAATTCCAGTCCCAGGGCTGTAGCGTGAAGCCGCCTTTTTGCTGGTCGATGAGAGACTGGATGTCTTTGGCTTCGACGGCGGCTCTGGCGGTGGCGCCGGGAACGAGAGCGTCCATGAATTTTAGGGCGGCTTCGGGAGTTTTGGCCATTTGGTCGCCGAGCTTCCATGCGGCGTGATTGGGAAAGCCGAGGAGTTCGGCGCGCTGGGCACGGAGTTGCGCCATGCGAGAGATGGTATCGCGCGTGTCGTTGGCGTCGCCGTGTTCGGCGCGATTCCAGGAGTTTTCGAAGAGGGATTGGCGGGTGGAGCGGACCTGGAGCGCGGCGAGATCGGGTTGTTGCGTGGTGTTTTGCAGCGGGAGGAGGTAGCCGTCTTGCTTGCGGCTTTGCGCGGCTTGGGCTGCGGCGGAGATTTGGGCGTCGCTGAGGCCGGCGAGGGCGGATTTGTCTTTTGTGACGAAAGCAGCTTGTTTGGCGGCTTCGAGAAGTTTATTGGAGAAG
>DASXMM010000134.1:0-9497 GCA_036495665.1 Candidatus Acidiferrum sp. | reverse complement strand
GTCAAACGACGCCGCCCTTTTTCCACGCCATTTTCACGAAGAATTTCCCATCGCTTTGCGTGGCGAAGGTTGCTGGCTCTTTACCGCTGACGGCGGCAAATATCTCGATGCGGCGGGACAGGCCGCGGTAGTAAACATCGGACACGGCGTGGCTGAAATCGGGCGCGCGATGGGCGAGCAAGCTGCGCGGCTTGCGTTTGCCCACACTTCGCAATTTCACTCGGCGACGGCAGAGAAACTTGCGGCCCGGCTTTTGGGGCTGGCTCCGGCCAACTTTCGGAATGGCGGGCGCGTTTATTTCACTTCGGGCGGATCGGAAGCGACGGAAACAGCAATCAAGCTTGTCCGGCAGTATCATCTGGAAAAAGGGCAGGCGGATCGCTACCGCGTGATTTCGCGCCGGCAGAGTTATCACGGCAGCACGCTGGGAGCGATGACGGTCAGCGGGAATGTGGCGCGCCGCGCACCTTATCAGCCAATGCTTGCGGAGTGGGGGCACATCGCTCCCTGTTTTTGTTACCACTGTCCATTTGGAAAGACGTTTCCACAGTGCAAGTTAGCCTGCGCTGATGATTTGGACAATTTTCTTGACGAGAACGACGCCGATTCGGCAGGCGCTTTTATCTTCGAGCCAGTGGTTGGCGCAACGCTTGGCGCGGCAGCGCCGCCGGATGGTTATCTACCGCGCGTTGCCGAGATTTGCCGCGAGCGCGGGATACTTCTGATCGCCGACGAAGTGATGAGCGGCATGGGGCGGACGGGAAAACCGTTTGCTGTACAGCACTGGGGCGTGGAGCCGGACATTATTCTGACGGGGAAGGGAATTGCGAGCGGCTACGCTCCACTGGGAGCGGTGCTTGTGGCGCGAAATGTTGTTGAAGCTTTTGAACGCAGTGGAGGAAGCTTCAAGCACGGATTTACGTATCAGGCTCATCCTGTGACGACGGCTGCCGGAAATGCTGTGCTCGATTACATTGAGGCGCACAATCTTTTTGGGCGCGTCGCACCCGCCGCGGAGGTGTTACGCGGGGCTCTCGCGCCGCTTGGGGCACATCGTCACGTTGGCGAGATTCGCGGGCTCGGTTTGCTGTTCGGCATCGAATTTGTGCGCGACAAAGATTCGCGCGAGCCTTTCGATCCGTCGCTCGCGATTGCCGAGAAAATTCGCGCAGCCGCGACCGACGCCGGTGTTTTGACGTATCCGACGCAGGGTTGCATTGACGGAGCGCGCGGGGATCACACTCTGCTCGCGCCACCTTTTATTGTTACTCCAGAGGAGTCGGCGCTTATCGCTAAGGCGCTAACTGCTGCCCTGGCGAAAGTGTTTCCCGATTAGCGTTTCGGGTTTTCCGTGGCCCGAAGGCGGGATGTTCGCTGACTTCATAGAGGGAGACTGTCCGATTATGCGTCACCATTTCCGGAACCTGGCATTTGTGATTTGCGCGAGCGCACTGAGTGCATCGCTGTTGCACGCGCAGGATAAAACTGTCGCGAAGGCACGCGCGCGCGATCTCGGTGTTCCAATCGACGGCACTCCCGGGCCGCTCAACGCGATCACCGACGTGAATGGCGTTATCGTCGGGCATACAACGCTGATTTCGGGCGAAGGGAAATTGCAGATCGGAAAAGGCCCCGTGCGTACGGGGGTGACGGCAGTTCTTCCACGCGGCAAGGACACCATGTCGAATCCGGTGTTCGCTGGATGGTGGTCGCTGAATGGGAACGGTGAGATGACAGGTACGACGTGGGTGGAGGAATCAGGATTTCTTGAAGGGCCGGTGATGATCACGAATACGCACAGCGTTGGCGTGGTGCGCGACGCGGTGATTCAGTGGCGCGTGAATCATGGGCAGCCTGATCCGACGGGATATTGGTGGTCGCTGCCGGTGGTTGCGGAAACCTGGGACGGCTGGCTGAACGATATCAACGGATTTCACGTGAAACCAGAGGATGCATTCCACGCGATTGATTCGGCGCATGGCGGCGCGGTGGAAGAAGGGAACGTGGGCGGCGGAACGGGAATGATTTGCAACGAATTTAAGGGCGGGATCGGAACTTCGTCGCGTAAGTTTGAAATTAAGGGTGCGAGTTACACGGTTGGAGTTCTGGTGCAGTGCAATTACGGCGTAAGGCCGAATCTGCGCATCGCTGGCGTTCCCGTTGGCAAAGAGATTCCGGAAGAGGCGGCGTATAGCTCCGCTTCGTTTAGCGATCTGGATCGCGGGTCGATCATTGTAGTGGTTGCGACCGATGCTCCGTTGGTTTCGCACCAGCTCAAGCGGCTGGCGCGGCGCGTTTCGCTGGGCCTCGGGCGCAACGGCAGCATTTCGGGCAACGGGTCGGGCGACATTTTTATTGCGTTCTCTACTGCTAATTCTGGAGCGGCCGGGGCCGATCACGTCGTCGACTTGAAGATGCTTCCCAATGATTTGATCGAGCCGGTGTTTGCATCGACTGTGCAAGCCACGGAAGAAGCCGTGATTAACGCGATGGTTGCCGCTGAGACGATGACCGGGATTGAAAATCACAAGGTGATTGCGCTGCCGCACGACCGGTTGCGCGAAGTTCTGAAAAAGTATAACCGCATGACGCAATGAGGATCCTCGACTACTTTTTGAGAAGGGACAGGCGGAGGCACCTGATCCGCGTGCATTTCAAGCGGCGCGTTCTAGCGCTCATTTGCCCAACGCTTTTGATGATCCTGGTTGCCTGCTCGTGCTCTTCGGCTCCGCCACCTTCTTTGGCCATCACACATGTAACGTTGATCGATGCGACTGGCGCTGCGGCCATGCCCGATACGACGGTTTTCATTGCGGACGAACAAATCGCCGCGATTGGGCCGTCAACGTCGATGTCCATTCCTCGCGGTACCAAGACTCTCGATGCAACAGGAAAGTTTCTGATCCCGGGGCTCGTTGATATGCACGCACATCTCACCGGCGCCGGCGAGCCAAGCGGGAGCCGTGAATTTATTCTTCCGCTGATGCTGGCCAACGGCATCACAACGGTTCGCGATATGGGCGGCGATCTCGATTCGCTGAAGACATTGCGGCAGGAGATTGAACGCGGGAAGTTGGTGGCGCCGCGGATTTTCTTTGCGGGACCTTATCTCGATGGGAAGCCGCCGTTTTTCCAGCCTTCGCTGGTCGTGACGAACTCGGCGGAAGCATCGGATGATGTCCACTCTTTAGTTTCGCGCGGGGCGGACTTCATCAAGGTGCAATCGAACCTCAGCCGGGAAGCTTATTTCGCCATCGCGGATATTTGTCGCCGGGACCATATTACTTTTGTGGGGCACGTTCCGGACCGTGTTACCGCTGCAGAAGCTTCTGATGCGGGGCAACGCAGTATTGAGCATTTGACTGGAGTGCTTCGCGCATGTTCCAGCGACGAGGCGGAGCTCATGCGCAAGCAGTTTGCCGCGGCGCCCAAAAAGGCGACGCCGGGGCAATCGCTGAACCGCGAGCTGAGTTGGGAGCGTGAGTTGTTGGAGAGTTATTCGGAGGAGCGGGCGGCGTCGTTGATTGCCGAATTTGTGCGGAATCAGACGTGGCAGGTGCCGACTTTGATTCTTTTGCGCAATGATGCGTTTCCGACGCCTGAGACCGATACTTCGCACGATGCCCGGCAGAAGTACATTCCGTTGAAAGTGCTTGCGAATTGGGAGAAGGGAGCGAAGGGGCGCGACAAGGGCGCTACGGCGCAGGAATTCTTGCTGCGCGAGAGTTTGATGCAGGCGTCGCTGCGTATCGTGGGGAAAATGAATGCGGCGGGCGTTCCCATTATGGCGGGAACGGATACTACGGCGCCGTATGTTTTTCCCGGGTCGAGTTTGCATGAAGAGCTGGCACTCTTGGTGAAGGCGGGGTTGACGCCGATGCAGGCTTTGCAGGCTACGACGAAAATGCCAGCGGAATTTTTGGGTAAACTGCAGACAGAAGGAACGGTTCAACAGGGGAAAATCGCTGATCTTGTGCTGCTTGATGCGAATCCGCTTGAGGATATTCACAATTCGACAAAAATCCGTGCAGTCATTCTTCGTGGGAAACTGCTGGACAGAAATGTCCTGGATGAATTGCTAACTAAGGAAGAGAACTTCGCCAAGACTCATTGAGAGGATCGCTGGAGATGCAATATGCCCGCGCTAGATTACGGGGGCGGATGTTTTTCGCGCGGGGCTGAAGAAGGGAAGCGGCACGACCTTCGCGGAGACGGTGTAACGGGCGGCTTCGACGGTCATTTCGATTTTCAGCGTTGCGCCGATGGCGGATTGATCGCGGTTTACGCAGGCTAGCGCGATCATGTTTTTTAGCGTGGGCGACCAGGTTGTCGAAGTTGCTTTTCCTATTTGCTTTCCGTTGTGGTAGACGGGAACTGCGGTGCGCGATGCGACGCTTGGGACTTGCGGGGCCATGCCCATTTTGTCGTAGAGGGCTTCAACTTCGTTCCAATTGATTTCGAGACCGACCAGCGCGCGCGCCGCGCCGCCGTTTTTCTTTTCTTTTACGAGGGCGTCGCGTCCCACGAAGTTTTCTTTTTTCAGGTCGACCAGTTTGCCGAGGCCGATTTCTGCTGGAGAGAATTTTTGCTGGGGAATCAGGGCTTTTTTGCTGGAGCTGTAGTCGACCTCGATGAGGATCAGGCCGGCTTCGATTCTGGCGATATCGAGCGCGATCATTCCGGCGGGGTGGATGTCGAAGGCTTTGCCTTTCTTGATTAGTTCGTCCCAGACTTTTCCGGCGGTTTTCCAGGGCATCCAGATTTCGAAGCCGAGGTCGCCGGTATAGCCGGTGCGGGAAATGTCGACGGGGATGCCGGCGATTTGTCCATGGGTCACGCGAAAATATTTCAGGTTGGCGATGTCGGCGTCGGTGACAGCGCGAAGCAATTTCCCGGACGTGGGGCCTTGCAGGGCCAGTGCGGCGACTTCTTCGGAGATGTCTTCGATTTTTACGTCGAGGGCGAGAGCGTTTTGCTGAAACCAGCGCAGGCTGGGGTCGGCGGCGGTCCAGCGGTACTCGTTTTCGCCGAGGCGCGTGATGGTGCCGTCGTCGATCACTTTGCCTTCGGGATCGCACCAGCAGCAATAGATGACCTGATCGATCGCGACTTTGTTGATGTCGCGGGAGATGACACGGTTTACGAAGCGCGTGGCGTCATTGCCGGAGACACGGTACTTGAAGAGCGGGGAGATATCGATGAGCGCGGCGGAATTGCGGATGGCGTTGTACTCGTGCTCGTGATGCATTTCGTAGACGCTGACGGTGTAGTAGCCGGACCATTCGCGGTAGTTGAGGCTTTCGCAGAGCGCGAGAGTCTGTTTGTGAAAGGCGGTTCCGACTGGCACGATGCCTCCAAGTAGCTTTGGCGCGGACGAGGAATAAGAATGAAGATGGATTATAGGTGTGAAGTTTGCGGGCTAGCAAGTTGTTGCGCGAGAGAGTTGCGCGGCGCGGCGCTAGCGTACGTGAAACGTCCCGGATAGAATGAGGGGCAGAAGTGTGGGTAAAGGCGGGATTCGAATGTCAGGGAATGGATCGACGCAGGCGAGAGTGCTTCGGCTGGACGCGCGGGACAATGTTCTCGTGGCGCTGACGGATTTGCGCAAAGGCGAGACGGTGAGTTATTTGGGCGGCGAGTATTTGTTGCTCTCCGATGTGGCTGCCAAACATAAGTTTCTGACCGCGGATGTGAGCGCCGGCGGCGAGATCACGATGTATGGCGTTTTGGTAGGACGTGCTCAGGAGAATTTGCGGCGCGGGGAGTTACTTTCTACGCGGAATATTCGGCATGCGGCTGCGGCTTTTCACGAGGCGGAGACTGCAGGGGTCCGGTGGACGGCGCCGGATGTTTCGAAGTGGGCCGGCAAAACGTTTCTCGGGTACCACAGAGACGATGGGCAGGTGGGTTCACGGAATTACTGGCTGGTGCTGCCGCTGGTTTTTTGCGAGAACCGAAATCTGGGCGTTTTGAAGCAGGCGTTTGAGGAGGAGTTGGGTTTTGCGGCGCCGCAGGTTTACCGGCGGCAGGTGGCGGAGTTGGCGCGGCTTTATCGCGAAGGGAAGTCCGAGGAGTTGAAGAAAGCGTCGTTCGAGGAAATACAACGCGCGGGTGCGTCGCCGCGCGTTTTCAAGAATATCGATGGGATTAAATTTTTGCTGCATGAGGCGGGGTGTGGCTGCACGCACGAAGATGCGCGGAACCTTTGCGGGCTTTTGGCCGGATACATTCACCATCCGAATGTCGCAGGGGCAACCGTTTTGAGCCTTGGATGCCAGCATGCGCAGGTGCCGATGCTGCTGGAGGAGATCAAGCGGCGCGATCCGAATTTCACGAAGACGGTTTTGATTTATGAGCAGCAGAAGAGTCCCTCGGAAGCGGCGATGATGAGCCGTGCGATTCGCGAGACGTTTTTGGGGATGGTGGAAGCGGACAAGATCACGCGGAAGCCTGCGCCGTTGTCGAAACTTTCGCTGGGGTTGCAGTGCGGCGGGTCGGATGGCTTTTCGGGGCTGTCGGCGAATCCGGCGATTGGGCATACAGCTGATATTGTTGCGGCGCTTGGCGGCATCGGGATTCTTTCGGAGTTTCCGGAGCTTTGCGGCGTGGAGCAGCAACTGATCGATCGCTGCGTGCGCAAGGAAGTTGGGGATCGTTTTGCGCACTTGATGAGTGATTATGCGGCGCGGGCGAAAGCGGTCGGTGCGGGATTTGAGATGAACCCTTCACCAGGGAATATTCGCGATGGATTGTTGACGGATGCGATGAAGTCGGCGGGAGCGGCGAAGAAGGGGGGGACGTCGCCGGTGACGGCTGCGGTGGATTATCCCGAATATTGCACGGAGCCGGGGTTGAATTTGCAGTGCACGCCGGGAAGCGACGTGGAATCGGTTTCGGCGCAGGTGGGAGCGGGCGCGAACGTGATTTTATTTACGACGGGATTGGGCACGCCGACGGGGAATCCGATCGCGCCGGTTGTTAAGATTGCGACGAATTCGAATTTGGCGAAACGGATGTCGGACATCATTGACATCGACGCGGGCGGGATCGTCACTGGAGAAACGAACATCGAGAAGATGGGGGAAGAGATTCTGCAACGCGTGATTCAGGTTGTCAGCGGAGAGGCGCGCACGAAGGCGGAGTCACTGGGGCAGGATGATTTTATTCCGTGGAAACGTGGAGTTTCCCTGTGAAGTTCGTGAAGAAAGATCGGCCCAGGTCGTGAAAGCCCTTCTGCTCTCGCAATACAAACATCTGGAAATTGCCTACACTCCGAACCAGCGGCGGGACGCGACGAGGTGTTCATTCGCGTGGCGGCTTGCGGGATTTGCGAAGACCTCGCGGGACGATTAACGAGAGTCCGAATGCGAGCTTAGGCTACCCGCAACGCTCTCAATCAGGTTGGTTCGGGAACAGGCTGCATTTTCCCCAGCAGAAAAATATAGGCGGCGATACTCATGAGAAGAATCGCCGTCGCTGCTACGAATGCGCCTGCATAAGAATGGGTGGTCTGCACGACATAGCCAGTGATGATGGGCGCAGCGATCGCGGCAAGTTGATTGCTGAAATTGAGGATTCCGCCGACCGTGCCAACGCTTTCTTTCGGAGCGATTAGCGAAGGAATCGACCAACCTACCGGAGATGCAGCCGATAATCCGCCAATGGAAATGCTGATCCAGATAAGGGCGCTGGCGGCCGTCTGTGCGCGAGCAGCCCCGAGGATGCCGAGGCCCAGAGTGGTTCCTCCGATAAGGACAGCTTGACGCACGCGGACGGCGTTCCAGCCGCGCTGGACCAGTGCATCGACGAGCCATCCTCCGATAATTAGATCGGTAAGCGTCGCGAAAAGCCACGGGACGCTGGTATAGGCGACGGAGTGCAGCAAATCCACGTGATGGGCTGCCAGGAAATACGACGGCAGCCAGGTTAAGAGCAAATAGAACGTGTAGTTGTAACCAAAAAAACCGAGGGCGAGCCCGGTCACTCTTTTTTGGCCGAGCAGGTACCAGAGCGGGGCGCCTTTTGCGGCATGCGCTTGATCTTCGGGTTGTGCGCCGCCTTTGGCGATGAATTCTCGCTCGGCATTCGAGATGTGCAGGTCTTCGCTGGGATTTCGGTAAAACGCATAAAAGAGGATGAAATAGAGAATACTGATGAATCCCGTCGCGGCAAAACTCCATCGCCAGCCGAAATGCAGAAGAAGGATGCCCAAGAGAGGCACGCCGACGGCGGAAGAAAGTTTTGCCATCGAGTCGAAGATTGCGGTTGCGAGGCTGCGTTCCTGTTTCGGAAACCAGTAGCCTACGGCTTTGGAGTTGGCGGGGAAGGTGGGAGCCTCCCCAATTCCGAGAAGAAGACGCGCTGCGAGAAAACCGCCGAGGCCGGTGGAAACCGCAGCCGCGAAAGAAGCGACGGCCCAGAGGATTGTGCTGATGCGGCCGACGCGGCGAACGCCGAATTTGTCGAGCAACAGTCCGGACGGGAGTTGGAGTGCGGCGTAGGTCCAGTTATAAGCGCTCGACAGATAACCGAAGGTGACCGCGGAAATTCCGAAGGCGGCGTCGAGCGCATCTTTTGAGATGGACAGGTTGACGCGGTCGAAATAGTTGACGAGGACGCCGAAACCTAGCAGGCAGGCGATGGCCCAACGGCGGCGCGGGACGCGATCGGGTTCGTGAAACGAGAGGTTAGTCATGGAGATTGTTTGTCGACGCGCAGAGTATCCCACAAGAAAGTAAAAACAGGCGGTCCCTTTCGACCAGGAATGTATGGTTGCTCTGCATCTACCGGTCGCAGTAGACTACGCCGTCTCATGTAGGGATTGATCGGCAAGAAGATTCAAATCTTCGAAATTCAATGGACAAACAATGAATCCACTTTCGACACGACGTGATTTTCTTCGTACGACAGCGGTTGCTGGAGCCGGGCTTCTTACTTTGCGGCCTGCGTTTGGCGCAAAAAAGAAGTCCGTTCTTCTGTTTACAAAATCCTCGGGTTTCGAGCATGCCGTCATTAAGGTCACTGACGGCAAACCCAGCATCGTCGAAAACGCCGTGCGCGACATATCCGCCAAATACAATTTCGATCTCACCGCTTCGAAGGACGGCCGCATTTTCGATTCCAAGGAATTTCACGAGTACGCCGCCTTGGTGTTTTTCACGACGGGCGTTCTCACAGAAGAAGGCAACGACAAGAATCCGCCGATGTCCACGCAGGGCAAGCAGGCGTTTCTAGACGCAGTGCACAACGGGCTAGGCTTCGTCGGTATTCACGCGGCGACCGACACGTTTCACACGCCGCCAGATCCGCCGGATAATTCCAACCGCTATATCGCGCACGGCGAACAGTCCGATCCATATATTCGCATGATCGGCGGCGAGTTTATCATTCACGGGCAGCAGAACGACCCGCGCCTACAAACCACTAACGTGATCATTGACGATCCGAAATTCCCGGGACTGGAGGGCGTGCACTCGCCGGTCAGTTTGATGGACGAG
>DASXMM010000133.1:0-2181 GCA_036495665.1 Candidatus Acidiferrum sp. | reverse complement strand
TTCAGGCACGCTGTCAGTCGAAGCCGCGAAAAAGTTGGCCGACAAAAATGACGCGTCGCTCGAAGAAGTGCGCCGCGCCGCCGGCTACAGCGCGCCACTGGAAGAAGTGAAACTGCCGCGCGAATACTATGACGCGTTTGTGGAATTGCACATCGAGCAAGGGTCGCTGCTCGAGCAGCGCAAAATTCCGCTCGGCATCGTCACCAACATCGCGGCACCGGCCAGCCTTCGCATTTTCATCGAAGGCGCGGGTGGACACGCGGGCGCCGTCCTGATGCCCGACCGTCACGACGCGCTGTGTGCCGCAGCGGAGTTGATTCTCGCGATCGAAAACGCTGCGAAAACGAGCGGCGCATGCGATACCGCTGCAATTGGCGCGGCAGTGCGCGGCACCGCAAATGCTGCGGCGGCCGCTGCGGTGGATACCGTGGCGACAGTGGGCATCTGCGAAGTGTTTCCTGGCGCCGTCAACAGCATACCGAGCCGCGTGCAGCTAACTCTCGATATTCGCGACACGAATCTCGAGCGGCGCGATGCAGCGATGCGCGCGATCGAAGTTGCGCGCCAGACCATCGCGGCGAAACGCAACGTTTCGATTCGCGAAGAAGTCGTGAACGCGGATGCGCCGGCGGAGTGCTCACCGAAAATCATCGAAGCGCTTTCGCAAGCCTGTCTCAAACATGGCCTGCCAAGTATTCGCATGGTCAGCCGGGCGTATCACGATTCGCTTTTCATGTCGCGCATTTCTCCTGTCGCGATGCTGTTCATACCGTGCCGCAACGGTTACAGTCATCGACCTGACGAGTACGCGTCGCCCGAAGATATCGGGCGCGGTGTCCTCGTCCTTGCTGAAGCTCTCGCCGCTCTCGCGGCTTAGGTACAACAACGGCCAATCGACTGGAAGCCTCCTCGGCTTTCGGCCTTTCATGCGGGTCTCATTCTTTCAACTGCACAATCTCACTCTTCCGCCAGGAAGCGGCGGATTTTTGCGTAGCCGGGTCTGAGCACCTTGTAGATGAAGCTGCAGCGCTGGTCGTAGGAGATGAAGGCGCTTTTCATCGCGTTGACGGTGATGGTTTCAAAGTCGTCGAGGCCGAGGCCGAAGGTTTCCTGGGCGGCTGCGAACTCTTTGGTCATTGTGGTGTCGCTCATCAGGCGGTTGTCGGTATTCAGCGTGACGCGGAATTTTTCCCGATAGAAGGTTTTGAAGGGATGCTCGGCGAGGCTGCGCGCGGCTCCTGTTTGCACGTTGCTGAGCAGGCAAATTTCGAGCGGAATGCGTTTGTCGAGAACGTATTGCGCGAGGGCGCCCAGCTTCACGACTTTGCCGTCCTTGGCGATGGCAATGTCCTCGATGAGGCGCGTGCCGTGTCCGATGCGGTGCGCTCCGCAGTATTGAATGGCTTGCCAGATCGATTCTTTGCCAAAACCTTCGCCGGCGTGAATGGTGATGTTGAAATTCTGGCGCTGGATATAGTGAAACGCGTCGACATGTTTTTTGGGAGGATAGCCGCCCTCCTCGCCGGCAAGATCGAAGCCGACAACGCCGCGATCGCGAAAGTCGATGGCGAGCTCAGCCATTTCGAGCGAGACGTCCATATCGCGCATGGCGCAGATGATCAGTCCCGAAGAAATTCCGAAGTCGTGTTTGCCGCGTTCGAGTCCTTTCAACACCGCCGAGACGACCTGCTGGTGGCTCAGTCCCGCGCGCGTGTGAAAAACCGGCGCGAAGCGCGTTTCAAAATAGACGACGCCGTCGCCGCTCAAGTCTTCGGCTTGCTCGTAGGCGACGCACTCGAGGGCGTCTTCGGTTTGCATCACTGCGATGGTGTGGACAAAGCCTTCGAGATACTTCGGCAAGCTTCCCTGATTAGCGCCCTGGTGAAACCATTCGGCAAGCTTCTCCGGATTTTTGGTGGGCAGTTCGGTATAGCCAGCGCTCTTGGCCAGGTCGATGACGGTCTCGGGGCGCAGCACGCCATCCAGATGTTCGTGCAGCAGAACCTTGGGGAGACTCTTCAGTGTTTCGCGATCCAGGGTCATGAGGCCTCCAGCGTTCGTTTGGTTCCAAGTGTAGACGGTATTGGGGACGCGGTGGAGGAGTGACCCGTGTTCCGTGAGCCGTGCTCCGTGAAGCGAAAGACAATGCTGAGTGGCACGGGGTCGAGAAGGGGCGGGTAG
>DASXMM010000132.1:0-3307 GCA_036495665.1 Candidatus Acidiferrum sp. | reverse complement strand
GTCCTCTCCGATATTTACGAACACGATCCCCGCGTAAATGTGGTGCAGTTGCGCCGCAATTTCGGCCAAGCCCCCGCCCTCAAAGCCGGCTTCGACTTTGCCCGCGGCGAAATCATCATCTCCATGGACGGCGATTTGCAGCACGACCCCGAAGAAATTCCCCGCTTCCTCGAAAAAATCGAAGAGGGTTTCGACCTCGTCAGCGGCTGGCGCGTCTCGCGCACCGATCACTGGCTCACACGGCAACTCCCGAGCCGCATCGCCAATAGAATGATGGCCAAGCTTTCTGGAGTCGATCTGCACGATTTCGGAACCACATTTAAAGCCTACCGCCGGGAGGTTTTGTCGGAGATTCATTTGTATGGCGAGCTGCACCGGTTTATTCCGGCGCTCGCCAGTTGGGCCGGCGCTTCGGTAGCGGAAGTTCCTATTTCAAATATCGCGCGCAGGAACGGCGCCTCTAATTACGGCATATCGCGTACCGTACGCGTGCTGCTGGATTTGTTGAGCGTGAAATTCCTCTTGGATTACTCGACGAAGCCCCTGCAGTTTTTCGGGCTAATGGGTTTGCTGTGCTTGAGCGGTGGAGCCGGAATTGGTTTGTGGGTATTCCTCCGCAAGGCGCTCTTGGATGAAGGATTGCTCGCGAATCACGGGCCGCTGATGCTGTTGGGCATGGCATTGGTGATGGGCGGCATTCAGTTCATCGCGACCGGATTAATCGGCGAAATGCTCGCGCGGACCTATTACGAATCACAGAACAAGCCCGTCTACAGCGTCCGCGAGTTTCGCAGCCGCCGCGAGGCGATGGCCGGCCGCGATGAGCCTCCCCGAACGGCAGGAGCCGGCGGCTGGTAGTCCGACGAGAATTGCGGTTCAACTCTACTTCCCTTTTTACTTTCAGGTGACATGCGGCTCGAAGCTCTGAATTATCTCGCTTGCCCTAACTGCGGTCACGAACTGACTCTTCGCCGTGAAGGCACGCGCGAAGAAAAAGATCACGTCATGGAAGGCAAACTCGAATGCGCCGCTTGCAAAGCTGGGTTTTCCATTCACAACGGTGTACCCATCCTGATGCCCGCAAATCTCGAGAACGTAAAGATCGAGACGGCCTCGCGTTTCGCCGAGGAATGGACCCGCTGGAGCGACCTGCGCGGCTACTATGAACAAGAGTTCTTCGACTGGATCGCCCCGGTCACGGGCGACGATTTCAAGGACCAGACAGTCTTCGAAGGAGGCTGCGGCAAAGGCCGTCACACGGCCATCGTCGCCTCGCGCGGAGCAAAAGCTGTCGTGTCGCTCGATTTGGGTGAAAGCGCGTTCGTGGCCTTCGCTCATACGCGCGATTTCCCGAACGCACACGTAGTCATCGGAGATTTATTGCATCCGCCCGTCCGCCCCATATTCGACATGGCGTTTTCCGTCGGCGTGTTACATCACCTACCCGATCCCGCCGCAGGCTTCGTCAGCCTGGCTTCGCGCGTGCGCAACGGCGGCCGCGTCTTCTTCTGGGTCTACGGCTACGAAGGCAACGAATGGATCCCGCGCTTCATCAATCCAATTCGCACGGCAATCACTTCGAAGCTCCCAGCGGGACTGCTTCGGTTTCTGTGCCTCGCACCGTCGGCGTTTCTGTGGGCCGTAATCAAGCTATTCTACCGGCCCGGCCCAGATGGAAAAGGTCCAAAGCATCTGCCTTACGGCGATTATTTTGCCGCCATGCACAGCTACCCCTTCGATGAAGTCCACGCCAACGTTTTCGATCAACTGGTTACGCCCGTGGCGTACTACTTGAAAGAAGAAGAAGTCCGCCCGTGGCTCGCGACAGGATTTAAAGACAGTTTATTGCGCTCGCAGCGCGGCTACAGTTGGACCGGCCTGGCGATCGTCGACAGGCCCTAGGGCAAGGAGAACTCCGTGAATCGAGATCAGTTTTACGCCATTATGGGCGGCGAAGGCACACTGGACTACGAAGTCTACCTGAGTACGAAGACGCTGCTCTCTTGCCAGCTCGACTACGACAAGCTCTGCAACGCCGACGAAATGCAATTCCAGATCGTCCACCAGATCGAAGAGCTCTGGATGAAACTCATGTCGTACACGCTGCTGGACATTGACGACTACCTCCAGCAGGAAAATACCAATCGCGTCATCACCCTGTTTCGCCGCGTCCACACCGCGCAGCGCCTCATGATTCAGCAACTCACCCTGCTAGAAACGATGTCGCCAAAGGAGTATCAGGAAATTCGCAAAAAGCTGGGCAACGGAAGCGGCCAGGAATCCCCCGGCTTTCGCGTGCTTTTGAAAATGTACCAACCCATCTGGAATTCGTTCAAAGAGCACTATCTGGATAAGCACGGCTTAACGGTCGAAAAGATTTACGACTCCGAGTACAACCATGGCGACGCCTACATGGTCGCCGAGGAACTAGCCGAATTCGACGAACTCTTCCAAAAATTCCGCTACGAACACATGCAGCTTATCTATCGAACCATCGGCTTCGGGTCGAAGTCGCTAAAAGGCCGCCCGGTTGAAATCCTGGAAGACGGCATGCGGCACAAATTTTTTCCGGAGCTTTGGGAGATTCGCGGCCAGATGACGGATCGGTGGGGTGCGGAGTACGGGGTCAAGCGGGATTCGTTGGGTGGGCATGAGTGAAGGAGTTCAAGAGTTCAAGGTTCAGAGGTTAGAGGTCAGACAAAGCTGAGCAGTTTGTAGCTCGAGTGGCTCCATTTGGCTGACCCGCCCTTCACTTTTTGTAAGTGTTGCATCTAAAGGGTTTAGCTATCCAGTAAGCCATTTAGAATCAGCATTTGCGGGATTCGCTTGCAAATGTTGCATCTAAAGAATTTAGACATCGCCACTTCCCGGGGCGCTTTCGGCAGGATTGCGATTTTCCGGCATTGGGCAAATCAACTTGCCAAAAAGAAAAGCTCCAGCGAAATGCTGGCGCTGCGGTATATCCCAGAAACCAATATACTCCAGAGATATGATTTTGTCAAGGAATTTCTGAATTTTGTCAAACCTCTTTTAAAATGTCCCCTGGTTTACCTCTTTTAAAATGTCCCCTGCTGGAAGATCGGATTGGGGTGCCGGGAGGGGTGCTGGAGTGCAGCCGGGGGCCGCGCTTTTTGCGGCTCCTGGCGGAACGGAGGCATCCCTCCCAGCACGGCGCGCGGCCACTGCTTTCCCCAGCAGGCGTTTCCGCACGCGTTTGATCTGTTGGCTGGCATTGCGCTTGAAAGGATGCCCGGGACCCGGACGATAACGCGGTTGCCAGCAACGCACGTGCACGGTGGCCTCCTGC
>DASXMM010000131.1:0-28695 GCA_036495665.1 Candidatus Acidiferrum sp. | reverse complement strand
GTGCGATGCACATAGACCCAGCCCGCTGAAACCGTCAAGAGCACCACCAACGCAGCTGCCATAGCGGTTTGCCAACCGAGCGAGAGGCCAAAGCCAAGAGTGAGCCAGCTCCAGCGGCCTGCGCGTTGTCTATTTGCGGCGGCTTCGGCAAGAGTGGGCTCGATGCGGAGCCAAAGAGAAGGCGTGTCAGAGTAGTCGCGCAGTTCTCTCGCTGCGACGCTGAGCGCTTTCCAGGCGCGGAGTTCTTCGGCACAGGCAGCGCAGTTGGCGCTATGGGTTTCGAGAGCTGCCCACTCGGCGGGAGTGCCATCCTCAAAAATCCTGTCTCGATCTTCACATTTGATGTTCATCGTCATTCACCGTGCTCCAGCGGCATTGCTGCTTCGCGGAGGCTCAAGCACCTGGCGAAGATTTCGCTTCGCCTGGAAGAGTGTGTTCTTCGAGGCTGTTTCCGTGATGTCGAGCATTCCTGCAATCTCCGCGTGATGGAAGCCTTCTACTTCGTACAACAAAAAAACGTCGCGTTGGTGCTTCGTCAATCCGGCAAGCGCGCGTTCCAACGCCATCTTCAGGGATGGATGTGCTCCCGGCGCGCGTGGCTCTGGCCGCGGCGAATCCTCAGTGTCATCATTCGCCACTTCTTTTTTACGCACGCGGCTACGGCGCGCATCGTAGCAAGTGTTGATGAGAATGCGGTACGTCCAGGTGACAAAGCTGGACTGGCCGCGAAAGCCCGCGATGCTGCGCTGGACCTTCAAAAATGTTTCCTGCACGGCGTCTTCGGCGTCGACTGCGCTACCAAGCAAATTACGGGCTACGTTTTTCATGCGTGCCCCATGCAGCGCGTAGAGACGCTCGTATCCGCTGAGATCGCCGATTCGGCAGCGCTCCGCCAGTTCGGCATCTTCGCTGAGCCCCGGGGTTGTAGCAGCAGGCGCCGCAGTCTCGCTGGGGCGGCCTGTGAGGTCTTCGGAAGGTTCCACTCGCATCTCCGGTTCGCGCCGCACGCCCGAGATTCTAGCCTCCCAGGGCAGCGCAAGTCCCATAGTTCCCATTCCTCGCTCCTGGAATATAGACGACTGCCGCACGCGAAACGTCTGGGGTAGTCGAAGGAGAATTGCGAGGGCAGGTTTATAGGATGGGAGCTAACGGGCTGATTTCACGGGCGATAGCCGAGGCGGGACTACCCGGCGATAGCATCCGGCAGAGCACCGCGAGTGCGCTCGCGCTTGCCGAATTCCTGTACAGCGCTCTCGAGATCGGCGACTGTGAAATCCGGCCAGCGTTTCGGCAGAAAGACGAATTCGGCGAAGGCGCATTCCCATAACAGAAAATCGGAGAGGCGCTGTTCGCCCCCAGTGCGGATGAGCAAGTCGACTTCCGTGGAGCCGCCGCGAAGAACTTCGGCGAGAACGTTGGAGAAAGACTCGGGGGAGAGTTCGGTGACTTTGTAGAAGCGACAGGCGGCGTGATAGATGGCTTCGCGCGCTGAATAATCGATGGCGAGGCGCAGATGGAGGCGCTTGCCGCCAACAGTTGCGGCCTCGGAATCGGCGATGGCCTGGCGGAGAGTGGCGGGAATGCGGTCACGGCGTCCGATGACGCTGAGACGCACGCCTTCGTCGATGCAATGAGACGTTTCGATCAGGAGGTATTCGTGGAGGAGGCGGAGAATCGCGTTGACTTCGGCCGCGGGGCGCTTCCAATTAGCCGAGGAGAGCGCGAAGAGGGTGAGTGTGTGAATACCGAGACGTGGCGCCGCTTCGATGATGCGGCGCGCGGATTCGGCACCGGCGCGATGTCCTGCGGAGCGAGGCAATCCCCGCGCGGTGGCCCAGCGCCCATTTCCGTCGGAGATGATGGCGACGTGGAGGCCTGGGGCAAGCGCCAACGGAGTTTTGGTGGTTGGGGTCTGGATGTGATGCGTGGTCAAGGGCTGCATTTTGTTTGCTTCTTTCTCCGCCGCGGGGAAAGCGTAACAAACTACTCTGTATTGCAAAGTAGGCAGTCAAAAAAAGTTCCTAGCCCTCGCGCGTTGCGCGAATGAGAGCCTCCATGTGATTCAGGTAGCGCTCCAGAGCTTTGCGGCCCGAAGCTGTAAGGCGGTACTCCGTCTTGGGCAAGCGGCCGTCAAAGGATTTGGTGCAGACGATGTAGTCGGCTTCTTCGAGTTTGCGCGCGTGCACGCTGAGGTTGCCGTCGGTGGTCTTGAGAAGGGCTTTTAGTTCGTTGAAAGTGAGTGAACGGTTCACGGCGAGAGCGCTGACAATTCCCAGGCGAATGCGCTCGTGAATTAGGCGATCGAGGTCTGGGGAGACAGCCTCGCGGGCTGCTCCACGGACGGGGGCCAGCGATTCGTCACGGTCTCGCGTGCGCTGTGGCCGTTCCTGACGTGCTGTGGATGACTTCGCCATGCGATTCCCTTTATCCGCCGTGATGGCGGGCAATCCAAATGCCGAAGCCGATTTGCAAAACGCCGAAGCCTGCGGCCATGAAGGCGTCGCCCCAGTGCGCGGGGGCGAAGAGTGCGGCGGCGCCAAGACTCATGAGGCAAAAGCCCATGACTGGAACGACGCGCACAGAGAATGCGCCTCCAGTGACAACGGCAGTGCCGTAAAGGAGAAGCCAAACGCCGGGAAGCGCGGCAGCGGATCCGGCGGCAAAGAGCGCGAAGGTCAGCAAGCCACCAACGATGATTGGAGGCGCGAAACTGAGGAGGAATTTTCGGCCGGGACCGGAGAAAAGGGTTGAATTCGCGCGATGGGCTTTCGTAGCGGCTGCGGGTGCAGCGATAGCTACGGCAACGAAGGCTTCGACGAGCCAGACCGCGAGCCAAGCACGTGGGGAGGACTGGCGTGCGGCGAAGAAAGCAGCCGCGAGCGCGGTGATGCCCATGGTGACGCCACCCCATCCGGGGACGGCCGTGAACTCGGCTGCGCTCTCCATGGTTTCGCGGATGTATTTGAGATGGTCGGCGGCACGAGCGTCGATCGGGGTTGGTTCGCGTTTAGTAGAGCGGAGATGGCCGGCGGCTGGCATGAAAGGAAGACTAATTCAAAATCGAGGTCCTGTCAAGTACTTTATGGCATAAAGTAGCTGAGGGATTCGGAGTCATGAACGCTGCGGATAGCGGCCCCGGATCGCGTTCCAGCGAATCGTGAAAACGTCGAGAAACATATGAACGCTGTCGCGAAACATATTCACTTTGGTGGCGGGCGAGTGGCTCCAGCGCACGGGGATCTCGACCGTGTGGAGGCCATGATGGCGCGCGAGGTAAAGCAACTCGGGGTCGAAACCGAAGCGCTCGATGCGCTGTTGTTCGAAAAGGATTTGGCAGCGTTCGCGGCGGAAGGCTTTGAAGCCGCACTGCGTGTCGACAAAGGGCAGGCGCAGAACCACACGCACGATCGTGTTGAAAATGATGCCCGCGAACTCGCGGAATTGGGTCTCGTGGACGTCGATGAGGCTACGGTCGAGCGCGCGGGAGCCTATGGCTACATCGTAGGTTTTCAAGGCGTCGAGAAGCTTGGGAGCTTCTTCAATCGGAGCGGAGAGGTCGGCGTCGGTGAAGAGAACGCTGCGGCCGCGCGCTTCGAGCATGCCGTGGCGAACGCTGAAGCCCTTTCCGCGATTCACACCATTGGAGATGACGCGCAGGTTCGGGAGTGCTTTTCGGAAGGACTCGGCAACCTCGGCGGTGCGGTCTTTCGAACCATCATCGACAACGAGAATTTCTGTGTCTTGTCCGAGACTTGGGAGGAAGGCCGCGATTTGGTCGAGCGTCGCAGGCAGGCGCAGTTCTTCGTTGTAAGACGGGATGACGATGGAAAGGTCGGGATCCGGGGCACTCATCGCGCCGGCGGTTCCTTCCATCCGTGGTAGCCGATGAGGGGAACGAACCGACAGGCGTCGAGAGCATGCGTTTCAAAGGAATTGCCGTGGCGTTCAATGTGCAGCAATTCCTGATCGTCGGCATCGCCGACCGGAAGAATCAGGCGGCCACCTTCGGCAAGTTGAGAGCGAAGCGGTTGAGGCACCGCGGGTGCGGCAGCAGCGACGAGGATGGCGTCAAAGGGAGCTAGTTCAGGCAGGCCCAGTGTGCCATCGCCGCAATGGACATGAACGTTTCGGTAGCCGAGGCTTTCCAGACGGCTGGCTGCGGTAGCCGCGAGTTCGGAACGTGACTCAACGCTGAAGACGATCTTCGAGAGATGAGAAAGCACGGCCGCTTGATATCCGCAGCCGGTGCCAACCTCCAGAATGCGCTCGGTTCCTGCGAGGTGCAACGCGGCGGTCATTGCGGCGACAATATAAGGCTGCGAGATTGTCTGGCCTTCGCCGATGGGGAGTGGGGCGTCATCGTAGGCGCGGTGGCGAAATTCTATTGGGACGAAGTCTTCACGGCGAACGAGGGACATCGCCAAGAGAGCGCGGGAGTCTGTGACACCGCGACGGCGAAGTTGCTTTTCAACCATTTCGGCACTTTGGATGGCGAAGTCGTCTTCACCGGAAGGGGCGGCGCGTGGGTCAATCGGTTGGTTATTGCGAAATAGTCTCATTGTGGTCGCGCCGACCCGTCCTATTTCTTCTTCTTCCATCGACCCGCGAGTTTGGTTCCCAGTGCGTTATGCATGGGAAAGCGCGGCTGCGTGTTTTTCCCATGCGCGCGTTTCCAGGATTTCTGCGATTTGAGCTATCGCGAAATCGCATTCGTCTTCGCGATTGTAGAAGTGCGGCGAAAGGCGAACCCCGGCTCTCGGGCGGTAATCCACCAGAATTTCTCGCGCGAGGAGCTCCCGGCAAACTTCGGCGGCGTGCGGGCAATCCACGGAAACCGTTCCGGCGCGCTCGGCGGGATTTTCCGGAGTGTTTACGCGCCAACCATGCGCTTTCGCGCCTTCAAAAAGACGTGCGGTCATACGCATGGATTTTTCCCGAATTGCGGCGATGCCGGCTTTGTTCAGTATGTCCAAGCCCGGCTGGCAGGCATAGAGCGCAGGAATGTGTGGCGTGCCGTTCAGGTAGCGGAAGGAATCTTCGCGAGCATCGATGGCCCCGGTTTCGAATGCAAAAGGGCGGCGGTGGGCAATCCAGCCGGCGATCGCGGGTTTCAGCTTTGCGCGCAAGTCTTCTCGCACGTAAAGATACCCAACGCCGGGGCCGCCGCAGAGCCACTTGAGGACCCCTCCGCATGCAAAATCGGCGCCGAGACTGCGGACATCGATCGGAATCGTGCCGGTGGCTTGAAACGTATCCAGGATGACGTGAGCGCCGACGCGATGCGCTTTCTCAACAATGGCCCGCGTATTTACGATGTAAGCGCTTCGGAAGAGAACCTGCGAGATAGGGACGAGGAGCGTGGTCTCATCGATGGCTGCGAGGAATTTGTCGAGATCGAAGCGCACCGCATCGTTGCTGGGGACAAGTTCGATGCGTGCGCCGTTGCGGCGCTGCTCGTGATAGAAGTATTGGACCGAAGGAAATTCCAGGTCGGTCATTACCACTTTGTTTCGCAAGCCTCGAAAATCGAAGCACGAAGTGATCACGGCTTGAATGAGTGTGACGTTCTGGTGGAGCGAAAGTTCACCTGGGCCTGCGCCGATCAGCGGTGCGATTTTGTCGCCCACGCCGACCGCCATGTCCCACCAGCCCTCTTCCCAGGCGCGCACTCCGCGCTCGGCCCAGGAATCGGCATAGGCGCGCATTTCGCCGTACACGCCGCGCGGCATGGCGCCCAGCGAATTGCTGATCATATAAGTTGTGCGCTCGAGGATCGGAAATTCGGAGCGCCACTTCAGAAGGTCATCCATCTGGCACGGCTCCGTCGCGAATCTTCGGCAAACGGACCTTTCTCCAGACAAGGTAGCACAGCGAAATGAAGACAAGCCAGGGAACTCCCGCGAGCAGAGTTATGCGCAGGCCGGGTACCCACCACGTCGAAATGAGCACCGCAGTGAGTGCTATAAGGCCGAAAGCGGAAGTCCACGGCCCGCGTGGGGCAAAGCGCATCGGTGGTTTTTCGAGCCTGGCGGTTCGGCGGCGAAAAGCGAGGTGTGTGACAAAAATCATTTGCCAGACGAAGATACCGCCAAGGAATGCTGAGCCGAGCATGTAGACGTATGCCGTGGCGTGAAACCAGTGATCCATGAAGAGCGCTGCGAACATTCCTGCGCTTGAGACGAGCAGCGCGATAACTGGCGTTCCGCGCTTACTTAGCTTGCCCAGCGCCGCTGGAGCGTATCCGCCGCGCGACAGGGAAAAAAGCATTCGCGCCATCAAATACAAATTGCAATTGACGCTCGAGAGCGCCGCGGTGAGGACTACGAAATTCATCACGCCGGCAGCAGCGGGAATGCCAACGATTTCAAAAACGCGGACGAACGGGCTCTCGCCGAGCCCAACCTCGTTCCATGGCACGATGCCAACGACGATCGCGAGCCCGCCCACATAAAAGAGTGCCAGCCTCCCGAGTGTCCAGCGCAACGCTCGGGGCAGCGCCGTCGTCGGATCTTTCGCTTCGCCGGAAGTGACCGCCACGATCTCCAGTCCCAGAAAGCTGAAGATGGCCATCGCCACACCGAGGCCCACGCCTTGCCATCCGTTCGGCAGGAATCCGCCGTGCCCGGTATAGTTGGCCACGCCAATGCGCGGGAAGCCGAAACCCATGAGCAATGCCGCTCCGAGAATCAGAAACACGGCGATGGTCAGCACCTTGATCATCGCGAACCAGTATTCGAACGCGCCGAAACTCCCTACACTTCGCGCGTTCACATATACGAGCGCCGCGGAAAACCCTGCAATCCACAACCACGACGGCACGTTCGGGAACCAGTGTTTGCAATAAATGGATGCCGCAACCACTTCGCTGCCGGTTGCGATCACCTGCGCCAACCAGTAGGAATAGCGCATCGCGAATCCCGCCCACGGATGCACGTACATTTCCGCGTAAACACCGAAGGAACCCGCGACCGGATGTGCAACGGTCATTTCGCCGAGCGCCCAGATCAGGCAAAGTGCAATCGCTCCGGCCGCCATGTAACTGAAAATCACGCCGGGTCCGGCGAGCTTTACGGAAATGGCACTGCCGAGGAACAGGCCGGTTCCGATCGCTCCGCCGATGGCAATCATCGAGAGTTGCCGCGGCGTCAGGTTGCGATGGAGTCCGGCTTCGCGTGCTTCGATTTCTGCGTGCTGCAGGAGGCGTGTCGATGCTGGGGCAAGCGAAGCCGCGCTAGTAGATGTTCTTTCCGCCATGGCGCGGCATGGTAGCAGAAAGCCGCAAGTCCCGTGCTGTGGCTCACCTGAACGGTCGGACAGTTAAACCAGAAGCACGCCTGTCCCGCGTGATTCGCCGCGCGAGTCACATCCTTCCTTAACATCGCAGGAGTGGCGGAAAGGATATGAACGCTCCGCCGCGGAGGAAGTCATGAAGGCAGTTCTAGCCCTAGTCATAATTTATGTCGGAACTTTTTTCCTGGCCATCCAGGGCGCATCGCAAAATTCGGTCAGTGCGGCACCTCAAACCGCCGCACAGGACCAGGCAAGTCAGGCGCAAGCGAAGCCCATCGATCCCGTCAAGGACGCGGACATTCGCTCGCTGATGGAACTCGTTGGGGCGCGCGATCAAGTGCAGGACGCCGTCACCAATTCCAGCGAGCAGTACCGGGAAAAGCTTCTCGCCACGGTTCCCAACAACGATAAGGGCCAAGCCTTTGTGACTTCGTTCATCGAAAGCTATCAGAAGAAATTCGACGTGGACCAGATGACCGAGCAGCTCGTCGCGATCTACGACAAGCACTACACGGACGACGAAATCAAGACCATGCTTCAGTTTTACGGCTCGCCCGTAGGTCAGAAAGTCGCCGCCGAGATGCCCAAGATCACGCGCGAAATTCAGGCGGCTAGCCGCGCGTCGGGCGCGAAGGCTGCCAAAGAAGCCCTTCAGGCATTAAAAGCGCAGAATCCGGAGATCGGCCAGTCTGCCCGGCTGGGGAACGGTCAGAACGGACAGCGCCGCTGGCAGCCCGCTGGGCGCGCGGAGCAAAACGGTCAGCAAAGCCAGACGCAGCAGGCCACCCAACAACCCGACCTGCCCCAATTCTAACGGTCAGCGGCAGCAGGGGTTTTTACTGGAAGTGTTTTTTGAAGACGATATCGATACCAAAGGTACCGTTGTAATCTCTCAACGCTACAACCGATACACTGCGATTGATGTTGTATTCGACCTGAATGACCTGCTCCTGCGTTGTGCCCACGTTCGAAACATAGGTTATCGTCAGATTCCGGGTGACGTCTTGTTCCACAGTGACGCGCGCCGCGGCGTTCGTTGACGAGCTCGCTGAGCCCACTTCCGCGAGACCCGGATCGACGCGGAACCGAGTAATTCCGAACAGTCGTTCCAGACGGCCGCCCACCTGGCTTGATACCGCCTCGGAAAGAATCGCCGTGGCTCCGGACGTGGCGCTTTGCGTTGCACCCGTCCCGCCGCCTCGAATGCTCGCTTCAGAACTCGTCTGCCCAAGCGCCAGCAGAGTGATGATGTCGTTTGCCGGAAGCGGCGGGTCAGAACGGTAAGAAAGCGTCAGCTTACTGGCAGGCCCGTTAAAATTCAGCGTGATCTCGTATTGCTGGATGGTCGTCGTGGCTTCCACGTTCAAGACCGGGTCCAGCCTGAACGGATTCGCAAAATTCATGTCTCCGCGTGTCACGCGGTACTTGTCGCCGTGGAACGTCAAGTCGCCAGAGAGAATGTGGATGTGCCCCAGAAGGATGGGATGCTCCCATGTCCCCCGCACACGCAGATTCGCTTCCGCTTCCAGTTGGGCGCCTGGCCACTCCATTCGCGCGTCGGGCGCGGAAAGGGCTGAAATATCAAACCCCAGGTTGCGCAGAAATGGCGAACTTGTTGCTGGACCGGAAATACTCCCTTTCGAGGACACCAGCACGCTGGCGGCGTCAATTCCCTCCGTCAGGGTGACCCGTTCAATCACGACTCTGCCCGAAAGAACTCCCGCGGAGGGTGTTCCGGTCAGTCGGAGCGATCCGCCCACCAGCCAACTCACGCCCTCGGGGTATCGAATGCGAACTCGATCGGTGCGCACACTTATGTCATATCGCAGCGGGCTCTCGATATAGTTTACGTTCCCGCTGAAATGCATTGTGCCGCCACCCGATTCGGCGGAAATGTTTTCAAAGGACAGACGCGTGGCATCAAAAACCAAATCGCCGGTGATGTTGCTCATGCCCGACGGGAAATCAGCGACGCGAGCCGAAGCCTTTTCTATGTGCACTTTCCCTGTGATACGCGGCCGGTCAAACGGTCCTTCGAAAGAGGCGTTGATCTGCGCGGGACCACTGGCTTCCAGCGCCGGCGAGAACCCCCTGAGCAGGCGCAGGTCCAGCGCTCCGTTGAGCTTCAACCCCAGGGTGCCCCGTCCGGCGAATCGTACCGTGCCTGAAATCGCAATATTTGTATCGGTTCCTTTGAACGCCGCCTGGTCGAGGTCCAGGCTCTCCTTCGAAGTGCGCAGATGAATCGGTCCCACGTTTTCGAGCTGCACATTGGCGTAAGTCAATGCGAGCTTCGAAAATTTGCCGTCTACCACAATGTTCTCGGGATGTTTCAAATCGCCCGCGACCGTGATGTCGCCGTCGGCTACGCCGCGGCCATTAAACTCTTTGAGATGCAGAGCGCTCATCAAAAACGGATTCAGATCGATGTTCGTGATGGAGACTTTTCCGTTCAGTGCATAAGGATCGGCCAACCCCAATGTTATCTCGCCGGAGATGCCTCCGGAGGTCATCGATGAGCCAAGCACCAATTTCGCAGCGCGTCCGTCAGATTTCAGGGTTCCATCGAAGCTTCCGATTACGTCCTTTCCGATGCGAAAGTCGACAACACGAAAAGTCCCATCACTCTGAAGCGCAGAGAGCGCCCCGCTGGCTTTTACCCGGAAGGTGACTAGCCCTCCGATGGGGAGCCGCACGGACTGCAACTTCTGTACGTTATCCAGCGGGAGTGAGGCGCCCACCAGATCCGCCGTTATACTTTTGTCGGCAAATCCATACCCAACCGAGCCGGTAACAATGCCCGCGCCACGGCCGTTTTCCTTTCCAGGAGCAAAGACGCGCAATTCCGCGTCCGCGACGCGCACCGCGTCCGGCGTGAGGTTCAACTGTCCGCGTAATCGATTGAACGAGACGCCCAATACACTTCCTTCGCCGAGATCGAAGAGCCCGGTCACGGTTGGCGCGGTTCGCGTTCCGTGTCCGTGCAGTTGTCCGCTCAAAATGCCTTGTACTGGATACTTCGAGCCAAGCAGTGTCTGAATCGTATCGACAGGAGTCTTATCGAAGTTCACATCAGCTGTCCATTCGTTCGCGGGCAGAAAACTCCAGTCGGTCAGCTCAAGCGTTCCTTCGATTTCGGTTTCCATCGAGCCAAATCGCAGCTTGCCGCGGGAAAGCGCGAGTTCCGTGGGCGAATAGCTTAGTTCGCCTTCGATGAAGTCCAGCGCAACGCCGTTGTAACGCACCCGCTCGCCGCGAACGTGCCCACTAAATGTGGTCCCTCCACGACTCCCGATGATCTTGCCGTCCCATTGCGCGTTTCCTGAGATTTCTCTTATCGCATCAGGGGAGCCGCGCTTCACCCCGCGAATCGCGTCGATAAAGTCTTTGTAGGACTCCAGCGCGCCGGTTTCGAAATGGACATCCAGAGAAGTCTTGTGCGGCGCAAGAACCCCGGTGATGGTCCCCTTGGAAGAAGGCGTCTCAAATTCGCCGGCGCTAATCGCAAAAACTCCAGAATCGTAGTTGTAATGGAGTTGCCAACTCGCCGTTACCGGCACATGCCCAGCCGCCAACGCGTCGCCCGGCAACCAATCCATCTTTCCGCCAATCTCAAAATTATTAAACGCGCCGGTCCACGTCTCGACCGTGTCTCCGCTCAGAAGAGCATCCCACTCAAGCTCATCGATGGGAAAGCCTATGTGCTCAATGGCCGGGAAGACTCCCGAGAGGCGCAGGTCCTGAAGATGCGTGTCCGCGCGGAACTTCATCCCCGCGAAGCGCAAAGTCACTTTTCCTTTGACCGTCCCACCAAAGGCCTCAGCCAAAAAATCCGGTACTATCAGTCCGTCGTTGTTGATTTTGTAGCTTCCGCGGCTCGTAAGCCCCGCGGCGTGAAAAATGTCGTACGTCAGACGGATATCGCGTCCTGCATAGCTACCCGTTCCCTTGTACTGCCCGTCCGCGAATGTTCCTTCGCCGCGCACATCCACATGTCCAGTCGGTGTGAGTGGTGAGCGAAATGTCTCGCGTATATCGAGCAACTCCAGCCAGCCGCGGTAACGGAAACTCCATTTTGGTTTCGCGAAATCGGACATTTCCACTTGCGCGTCAACGTGCGACCGTCCGGCGCTCAAGACGCCTTGGTCCAAAGTGAATCCCTCGCGCCACAGCGTAAATTTTGCTGCAAGATCTGCCGGCACCGGAACCATCCTCTGCGCGGTGAATCGAATGCCCTTCCATTCCAAATTTCCCAGGTACAAGGGATGCTCTGGTGTGCCGCCCGCGTCGAGCGCCAGGCTCATCTCGCCGCCTTCCAAGGCCAGGGGCATCTTCATTTCGTTGTACAGCAGCCAACCGTCTTGGATACTTACGTGTCGCAGGCGCAGGTCAAAAAGCGATTCGCGCAGCGGCTTCTTGGGGCCACTCGTTCCCGGCGACGCCGGTAGATTTATCGAGCCATCCTTCGCCACCCGGATGTGCAAATTGGGTTTCTTAAGCAGCAGATCGGCCAGCGATACTTTTCGGCCCCAGAAGGAATCAATCTTCAACTCGGCTTGTACTTCTTCGGCCGAAAGCAGGGGCTCGGTACCCGCCGGTTCGCTTCCGCGAATCACCAAACCCTTAAGCGTAGCTCGCAGCGAGAGCCATTGGATAGAAATGCTCTGCAATTCCACCCGAGCGCCCGTCGCCTTCTGTAGCCGGTGCACGATCCACCGCTGTAATATCGGATTTCCGGCGCCACTTCCGAAAAAACCAATCACGCACAGAATCCCAATTACCGTCAGCACCCACGGCGTGTGGATCACCCAATTCCATATCGGGTGGCGCTTTCGCACCTTCATTTCGCCCCTTCTTCCACGAACTTCTGGACGTGCAGCCGGGCACGGCTTTCTTTCAGCCAGCGGTCCGCTTGTTGATTGATGTCGCTCTGTACGAGGGCTTCCTGGATGATGTCGCGCGAGGCGTCCAGCGTCGGCGGTTCCTGGCCGCGTGCCTTTGCTCTCGGAATAACGGCGTTCTCGTAGAAATCCTCGATGGCCTTTTCATCGATCTGTGCCGACGGTCGAAATCTCGAGTCCAGATAGTTGCTGAGGTAGAGCTGAGCGGCGACGATTTTTCGCACTTCTGCGTCATTCAGACCGCTCTTGTTCTTTCGTGCTTCATACTCCGCCGGTGAGCTGAACGATTTCACCAACCGCGACAGTTCCACGTCGACCTCCGCGTCGGTCGGCTCGGGAAACCGTGAGAGCTCCGCCTCCGACCTAACAATCCATTGATCGACCAGCAGATCTAAAATCACGCTCTCGCTTTTCGATTTTCCGTCCACGAGCTCCTGATACTCTTTCAGCTGCTGCACGTCGCTTTGCAGAATGATATCGTTTTCCACGCGCGCAACGATGCGGTCCACAACTGTCTGCCCGCGCAAAAGCGGACCTATGGCCAACAGGAAGAACAGCGCGCGCAATCCGGTAATGAAGGTGCGGCGCATCAGAAGATCGACCCCAAATTGAAGAAAATCTGCAGCCGAGGAAGCTGCCCGCCCTTGAAGCAAGGTATTGCTACCGGCGTGCTGCTTGTGATGGGAACGCACGGTAAGACGAAAAACGGCCGGTTGATCTGATATCCCAGATCGATTCGAATCGGCCCGACCGGCGTCGCGTAACGCAGTCCGAACCCAACGGTATGCGCAAAATAATTCAGCTCGTTCGTGCAGTTGAAAACGCAAAGCGTGGGATTTGTTGCGCTGGGAGGCTGCGACGGATTCTGCAGCACGAAGACAGGCTTCGGCGAGTACGCGCGGAAGGTGACGTGGTCCAGCCGGCTGTAAACATTTCCGCCATCGTAGAATAGGGCTCCGCCCACCGACGTCCCCGCGAATGGCAATCGCATCGGAAAGCGAAATTCCTGGTTGAGCACTAAGAGCGCCTGCCCGCCGACGGGGAATCCGGTACAAGGGTCGCGCGGTCCGGCTTGATTCAAGGCGAATCCTCGCAGAGACGTTCCTCCTCCCGCGAAGAATCGCTCCGGTAGCGGAATGATCTCCGGCTGCGGCCCGGTTGGCGCCGGCGCGGTGCACTCGTTGGGCGTCGGCGCCGGAAATTTCAACGACTCGGTATTGGCGAACGGCTCGAGAATTCCGATCCTTATGGACCGCGCAAAGCTAAACCGTCTTTTAATCGGGTGGTACGTCGAATTCTGGACAAAGAATCGAAAAAAGCTCGCGCTCGAACCGATGCTCGTGCTGGCGACACTGAATTCCGCGCTGTTGAAGTTTCCTTTGTTGGCGTCCGCCGGATTATCCCGTTTATCGCGTATCCATGTAACACCAAACTCAGACACGAGCGTCGGCTGTTCGAACAGCGGTATTTGTTCCGGAGCTATATGGGTATTTAGATTCGAAACCAGCACCTTGCGGAACGAATAGCGGTACAGAATCGTCGTGAACCGCGTGACCTGCTCCGTTAATTGCTGGGAAACTTCATAGCGCATCGCTGTGAAGGTGTTGATATCCTGGCTCTTTTCCGTGTACGCGGTTGCCTGCGTGCTCCAGTGCGAACTGCCAAAAGTGTTGGGAATCGAGTACCCCAGCAGCGCGCGGTCCTCGATGGTGCTTCCGCGGAGTTTAAGCGAGAGCGAGTCGGCGCGCCCCGTCAGGTTCACTTTGGTCAACTCGAAAATTCCGCGCGGCGCGGCTTGCACCTCGCCTCCTGTCGGGTTCGTCGTGCTCGCGAGGCGCTGCACTTCAAATCCTCCCCCGTACGCCATCGTGTATCGCTTCGCTTCCTCCACCAATACCACGATGTCCTTATCAGGGTCCGAGCCGTCGGGATTCTGAGGCTCAATCGTCACGCGATTGAAGACTCCCAGGTTGTACAAGCGCCTTTGCGAATCCACCACATCGCCTTCGCGCAGCGGCTCCCCGCTCTTTACGCGAATCTCCCGCCGAATGACTCCCAGACGTGTTCGGTTGTATCCACTCAGAAGGACTCCTCGCACGCGTGTCTGCGGCCCCTCCGTGATGTGGTAGACCAGCTTCACGGGAGGTGCCTGTACAATCTCTGTTTTTGAAGAACTCTTTTCCTTCTCGTCCTCTTTCTTCTGGCTCTTTTCGCTGGCCGCTTCCGTTTTCGCGCCCTCCGCCGTTCCGGGCGTGACGCGATCCGCTGTCGACGTAAAAGTCGCCTCCGGAAAGCCTTCGTTGAAGTAGATCGCTAGAATGTTGTCCCGGTCCGTCGTTACGTTAAAATCGGAGTACGGCTGCCCCGGCGTCGACCCCACCACGCCCAGCAATTCCTCTTCTTTCAACGCGTGGACTCCGTCGATGGTGAGCGAAGCCACACGCGTCTGCTCGCCTTCCTGGATTACGAAGCGGACGAACACGTCTCCTTCCTTTCCCTTGTAATTGTCGAGCACCTGCCCCTCTACCTTCGCGTTCAGAAATCCGTTCGCGTCATACAGTCCGTGCATCGATTCCGAGTCCGAATCGATCAGCCGGCGGCTGAATCTGCCCCGCGAACCAAAGGCCGCTCCGAAAATCTGCAGCCGGCTCTTCAGTAATTCGGTGCTGAAATAGTGATTCCCGGTAATCTCAATTCCCGCGAGCTTGTGACGTGCGCCTCGCTCGACGTGGTACGTAATTACCTCTTCAGTGCCCTTCGATTTCTGCTCTTTGCCCTGCACTTCCTTCGTTTCCGTCGTGTAATTCACCTGCGCGTCGAAGTAGCCGTCTCGCTCGAGACGCTCCCGGACGTTGCGCTTCCCTTCTTCCAGAAGGTCGGTATCCACCGCACCTTCCTGATAGACGGGAATCAGCCTTTTCAACTCGCCGTTTGAAAATTTCGCACCCGTCACCGCCAATTGCACCTGCGGGCCTTCCGTGACCTCCAGCATCAGAGGCACGGTATTCTTCGCGGCGTTGTACTCGCCGCGCCGCACGGCGGCTCTAGCGCTCAGCCGCCCTTTCTTTACCAGAAATTTTCGAATCCGGTCGGTCCCGCGCCGAATGCGCGCCGTCGTCACCTGCTGTCCTACCTTCATCTTCAGTCTCGAGAGAATTTCCGCGTCGCGGTATGCGGTGGCGTTCTGCAGTTGAACGGATCCCACAAGTGCTCGCGGCCCGGGTTTTATGTGCACTATGACGTCCATCTGATGCGTGGCGGGATGGGGAACGTTTTCCGCCGAGACTTGCGCCGTGTACAGGCCTTCTTCTTTCAGCACATCACGCAGACGGTCCAGCCCTTCGTTCACATCTTCTTGCCGGAAGGGCTTGCCCAGCGTTAACTGCATGGCCGCGGCGGCGGAGTTGTCCGTAGGCGGCGGCGTTAGGCCCTCTATCAAAACTTGGTTGAAGAAGAGATTCTCCTGAACCACGAAGTCGAGCCGTAGACCGCTGCCTACGGGAGTTGCAACTGCTTTCAGGTCCTTGTAATCACCCAGCCCGTAAAGCGCGCGCAGGCTCTTCGCAACCTGCTCTCTGTCGAGCGGCTTCCCAATCTCTACAGCGATTCCCTTAGGCGATTCGGACAGTACACGGCCGTCTTCGGTGACGATCCGCACCATAACCACTGGTGCATCCGCGGAGAGCGTTTGGGCGTTCGCTGGGGACGGTGCTTGTCCATCACTCTTCGTCGCTCCCAGGAGCAGCGCGAATAAGGCAATTCCCCAGAACCCTGTGCTCCAACTCAATTTCATGCTCACTATCGCTCAGACGAAGCGTAGCACAAGGGCGTTGCCCATCCCGCAATCTGTAGCGTTATGATGATACAAGGGAGACGATCAACGTCGCCGCCGCACCCGGGTCCGCGCTTGCTCAATTCGCTTCAGGAAAAGTACTCGCGTCAGATGCTCTTCGCTGGAATCGGCAAAGAAGGTCAGCAGCGCCTGCTCGCCTCCAGCGTCGTTATCGTCGGATGTGGAGCCATCGGCGCGGCTACCGCGAGCCTGCTCGTTCGCGCTGGAGTTGGCCGCACCAGGGTTCTCGATCGCGACTTTGTCGAGCCCTCCAATCTGCAGCGCCAGACGCTTTTCGACGAGGGCGACTCCCTCCAAGCCCTGCCCAAAGCTGTCGCCGCCGAGCGCAAACTGCGTGCCATCAATAGCAGCGTCGCCGTTGAAGGCCTGGTCGAAGACTTAAACCCTCACAATGCCGTCGAGTTGCTCTCCGGCTTCGATCTGATCCTCGATGGCACCGACAATTTTGAGACGCGCTTCCTTATCAATGACTATGCCATCCAATCCGGCAAGCCCTGGGTTTACGCCGCCGCCGTTGCTAGCTACGGTGTCTCGATGACGATCCGCCCCGGTCTCACGCCTTGCCTCGCGTGCCTCCTCGAATCCTCTACAAACGGTCATGGCCTCGAAGAGACTTGCGACACCGTCGGCGTCCTCGGCCCCATCGTCAACCTCGTCGCCTCTCTCGAAGTAGCAGAAGCCCTGAAGCTACTAGCCGACCGCGAAGAAGCCCTCCACGGCCGCCTGATCTCCTGCGACGTTTGGACGGGTCACTTCCAGTCGATCCGCATCGCCCGAAATCCGGCCTGCCGCGTCTGCGCCCGCCGCGAATTCTCTTACCTTGCCGGCCAAGCCCAGCCCCACATCACTCTTTGCGGACGGGATTCCGTCCAAATTCACGAACGCGGCCGCACTCTTGATCTAGGAGCGTTGCAGGAAAGGCTTGCCGCCACCGTCTCGGACGTTCGCCACAACGAATTCTTACTCAGCTTCCGCGTTGACCCGTATCAAATGACCGTCTTCGCCGACGGTCGGGCCATTCTCAAAGGCACAAGAGACCCCGCCGTCGCGCGCTCCATCTACGCCCGCTACATTGGGGCCTGATCCTTTCACCTCTTTCGGGAGGGTCGTGCCGTTGGCACGAATCGCGAATGACCTGGATGCGGCTTCAGCGGTGTTGGCCGGTCCGTCCAAACGAACTTCGCATATTCGAGCGGTCCAAATTTTCACGCAGGTTCATCAGCGTCAGAAACGTGCTCAGAATTCTCGCCTTCAAATCATCCGTCAGGTGCAACCCACTGGTGGCCACCCGCGCCAGCCGCTCCCCGCTTTCCGTAATAAAACGCATGATTTCGCGCTGCCGTTCATGGGGCGCATTCCCCAGCGCCGTCTCGCGCCGCATTTCCGCACAGCTGGCTTCAATCGAAAGCGTAAAGTGCAGCACGCAAACCTGTTGCTGCTCGGCGAGGGCTGGCGGCGAGTCGTTCTTGCATCCCGTTACTTTGCACGGTATGGCCATGGAGCGCGTAATCTGAGGCTAACAAGGAAGGTAACCATTCCTCGCCCCAAAAATCCAGTGTCGTTCCGCGGAATGGTGCGAATCCTGCAATGACCTGTTTCCGCACCCGTATCCTTCCCGCTAACCTCAAACCACCGACAATATTATTTGCATGCACTGAAAAATGATTGTATAAACATGCAGGAGGTTGTATATTTGTTCCAGTCATGAGCGTCGGCAAAACATTTCGTCACGGCCAGATCCTGCGGCTGGTCAGCGGCCAGCCCATCGTCAGCCAGGAAGAACTCCGCCGCCGTCTCGCGCAGCAGAAAATGCGCGTCACGCAGGCCACTCTTTCCCGCGATCTTCAGGAGCTCCGGCTCGTCAAAACTCAAGAGGGCTACAAACCCGAAACCGTTCTTCCCGAAGACAACGGCGCTCTCCCGCTTCCTCCGCTGGCACGCGCCCTTCGTGAATTCCTTTTGGATATTCGCCCGGCCGAAAATTTGCTCGTCCTCAAGACGCCTCCTAGCGGCGCTCAGCCTCTCGCCGCCGCCGTTGACGGCTCAAAGTTTTCCGAAATTGCCGGTACCATCGCCGGCGATGACACCGTCTTGATCATCACGCCTAACAAACGCACTCGCGAATCCCTTCAAAGAAAGATCGAAGCCCTGGTGAAATGAAAGACCCTCGCCAAGTCGCCGTCGTAGGTGTCACCGGATATACCGGCCTTGAGCTGGCGAACATTCTTCTCCGCCATCCTGCGGTCGCCTCGACTGCGTTTTACGTGCGCGAAACGCGTGGCGCCCATTGCATCGCCGAGCTATTTCCGCAATTCCGCGGATGGGGACAGGCCCCACTGCGCCCGCTATCCGTCGAAGCCATCACATCCTCTTCCGTCGGAACTGCTTTTCTCGCGACGCCGCATGAGGTTTCCGCCGAACTCGCACCTCCGCTTCTCGAAGCGGGCTTGCGCGTCGTTGACCTGAGCGGTGCCTTCCGCTTCCGCGCCCCGGAGACTTTCACCTCTTGGTACAGGCTGCCCACACCACACGCCGGCTACCTCGGCGAAGCCGTCTACGGCCTTACTGAACTCTATTCCGAGGAAATTGCCAAAGCTCGTCTCGTCGCGAATCCCGGCTGTTACTCCACGAGCGTTATCCTCGCGCTCCGTCCGCTCGCCGATGCTGGTTTTATCGCTCCGGACCAGAACGTCATCTGCGATTGCAAATCTGGCGCTAGCGGCGCGGGCAAAGATCCACGCCGCGATCTGCAATTCGTCGAAGTCGACGAGAATTTCAAAGCCTACAACCTTTTCTCGCACCGCCATACTCCGGAGATTCTCGAGCATACTGGCCTCGCCGAGTCGCAGCTCATTTTCTCGACGCATTTGCTGCCTCTTGCCCGCGGCATTCTTTCCACCATTTACGTAACGCTCTCCGCCCAGCAGTCGCCGGATGCGATCGAAGCCCTCTATCGCAAATTTTACGCTGGCCGCCAGATGGTCCGCATTTGGCCCGCGGGCACTCTCCCCGAGTTGCAGCACGTTGCGCATACAAACTTCTGCGACATCGGCTTCGTGCTGGACAGATCCGGCCAGCGTTTGATCGTCGTCTCTTGCCTTGACAATCTCGGCAAAGGCGCCGCCGGCCAAGCCGTTCAGAATTTCAACCATATTTTGGGTATAGAGGAGAAAACAGCACTTCAATGAAAACCGTAATCAAGTTCGCTGGAGCTTTGCTCGAAGACGAGGCCACGATCCGCTCGTTGGCGCGTCAGGTCGCGACCCTCGCCCAGGAAGGCCACGAAATTCTCGTGGTCCATGGCGGTGGCCACGCGTTCACTGAGGCGCTCAAGCGCATGGGCATCGAAAGCAAGTTTGTTTCCGGTCTGCGCGTCACCGACCGTGAGACGCGCGACGCCGCCGTCATGGTTTTCGCCGGGTTGCTGAACAAGCGACTCGCCGCCGCCATCTCCGCCGAAGGCTATCCAGCGGTCGGCATCTCCGCCGCCGATGCGCAGTGTTTTCTAGCCGAGCCGATGTCCCATGGCGAAGTGGAGGGCAGCCTCGGCTTCGTTGGTTACCTCACCGGACTGAACAGCGCGTTCATCGAGTCTCTCTGGCGCGAACGCCTCGTTCCCGTCGCTCCCTGCCTCGGCCTCGGCCCAGACAACGAGCTGTACAACATCAATGCCGACCACATGGCCGCCGCTTGCGCTGAATTTCTCGGCGCCGACCAGTTGATCTATCTCACCGACGTGGCCGGTGTCCTCGACGGCGACAAAGTTCTGTCCGCCGTCACCTGCGAAGAGAGCGAGCGCCTCGTGCAATGCCGCGTCGTTTCCGGTGGCATGATTCTCAAACTCGAAGCCGCCAAGCGCGCTCTGGAGGGCGGCGTTCGCCAGGTGCGCATCGTAGGTGGCACCGCGCCCGACGCGCTTCTCCTTGCGTTTCACTCCGCCGAACACGCCGCGGAAGACCACTCCTCCGCGATTCCCGGCACGCGCGTTCTCCGAGAGCAATTCCCTAACGCGCAAGCAGCTCTTTCGGCGGCGTAATGCGTAATCTCGCCACAAAAAAGACGGCGAAGTCCACCGTTCGTACGGGTAAGAAATCGGGTCCTCTCGTCTCGAGTGTGAATTCCATTCTGCGCGATGCGAATCAATTTCTGATGCAGACGTACAAGCGCCAGCCAATTGTGTTCACGCATGGCCGCGGCTGCTACGTTTATGACTCGCGAGGCAAGAAATATCTTGATTTTCTCGGCGGCATTGCCGTGAACGCCCTCGGCCATGCGCATCCGCGTATCGTAAAAACAATCCGTCGCGAGGCTGGACGCGCCATCCATCTTTCGAATCTCTTTCACAATTCTTATCAGGGTCCGCTGGCCCGCAAACTGGCGCAATGGTCCGGGCTCGATCGCGTGTTTTTCTCCAACAGCGGCGCCGAAGCCATCGAAGGTGCTCTCAAGCTTGCGCGCCTTCATGGCCGCACCGCTGCCGAGCCCGCTGGCTCATCCGTGCGAAAGCACCGCATTCTGGCGATGGAGAATTCCTTTCATGGACGCACCTTTGGCGCCGTGAGCGTCACCGCTACTGAGAAATATCGTCTCCCATTCGCTCCTCTCGTTCCCGGCGTTGAATTTGTCCGCTTCAACGACCTCGCCGACCTCGAAGCAAAATTTGACGATACCGTATGCGCCATCCTCTTCGAAACGATTCAAGGTGAAGGCGGAATCTATCCCGTCAGCGAAGAGTTCTGGAACCGCGCTCGCGCTCTCGCCACAAAAAGCGGCGCGCTGCTCATTGCCGACGAAATCCAGTGCGGCCTGGGACGCACAGGACGGTATTTCGCGTACCAGAAGTTTTCTTCGAAGCCCGACGTGGCGGTAGTAGCCAAGCCGCTCGCTGCAGGACTCCCTCTCGGCGCGATCCTCGCATCCGAAGAGGTCGCGCAGCGCGTTTCGCCCGGCTTGCATGGCACCACGTTCGGTGGCGGTCCGCTCGCCTGCGCTACCGCTCTCGAATTTCTCAACATCATCGAAGACGAGAAGCTTCTCGAAAACATTCGCGTACGGAGCGCCGAGTTGCGCGAAGGCCTTTCCGCCCTAGCCTCCAAGTTCCGTTTCATCCGTGAAATTCGCGGCGAAGGCTTGATGATCGGCATCGAACTCTCCATCGAAGGTGCTTCCTTCGTCCAGCAAGCCATGGCGAAAGGCCTGCTCATCAATTGCACGCACGACTTCACGTTGCGACTGTTGCCGCCTTTCCTCGTCACGCGCGCGCAAGTGCGCCAGTTCCTGCGTCTGCTTGAACAACTCTTTGTAACTATCCCGCAAAAGACCGCGACTACTGAGCCCGCTAAAATCGCGCCTCCGGAGCACGCTGTCCTCGCCGCGGCAAGGTGAACAAATGACAACCTCTGCACTCGTTTCGCCTATTTCTTTGTCGACCGACTTGCTCACCGGAGCCGAATGGAGTCCCGCGCACACGCGCGACCTGCTTCAGCTCTCCGCCGAAATCAAAGCGCGTCCGGGCCGTTACGCCTCCTCGCTGACGGGCAAATTCATCGCGCTCATTTTCGAGAAGCCCTCCCTCCGCACGCGTGTCACCTTTGACGTGGGCATCCAGAGCATGGGCGGCTCAGTCGTTTTCCTCGACCACACGCAGGCTTCCGCCTCGCTCGGTGCGCGCGAGTCCATCGCCGACGTTGCACGCAACCTCGATCGCTGGGTTCAGGGCATCGTCGCTCGTGTCTACAAACAGAAAGTCCTCGAGGAAATGGCAGCCAGCGCCAGCATTCCCGTGATCAACGCGCTTTCCGATAAATTCCATCCGTGCCAGGCGCTCGCCGACTTTTTCACGCTTGAAGAGAAATTCGGCGCTTTGCGTGGTTTCAAACTCGCTTATGTCGGCGACGGAAACAACGTCTGCCATTCGCTGATGTATCTCGCCGCGAGGCTCGGCGTTCACCTCCGCATCGCCACTCCACACGAATATCAACCCGAGCCGGGAGTGCTGGCCGATTCCAAGCGCGTCGCCAAGGAAACCAAGGCCAAGATCGAGCTGATGACCGATCCGCGCGAAGCCGTCGCGAGCGCGCAAGGCGTCTACACCGACGCGTGGACCAGTATGGGCTTCGAAGCCGAAGAAAAAATTCGAAGCGCTGTTTTCGCGCCGTATCAAGTCAATTCAGACCTGATGGCACTTGCCGCACCGGATGCGGTCTTTATGCACTGTCTTCCGGCACACCGAGGCCTCGAAGTCACAGCGGAAGTCCTCGATGGCCCACAGTCGGTCGTGCTCGACCAATCGGAAAACCGCATGTACGTGCAGAAAGCCATCCTGCATACTTTATTCTGATTAAATTGAGGTGCGCGTCCGTTTCGTAGTTTGTTCGGGTTTGTTGTATGGGTGCAGGATGCTGCGCCCCAGGTTGGCTACATTTAAACGCAAGAGGAGAATCGTGAAAACGCAACTGCCGAAACCGAAAAAGGTCGTGCTCGCCTATTCCGGGGGGCTCGACACCTCCATCATCATTCCGTGGCTGAAAGAAAACTATCAATGCGAAGTCATCGCCATGATCGGCGACGTCGGTCAGCAAGAAGACCTCGAGGCCGCGCGCAAGAAGGCGCTCGCTACGGGTGCATCCAGAGCCTACGTCGAAGACCTGCGCGAAGAATTTGTCCGCGACTACATCTGGCCGACGCTGCGCGCCGGCGCGGTGTACGAGCACACGTATCTGCTCGGCACTTCCATGGCTCGTCCGATTCTCGGCAAACGCCAGGCAGAACTCGCTCTGCAACTTGGCGCCGACGGCCTCTCCCACGGCTGCACTGGCAAAGGGAACGACCAGGTGCGCTTCGAACTGGCCTACAAAGCCATCGCTCCGAACGTGCAAATCATCGCTCCCTGGCGCGAGTGGGACATTGACTCCCGCGAAGATGCCATCGCCTACGCCGCAAAACACAACGTGCAAGTCGAGCAAAGCAAGAAAAACATTTACAGCCGCGACCGCAACATCTGGCACCTGAGCCACGAAGGTGGCGAACTCGAAGATCCGGCTAACTCGCCGAATGAGGCCATGTGGCAGTGGACCGTCTCGCCGGAAAAAGCCCCCGACAAAGCCGAGGAAGTGGAAATCGGTTTTGAAGCCGGAGCGCCGGTCAGCGTCAACGGCTCGAACCTCGGTCCCGTCGATTTGCTCAACACGCTCAATGAAATTGCCGCTCGGCACGGCATTGGGCGCACCGACATTGTCGAAAATCGCCTCGTCGGTATGAAGTCGCGCGGCGCTTACGAAACTCCCGGCGGCACACTGCTCGTCACGGCGCATCGCGAACTCGAAGCGCTGACCATCGACCGCGAGACCACGCACTTCCAGCAAGCCCTGTCGCTGCGCTACGCGGAACTCGTTTACTACGGTTTGTGGTTCTCTCCGCTGCGCGCCGCGCTCGATGGTTTCTTCAACGTGTCGCAGCAGCGCGTAACCGGCACCGTCGGCCTGAAACTGTGGAAAGGCACGCTCACCGTCACCAAACGCGTTTCTCCTTTCTCGCTCTATCGCACCGACCTGGCCAGCTTCACCATGGGCCGCTACAACCCCAAAGACGCCGAGGGCTTCATCAATCTCTTTGCTTTGCCGGTCACGGTGCGCCCCAAAGCAAAGGCGGAAGGTAGCAACAACTAGATCGGACTCGCTTGTAGGGGACGCACTGCAAAGAAGCCACCGCCTGGCGCGACTTTGCAGGTCGCAAAGGAAAAATGACCGAACGCAAAGACGACCGGCTCTGGGGAGGACGCTTCGAACGTGAGCCAAACGCTCACTTCGACGCGTTCCAACGCTCCTTTGCGTTCGATCGGCGCCTGCTGCCTAGCGAAATCGCCGTCGATCGTGCCTGGGCGAAAGCGCTCGAGCCTATCGGCATCTTCACCGCGACGGAAGTGAAGCAAACGCTCGCCGCACTCGACAAAATTTCCGACCGCGCGAAAACCGATTTGTCGTGGGTCGATTCCTTCGGAGCCAACGCCGAAGATGTCCACCACTTCGTCGAAAAAGCCCTCGTCGAAGAACTCGGCCCCCTCGGCTGGAAGCTCCACACCGGCCGCAGCCGCAACGAACTAGTGGCCACGGACTTCCGTCTCTTCGTTATCGACGCCGCGGCGGAAGTCCAGGGCCGCCTGTCAGCGTTGTTGAGCAAACTGCTGAGCCAAGCCAAGGCAAACATCACCGTGCCGATGGCTGGCATGACCCACATGCAGCATGCCCAGCCAGTCCTGCTTTCTCATTTCCTGCTCGCGCACGCGGAAGGTTTCCTGCGTGACGTCACGCGGCTGCAACACGCCGCGGCCAGCGCCGACTCTTGCCCCATGGGTTCCGGCGCGCTGGCGGGGAATTCCTTTGGCGTCGACCGCAACGCCATCGCACGCGAACTCGGTTTCTCCCGGATTACTGCGAACAGCCTCGACGCCGTTGGCGACCGTGATTTCGCGCTCGATTATCTCTTCGCGCTCAGTGGAATCGCCACGCACCTCTCGCGTTTAGCCGAAGACTTCGTAATCTTCGCGTCGCAGGAGTTCGCATATGTCGTTTTACCAGACGAATATTCCACCGGCAGCAGCCTCATGCCGCAAAAGAAAAATCCCGATTCCTGGGAATTGATTCGCGGCAAAACGGGCCGCATCACCGGCGCATTGGTAGGCCTGCTCGCCACGCTCAAAGGATTGCCAACGAGCTACCAGCGCGATTTGCAAGAGGATAAAGAAGCGCTTTTCGCTGCGCACGATCAAGTAGCAGCGATGGTAGCAGTCGCCGCGGGCGCGATTGAAACGACAAAATTCAACGCTGAACGCCTTACTGCAGCGGCGTCAAATCCCATGCTCCTGGCCACCGAAGCCGCCGACTATCTCGTGCACAAAGGCGTTCCTTTTCGCCAGGCGCACGATATTGTCGGCAAAGTGCTGCGCGAAGCGGAGCGCAAGGGCAAAATCTGGACAGAATTGCCGTTGGCGGACGTGAAGAAAATCTCACCGGCATTTGAATTGGATTTCTACGATGGGTTGAACGTCCACGCCGCTCTTGCAACGAAACAAATTCCCGGCGGCACCGCGCCAGAAACGGTCCGAAGTGCGATTTCCGACTTGGAAGAACGTCTCCAAAAAAAAACAAACAAAATAGGAGCCACGCCATGAGCGAGCAATTCGCAGTGCGGTTGAACACCCTAACCTCCGTTTCGGACGAGAGGAGGTCGCTTCCGGGGGCGCCGCGCTAGTCACACGGATATACCGTTGATGAAGCACGCACTCTCTGAAGCCTCCCTTCCGCGCGGGTTTCGGTTCGCAGGCATCGCCTGCGGGCTGAAAAAAACCGGCGCGCTTGATCTCGCAATAATTTCGAGCGATGTTCCGGCCTCCGCCGCCGCGGTTTTCACGCAAAATCTGGTGGTCGCGGCTCCTGTCACCATTTCCAAACAACACTTGCTCTCGTCGAAGGGGCGTATGCGCGCCGCGATCGTGAATGCCGGCAACGCGAATTGTGCGACAGGCGCCGCGGGCCACGCAGCGGCGACGAAAACCGTTGCCGAAACAGCGAAACGGCTCGGTTGCACTCCGAACGAAATCATTGTCTGCTCGACGGGCGTGATCGGTGTGCCGCTCGCGGTCGAGAAAATTCTCCGTGCCTTGCCGAAACTTACACGCAACCGGAGGCCTTCCGCCCGATCTTTCGCGGAACTCTCGCTTGCCATCTGCACGACGGACACTCGCCCAAAGACTGCAGGCGCTTCGTTCAAAATGGCCGGCAAGCGCATTCACATGGTCGGCTGCGCAAAAGGCGCGGGAATGATTCATCCCAACCTGGCTACGACGCTCGCTTTTGTCGCCACGGATGCCGCGATCGCCCCGCCGCTGCTGCAAAAAACTCTGCGGGACGTCGCGTCTCGTACATTCAACGCCATCAGCGTCGACGGCGATTCGTCAACGAACGACACGCTGGCGGTCTTTGCCAACGCTGCGGCCGGTGCGCCCGCGATTCACTCGGGGGGCGCGGCGCATCGGGCCTTTGCCACGGCGCTCGAAGACGTTTGCCGGTCGCTCGCCTTGCAGATTGTTGCCGACGGGGAAGGGGCACAGCGCGTGATCGAAATCGAAGTGCGCGGCGCAAAGACGGAAGCCGCGGCCAAACGCATCGCTGAAACGATTGCGACGTCTCCGCTCGTCAAGACGGCCTTCGCCGGCGGAGATCCGAACTGGGGCCGCGTCTTCGCGGCGGCCGGACGCTCCGGCGTGGTGTTCGATCCAGCGCGCGTCGACATCGAGATGGCAGGCATTCCCGTTTTGCGCCGAGGAAACCCGCTCGACTTTAACGAGCGCGCCGCCAGCAACCGCCTTCTAGCGGAACACGTTCCGATCGTCTTGCATCTGCACGCTGGCAACGCGAGCGCCCGCTACTGGACCTGCGACCTCACCGCGGAATACGTGCGCATCAACGCGTCTTACCGCACCTAGCTGGTCATGCCCGCTCGTCGGGTATGGCCGTGCCTTCCGGAATCTAGGAGGGGAAGAATTTAGCTCGCTTGCAGTTAGGCGCTGGCGGCGCGGGTCCTGGGCAAAACGGGGAGCGGAGAGTGCATCACGCTACCGAGTGTGCTTTGCGCCACTCGTGCGAGATGTTCGGCGAAGACGCCTTGATACACGAATTCCGCTGAGTTATTTGACCAGCGGACCTGCAAAATCCAGCGATCCCTTTTCCCTTGGATCGGGGCCGCGGACGTAATCTCCAGAGTAGGAATCACGAGGAGCGGTTGCAACTGCGCGTCGAGCGCCCAGATGTTCTCTGCGCCGACAAAAAGTTGGACAGCTGCGGGAGCGGCGTTGCCCGGCTGATATTTTCCGCCGTTTACGATGACAAGCGCGCCCAGTTCGCGGGCTTTTTCGTCAGGAACGATGAATGACTCGGCAGGAGGCAGAAGGATTGCTGCAAGAAACATGCCGAGACCGGCAATCGCGGCGAGCCAGCTGTTCCAGAGACTGAGAGGCAGGACAACGAGCGCCGCGCCTCCGAAACCGAGAAGAATGCGAAAAGCCATCCACGATTCCGCGTTGCGGCGGATACGGAGAAGTTTGGGAATGAGAAGAACGGCGGCGAACATGGCACCGATCACCAGATTGCGTAAACGCGCAAAGGTTCCTTCGCGTTGCGACGTGGCAGTGGCTGGGGCCGCGCTCATCTTACTTCCTTCTGTAGTTCCCTACTTACTTAGAGTACGCGGCGGGCTCTATGGTTTCAATGAATCTATCTCGCGCATGCGGGCGAAGGCGCGTCGGACGTGGGGAATCGTTATTGAGCCGCCGACTACTAGAGCGACGTTGAGAGCATCGATGACTTCTTCGCGGCTCGAGCCCTCTTCACCGCAGCGAGCGAGGTGATAGGTAATGCAGTCGTCGCACCGCAGAACGGCAGACGCGACGAGGCCGAGGAGCTCTTTGGTCTTCGTGCCGAGGGCACCGGGCTCGTAGGCTTGATGATCGAGAGCGAAGAATCGCTTCATGCCAAGATGGCCGCAATTGAGAATTTCCTCGTTTAGATCGGCGCGAGTCTTCTGAAAATGTTCGAGGTTGTCCGCCATGATTCCTCCGAAAGTCGAGCGAATATTATGGACTAAATTCGATTTGTTCGTCAGGACGCCACGGGCCGGCTGCGCGAGGCGTGCGTAGAATATGTGCGAACGAATTAATCCACGACCGGCGTTAGTGCTTTAACGGCTATTTCCTTTGCGCCGGGTTTACCGGCGAGAGTCAAGTTTGCCCATTCGGCGCCAACTTGGGACAAGCGCACTGCTTCGCTGGTCAGCGATTCGGGACCGCCGGAATCGTTGCCGCCAAAATAGATGCGGTCCATGGGGTGCGCCGCCGCGACGCGATTTTTTGTGTATTGGCCGGGAGTCGACATGAACATGGGATGACCGCGCCTATAAATGCGCACTTCGATGGGATCGACGTTGAATTCGGGAAGGATCTTCTGGAAATCAATGAGTACGCGCGCGGCAAGCGTTTTGCAATGGGCTTCGTCCAGGAGGGTGGAGCGGAATTCTTCCCGCAGCGGCGTGTAGAAGGAAAGGATATTGTTTTTTTGCTTGTAGCCGGGGTCGTTGCGGATGGTCCAGTCGGCGACGATGAAGTCGGTGAAGGAGTTGCCTGGGCACCAATTGTCGTAGCCGCGATTGTAAACGGGCTTGTCGAAGATGAGGTTGACAACCGGATAGGGAGCGTAGCGCATGCGGCGCATTGCAGCTTTTTGTTCGGCCGGCAAGCCTTCCACAACGCGCGAAGTGATGTGCTTGGGCGTGCACATCAGAACTGTTTTCGCGGAGACAGTCGTGAGCTTTCCTTCGCGCAGATATGTGACGTTCACCGCGTCTTTGTCCGGAACGGCGGCGATGACGGTGGCCTCTCCAAGCATGCCGTCCTTATATTTTGGCTGGAGCACTTCGACGAGTTTGTGCGTGATGCAGCCTAGCCCGCCGGGCAAGATGGCGCGTTTGGCGTCACCGCCGATGAAAAGATCTTTCGCGTTGTAGAGGCCGACATACGCCGAAGTGTCCGGCGTCGTGGCGCCCCAGTTCGAGGGACCGAAAATGTCCCACCATTGGCCGACTTCCGCGGCGTAGGCGGCC
>DASXMM010000130.1:0-6578 GCA_036495665.1 Candidatus Acidiferrum sp. | reverse complement strand
AAGATCGAACGATTGTTTGCTTGGCTTCATAATTTTCGCCGCGTGGTCATTCGCTGGGAATACTACCCAGAGAATTTCCTTGGGATGGTGCAACTCGCCTGCGCCGTTATCCTCCTGAGGCATTTATGAGATGGCTTCTAGCTAAAAAGGTCCGCATCGCCCGTCTGAGCCGGCACACCTTACGGGAAAAGTTCGTCCCAGGTACCTACTTGCCCGATGACGGCATCACCGCCTGCTTCGCGCTTCGGAATCCTTTGGTTCGCTCGGCATCCAAGCCGTCACTCTCTTCGTGTCGTTTCGGCGCGTGCCCTAGCGTTCAAAGTTCATAGAGCGAAGAAGCTAACCGCTTCAGTCCACGATCACGAGCAATAATGTCGAGGTGAAGTGAAGTCCAATCTTCCAGCAGAAATGGCTCGAATCCTCTTCCTTCATACGCCTTGAGATACCCGCCGCATAAATCGCAGTAGTCAATGCGCAGGCCGTTTTCTCCCTCGCAGGTTAGTACGGAGATTCGACGGTCATCTTCGTTCTCGCAGAAAGTACACCCAATGCGACGGTATCGCCAGAAAGTGCCGCAACAACCGCACGATAGTAGGCGTATGCGCCCGGAATCCATTCCGACCAACTGCGCCATGGCGGGAAGAGATCCGCAAGTAGGGCAATAACGGCGTAGCCATCGCTCTTCATCGCGCCACTCGGCGAAAACTTCAACGACAGGGCGGAGGAAACGACGGAGCGCAGTCCAGCCCAAGTAGCGGAGCAGGCCCGGATAGCTCGGAGTGAACTCATTCTCATGAATTAGCCATTCCAACACGCGGCGAGGCGCAATCTGCTCTCCTTGAAGTTCGACAGCTAAGGTTGCAATTTGTTCAGCGGGTGGACCGTGTAAAGTTCTGGAAGCCAACTCATGAATCAGACAAGTAATGACGACTTCTGCCGGTTGAAGATCGATTGCCGCTCCGGCGCTCTGCAGTAATGGCACGCCATTAAGAAACTCAGAGACGTAATCGTCCCATTGGAGAATGGCAAGGTCAGGAATGGGTACGACAGCCGCGGTCGCCTCGACCTGTATCTGAAGATCCGCGACCGGTTGCAGATAAGGGTGGCGGGTCAGCCAATGCTCGCGGGTCATGGCACAGGTGTCCTCTCCACTTCTTGTTTTGGCAGAAGTGGTAAGAGCCTCGCACCCAGGCCAAAAAGAAAAATGGTGGCGGCGATGAGGCCAACAGACACGCCCCATTCGAAGACTGTTGGAGTGTAGGACGCAGGAGCGATCTGAGGCATTGGCCCTCTCAGGTGAATGGCCAGGAGCACGACGTTCACTCGATTGAAGATCACCCCAAGTGTCACAAGAAGAGTGCCGGCAAAGAGAATCTTAGGCTGCAGTCGCAGCGAAGAAGGTGCGAGCAACGCCAGCGGAACGATACCGCCGAACAGGATTTCGGTAACGAACAGAAAGCCGAGTCTCCCGGAGAACGCCCCGGAAAATTGGCCGTGAATCGCCATATCGCTGAGTCGAAAGACAAGATAGACCAAGAGCGCCCAACATGAAATCTTTCCCATCGCGGAGAGCTGCGTGATTGGAAGCTTCCGTTTCCACGCCTTGGCGATCCACATCTCGATGAGAATCACCAATGATGTGCCGGCCGCAATCGAGGACAAAAAGAACGAGATGGGCATGACCGGAGACCACCACTGCGGAGCAAGCTTGTCCGGCATCAAGAGGAACAGCGAGCCCAACGAACTTTGATGCATCGTTGACAGGGTCACTGCAGCGATGGCCAGCATGATTGGCTCTGGTTTCTTATCCTTGGCTCGGAAAGCCCACGCGAGAAAACCGAATAACACCGCCGTCAGAGCCGTGTAGATGAACGATCGGGAGAGGAGGAACACAAATAATGTAAGAGCGAATGCTACATACGCGCCGGACCAGCGCTTCCAGACTTCCATAGCCTTCTGCAGTCCCCATCGCTCGAGAGGCAGAGGCAGAAATTCAAGCAGCAGTATCGTAACGTAAAGGCCTACGCACCAGGACACTTCGAACATCGCTGACTGTTCGGGCGCTTGCAGGCCGAGTTGATAGAAATTCCACGGCAAACCGAGATCAGCGACCAACGTGACCATTACGAACGAGTAGCTCAGCAGGCCCATGAAAACCGCGGCACGACCCATCGAATACAGATCCTTGCGCTGAAACGCGTAAATGATCCCAGCGGTCGCGAAAGCGCCAGCTGCCACGGCGATCCAGACAAGATCGAAGACGATCCAGAGCCCCCATGCGTAGGTGTCGGAAAGATGAGTGCTGCCTCCCAATCCGAGAACAAACCGGGTAATCAGAGAAATGAGCCCGAACGCAACAAGAGCCAAGAGCACCCAATTGAACGGAGTCAGCAATTTTTCATTCAGAGGCTCGAATTCAACTTGAGGAGCTTTCCCGTTTCCCGCGACGCTCGCTCCTCCTGCGATCGCTAGAGTTCGACGCTTCATAAACGCAAAGACGCCAGCCAGGGCTGCCCCTACGGCCATCACAGCAGGGCGAACTGCGTGTAGAGCTAGGCTTGAACGGCCCGGATACGATTTCGTGCCGACGTCGGGGAATCCGATTTTTTCGAAAGGCACTGAAGACAAGTAAAGTACGCTCGTGCCGCCAGCTTCTTTCTCGCCATAGATGTGGTCTACATACCTGTCGGGACGCTTGGCGATACGGCGGCGCGCCTCGGTTAACATTTCCTCGCGTTCCCCAAATTTCAAGCAATCAGCTGGACAAGCCTTAACGCAGGCGGGCGTTGCAATGTTCGCGAGGAATTGGTTGCTCTCTTCAAGGTTGAGGCTAAACCCATTGCGCGTGAGAGGAACTGGCTGGTCGGTGCGATCGGCGCAGTGGGTGCACTTCTGAATCTTGGGCGCGAGTGAATCCCATTCTGCTGTCGGGACGCCCCAGGGACAAGCCCAGACACAATAGCGACAGCCGATGCATTTGCTGGCGTCGTAGGTGACAGGTCCATCGGGTTGCCTTGTCAAAGCGGTTGTCGGGCAAGCCGAGGCGCAAGCCGGTTCCAGGCAATGCAGACAACGCTTCATGCTGAAGATGTATCGCAGCGACCCTGGAGCATTCTCGTCCGGTATTTCATTGAAGCTGATGAGCGTGTATGTTTTGGCGCTCAGCGTGGCAGGATTTTGAAAATCGAGCGGACCTAATTGGAACTCGGTGTGTTCCCCTTCGCGATCATTCCATTGTTTGCAGGCCACCTGGCAAGCACGGCAGCCGATGCAGTTCGTGGTGTCGACCAGTGTGGTCTTAATGGGGGTCGCGTTCGGCTCCTGACTCATGCGACCTCACTTTTTGCGCCGCGCTTTGAGTCCGCGGCTCGGACTTTAACAACATTCACCAGGCAAGCTTTTGTCTCCTGCGTTCCTGCTCCCGGATCCGTCGCGTCAATTGTGACGTGATTCACGCTGGAGCCCTTCGACAGCCCCTTGAAGCCCCAGTTGTAAGGCATCCAGACAACCGTGACCTCTCGCCCATCCACTTTGAGCGGTTGCATCCGAGGCGTGACCAGAGCTTTCACCAGGACCTCGCCGCGCGCCGAACTAACGTTCACCCAATCTCCTGTTTTGACCGAGAGTTTTTTGGCAAGACCTTCGGGCATTTCAAGGACGGGCTCGGGCACAAGCTCGTTCAGCCAAGGGATATTCCGTGTTGAGGAGCCGCCACACCAGTGCTCGGCGACTGTCGAAGTCATCAGGACATACGGGAATTTGTCGACCGTGCCGATCGGTTGGAGGCTCTTCACGCGCGGGTATTTGAGCGTTGGGTTGTGCTTCACCTTGGGGTGCAGCACGTTGTCTACCGGGCTCTCGACCGGCTCGTACATCTCGGGCAGCGGACCGTCCTTGGGCACGTAGCCCACGTCGCGGGGAACTGGGCTGTCTCGGTTCTTCGTGTCCGTGTCGACCGAGGGGTCCGGATCCTTGTAGACCGCCGCAAACAAGCGGCCGACACCTTCTGGATTCATGTGGAAAGCTCGCCGGCCGTTCGGAGTATCAGGCCCCTGAGTCAGATTCGGGACGTCGGGCACGTCATAGCCCGTCCACCGCTTGGCCTCCTCGTCCCACCAGACGATCGGCTTGAATCCTGGATAGGGCTTTCCGTTGCGATCACAGGAAGCGCGATTGTAGAGGACGCGCATATTGTTCGGCCAGGTCCAGGCAAATTTGGGATAGAGACCGAGTCCTCCCGGATCGGTTTGCGAATCGCGACGCTTGGAAAAGTTAGTTCCGCCCGCAAAGACTCCCGCATAAATCCAGGCGCCGGAAGACGTCGAACCGTCGGGTCGTAGGTCCGCCACCTTTGTGACGAGGTCGCCAGCCTTAAGGCCGGAAGCCGAATCGTCGCGCAGTGCATAGCCGTTCATCTCGCGCAGCACGTCTTCGGCGGAGAGATAGGTCCAGAAGGCTTTTCTCACGATTTCGTCCTTCGGATCCTTGGTGTCGTGGACCAGGTCGCGCACCCGACGGAAAATGTAGTCGACGATTTCGCCGTCTGGCCTGGCCTGTCCCGGCGGTTTGACTGCGGCATTTCGCCACTGCACGAGACCGCCCGAGTTGGTGATCGTGCCATTCTTCTCCATGAAGAAAGCGGCAGGCAGTAAGATAACTTCGGTCGAGATCGTTTTTGGATCGGCACCGGGCCGCTTCCAGAACGCTGCTGTCTCCGTCTCCCAAATTTCCTGGACGACGAGCGTTTCGAGTTTCTCCATCGCTTCAAAGGTCAACTTGAGATTCGGGGTTGTAACGGCGGGGTTCTGGCCGACAATCCACAACATCTTCAGGGTTCCTGCTAGAGCGCTCTCGAAGATGCCAAACGTGTCGTAGTTCTTCGAAGCGCTTCTCTTCGGCAACCAGGCGTAAGCGAAGTCGTTCTCTGGCCTAGCCGCATCACCGAAAAATGCCTTGAGCATGTTGATCACGAACCGGCTGTCCCCCGTCCCGTTCTTTTGTGCATAAGCCTCGAGGGTGGGTTCGGTATGCGCTGGATAATTCAGATAGCCTGGCAAATAGTTGTTGAGCACTCCCATGTCGCAAGCCCCTTGAACATTTGGCTCACCGCGTAGAGCGTTGACGCCACTCCCCGGCTTGCCCAAGTTGCCAAGGAGGAGCTGCAGAATAGTGAACGCGCGGATGCCCTGCACACCCGTCGTATGTTGAGTCATTCCGAGAGCGTAAAGGATGGTCCCCGGGCGGTTCTTGGCCATCGTTTCTGCAATTTCCCGGATTTGCGTTGAGGGAACACCGGTGATGCGCTCACCCATCTCCAGGGTGTATCGGGAGACGAAGGTCTTCAGGCGTACAAAGACGCAGTGGGGATCATCCAGGCTCGCAGCGATGCGCGGCTTGCCAATCTGATCCAGCTGGTATCCCCAAGTCTTCGTGTCGTAGGCGTGCTTCTGCTCGTCGAAACCGGAGAAGAGTCCATCCTTGAACTCGAAGTCCGCGGTGCCCAGAAAGAGTGCGTTCGTGTGAGTCTTTACGAAGTCTTCGTCGTACAGCTTGTTTGCGAGGATGTGGTTGATCATCGTGTTCAGGAAGGCGGCGTCAGTACCGGGCCGGATCCGCGCGTACATGTCCGCGGTCGCTGACGTCCTGGTGAAGCGGGGATCGACGTGGATGATTTTTGCCCCATTCTGTTGCGCCTTCCGGATCCACTTAAACGCCATGGGATGGTTCTCGGCCACATTGCTGCCTTCCACCAAGATCGTCTTGGCGTGCTGCATGTCGACCCAATGATTGGTCATCGCACCACGCCCGAAAGTGGCCCCCAGCCCGGGGACCGTTGGGCTGTGTCAAAGTCGCGCCTGGTGCTCGACGAAAGGCATTCCTAAAAGCCGCGCCGCCTTTTGAAAGAGGTAGCACTCTTCATTGGTGTTCTGTGCGCCGCCGAGGAAGGCAATTGCGTCTGTCCGGTTGACCGGAACCTCTCGATCGTCCAATTTCTCCGTTGCTACCCAGGTTTCGTCGCGAACTTTCTTGATCTTCCGCGCCACGCGTTCCGCGGCATCTTGCCAACTGATCTCTTCCAAATGGTCGCTCCCCGGCGCGCGATAGCGCGGGACCGTGAGCCGCTGCGGCGAAGTGTGCGTCGCGAACATCGAGATGCCTTTTACGCACAAGGATCCGCGATTCACGATGTGATCGTAATCGCCTTCCATGGTGATCAGTTTGCCTTCGCGTACGGCGGCGATCATCCCGCATCCGCATGAACAGAAATTGCAAGAAGTCGTAAACTCGTTTACTTTCGCGAGCTTTAACTCTTTTGTTGCCGCTCTTACCGCTGCGACGTCAATAAGCCCGCCGACCGCGAGACCTATCGCGCCGCCGACGCTCGCTTTCATCCAGTCTCTGCGGCTTACCGCGGGCATACTGTGTGCGCTAGGTCTGCTCTCCGATTCGCTAGCCGGCGCATTTTCATTCCTGTCTTTGGTAGGCATTTCCATAGACTTTTCCTCATTTTGCCGCGAGGACCGACTCGGTCAACGCATCCTACGAAGGACGGCCCACGGCCGGAACTGTTACATCTG
>DASXMM010000129.1:0-8961 GCA_036495665.1 Candidatus Acidiferrum sp. | reverse complement strand
AAGATCGAACGATTGTTTGCTTGGCTTCATAATTTTCGCCGCGTGGTCATTCGCTGGGAATACTACCCAGAGAATTTCCTTGGGATGGTGCAACTCGCCTGCGCCGTTATCCTCCTGAGGCATTTATGAGATGGCTTCTAGTCTCCTTCGCTGCGTGTCTGGCGGTGCCGGGGTGAACGGTGCGCGAACGACCCGGTTCATCCACCCGTTCACCGATCTGTTCACCCTGAAGGCTGCGCGAAGCGGCACGGATTACAGAGCTTGCGCATCTCGCGATAGTGGATTTGGGCGCGTGCAAAACACCGGAGTGGGCTGGAGCGACCCCACCTTTGGCCAACTGCTGGTGGCCAAAAGACCACAGGGGTCGCTCCAGCCCATCACGTAGGAATCGTGACCGTGTTTTGCCCGCGCAGGAAAAAGGAGGCGGCAACTTCGTAGGACAGGATGTAAGACAAACCAAAGAGGACAAAAAAAGGCATGGCAATCATTAAGGCACCACCCAAACAACCAAAGTCAGTGACCATCCAGGCACGAGTCGAGGAGTCTGTGAAAACGCAGCTCGACCAATACGCAAGATTCATCGACTCAACTCCGTCGTACGTCATTACGGAGGCCCTGAAAGTGTTATTCAAGCGCGATGACGAGTTCAAAGTCTGGCTAGGCCAACACGGCAATGATCAGAATCGAGAACGGAACCAAGGAGAGGCTCTCATCAAGACCGCGTAACAGACATGAAATCCCGTTCAACACAATTCGGTGTGCGCGAGAATACAGCGTCTTCAAGACAGCATGCCTCGCGCCTCGCAGTGGGTAGTCATTCGGATGCGATTTGCGTTGAAGAAGGGAGCGGGGTGACGTTCCGGCTTTCAATCCAGGACACTGCCACAACGACTGGCATTGACGACCCATTGAATGCCGCGTTAGAAAACCCGGCCACAGAGGGAGAGAAGTCGAGCGAAAACCATCTTCTGACAGTCAGCGAAGTAGCCGAGCTGTTGCAGGTGCCTGTTTCCTGGGTCTATGGACGCATGCGCAAGCGATCATCGGAGCGATTGCCTGGCTACCGCCTCGGGAAATATTGGCGCTTCCGTGAGGGCGAGGTATTGGAGTGGGTTGAATGTCATCGCGGCGGATCGCATGCTACTTGACACGCGAGCTACACTCAAAAGTGACATAGGAAAAGGCGGACGAGCCAACCTCAGATTGGAGAGGAGAAAAATGGCTCGTAGCCAGTATCAGAACGGTTGTCTATTTGTTCGTGGTAAGCGTCGGAAGATGTGGGTTGCGCGATGGAGAGAAGACGTGATTCTCGCTGACGGAACTGCCAACCGAGTAATGCGCTCGGTGGTGCTTGGACCTGTGAGCGAAATTGCAGGCCGTCGTGAAGCCCGTAGGCTACTAGACGCTCATCTCAACCCTATTAACCAAGGGCAGTATCGTCCAGAAGGCACGATGTTGTTCTCGCAGTTCATCGCGGAATGCTTCCATCCGGGCGTGCTGCCGACACTCAAGTTTGCGACGCGCGAGATTTATTCGCTCTTGTTGCGCAAGCACTTGATACCACAGTTTGGTGCTCATCGCCTGTGCGACATTGCGAGAGGCGAAGTCCAGCAGTACCTCTTGAACAAGCTGAAGCAAGGTTTTGCATGGGAGACCACCAACCATTTGCGGCATCTCTTGAGCAAGGTCATGGGAACTGCCGTGAATTGGGACTACGTTTCGAATAATCCTGTGCGTGGCGTGAAAATGCCGGAAAGAACATTGAAGCGCCCGCACAGATTTCTTTCAGCCGAAGAGGTTAGGCGACTCATTGCCGCAAGCAAAGAGCCGACGCGCACAATCATTATTCTCGCGACGATGACTGGGTTGCGGATTGGCGAAATCCTTGCGTTACGATGGGGACGCGTAGACCTACTCCGAGGCACGTTGCTTGTAGCAGAGACTTGCTACAAGGGACATTTCGGAACACCCAAAACACGTGCAAGCAGACGTGAAGTTCCTTTGGCTCCAGCCGTTGTGCGTGAATTGAAAGAGCGCTATTTGCGTTCAGCAGACCACACTCCGAGTGCTTTGGTTTTTGCTACAAGCCAAGGCGCTCCGCTCGCTGCGGACAATTTAAGAAAGAAGTCACTCCGCACGGCATGCAGGAGGGCTGGTCTACAGCGAATAGACTGGCACGTCCTGCGTCACACGCACGGCACGTTGTTACATGCGCAAGGAACGCCGCTAAAAGTTGCACAGGCTCAACTAGGGCATTCTCACATGGCGACTACGCTTGAAGTCTATACTCACGCCAGTGGGAGCGCGCAGAGAGACGCTGTGAACTTGCGCGGAGATCAATTGTTCCCCAGTGTTCCCAAGTTGGAGGCTAGTGGGAATACTGCGCAGGAAAAACCTCAACTGCTTCAGTGAGTTAGCGGTCGGGGCGCCGAGATTTGAACTCGGGACCTCCTGCGCCCAAGGCAGGCGCGCTACCAGGCTGCGCTACGCCCCGACTGTGATCGCTTTATTCATTCTAAAGCACTTTCCAACTTTACTCCTAGTCCGCGCCATCATTTTCAGCTCTACTGTGCCGGATAACTCGGCCCATGACGCGGACATGGGGAGTCTGCTTACGCTCGACCCAAAGATACACAGATTGAGGACTCACGCCAAGATACTTTGCGGCCTCTCTCACTGTCAGCGGATATTCTTCCCTAAGGCCAGAGGCACTTTCTTTCGGTTCAACGAACGAGACTGCCCCGGACTTGCGAAAGGACGGACTTACTGCAAGGCGTGGGCCATGCTGTCTTGACGACGCCGTATTCCGTTGCGTGGCCCCGCACTCACATGCAGATACGCATTCGAGAGCGTCGCGTAGCATGCGGGCAGCTCGCAAGACTTGCGATTAGCCCGATATTGGCGCTGAAACTGTCAGCTTCTGTCCTCAAAGAACAAGGTTCATTGCATATAGACACGGTCAGGAGTAAATTCGCGGTTGGACAAGAATCAAGAGGGAAATAGTGTTCGAAGAGGTGACAACTATGAAACGTCGCGATTTCCTACGCTCGGCAGGGGTGGTGTCAGCAGCAATGGCCTTCCCGAAGGCGAGGCGACTGTTTGCACAGGGAACAGCGTCGGAACCTTGGCGTACGTTCGACGTGACGACGAGCGTACAAGTCCTGAAGCCTTCCGGGACGACACGGATTTGGATGCCAACGGCGCTCGTCAATCCAACGCCCTTCCAAAAAACGCTGGCGAATGACTTCAAGGCCGAGGGCGGCACCGCAAAACTGATCCAGAGCAGCTCCGACTCGCTGGGAATCATCACAGCGGAGTTTTCCGCGGGCGTGATACCGGTGCTCACCGTGACAAGTCGGATCACGACCAGGAATTTTGCTGTGGACCTCTCCGCACCTGGTAAGGCGCCAAAAGAGGACCCCGAGGAATTGAAACATTTTCTGCGCGAGACGAAGCTGCTGCCCACCGACGGCATAGTTAAATCGACGGCGGCAGAGATCACCAAAGACTCGAAGACGGACCTCGAGAAGGCGCGCGCGATTTACGAATGGATAGTGGACAACACCTTCCGGAATCCGAAGACGCGGGGCTGCGGGCTGGGGGATATCCGCTTCATGCTTGAGACCAAGGATTTGGGCGGCAAATGCGCCGATCTCAACGCGCTTTACGTTGGCCTCGCACGGGCGGCCGGCCTCCCGGCACGCGATGTCTATGGCATCCGCGTCGCAAAGTCAGAGCTGGGCTACAAGAGCCTGGGCCCTTCGACGGAGCTCGTGACGAAAGCACAACATTGCCGTGCAGAGGTATACCTCAACCGCTACGGCTGGGTTCCTGTCGATCCGGCGGATGTTCGCAAAGTGGTGCTCGAAGAACCGCCAGGGAATCGCCCGCTTGACGACGAGATGGTGAAGAAGGCCCGCGCCCGGCTGTTTGGGTCGTGGGAAATGAACTGGATGGCTTACAACTTCGCGCACGACGTGACTCTGCCGGGTTCGAGTGGCGCCTCGCTAGGATTTTTGATGTATCCCCAGGCTGAAACGGCCAACGGGCGGCTCGACAGCCTTGAGCCGGACAACTTCAAGTACGAAATCAGGTCGAGGGAAACCGCGGCTGCAAACGCGTGACGGAAGCGGAGTGCCGGATTAGGTAGAGACGGAAATGGCCATTGCAGATTCTTTTTGGACCGTGCGAGAGGCAGACCATTCACGCGCGTTTAGCTGCGGGCGCAAATCAACATGTAATCAGAATGAGCGGTGTTGCGACCCGGCGATCGCTTCCGGCTGAATGAAGATAATTTCTCGCGTAGAACGGTGAGCGTTCAGACTCCTTATGCTAGAGACTTCACAATTTCAGGACGCGGACACGTATTCGGCGTACCTGAGAACTTTCTCCGGGAGGCTACGTTCTGATCTTGCGTGGGAGAACTTACAAGGATTTCTTCCTGCCCCCGCACGCCACCCGCTAGTTCTTGATTTGGGCGGTGGCACAGGGGTCATGAGCGTGCGGCTGGCAACGATGGAATTTCAAGTCGTGCTGCTGGACAGCTCTGAAGAGATGCTCGCGATTGCACAGAAAGAAGCTGCGGCCAGTGAAGTTGCTCATCGGATCTCCCTCCACAAATCGGATGCGGACCAACTCCAAAAACTCTTTGAACCGGAGTCTTTCGACGTCGTCGTCTGCCACAATATGCTCGAATATGTTGCGGACCCTGGCGTCATCGTTCGCAGCATCTCTCGGCTCCTGCGGAAGGACGGCCTTGTTTCTCTGCTTCTGCGAAATCGTGACGGAGAAGTGCTAAAAACCGCAATCAAATCGTCTGACTTGGAACTTGCGAAGAATAGTCTTTCTGCGGAAACTGTCGTGGATTCTCTCTATGGCAAGCCCCTGCGCGTATTTGATCTTGCGGACGTTCGCCACATGCTCACACAAGCTAACCTGGACATAATCGAAGAGTTCGGAGTCCGTGTGTTCTCGGACTACATGGACTCGACGAACGTAAACGGCGAATCATACCGAAAAGTTCTTGAATCGGAACTCGTTCTCGGATCGCGGCCTCAGTTCGCCGCTATTGCCCGCTACCTTCAGGTGATCGCACGGCCTTCCAGCACGTCACACGTCTCGGAGAAACGAAATTGACGCTGCCGATCATACAACCCGTCGCAGAAACCAGTTCGCAACCTACTTTTGTGCGGCCTGCAGGAGCGGGGAGTTTTGCAATCGGACTCGGCCTGACCAACGAATGCAACCTTGCCTGCTCGTTTTGCTACCGGGATCCCGCGCGCGTCGACCGGCTGAGCCTCGAACAAGTGCAAGCCGCGATGGCCAGCCTCCCCGTGCGCTCCATCAACCTGGGCACAGGCGAAAATGGCATGCACCCGGAGTTCCGCAAAATCCTGTCGTTCCTCCGCACACTGCCGGTGAAACTGACCATCACTTCGAATGGGCACAGCGTAGCGGTTCTTACAGACGATGAAATTCAAGCGTTTCACGACATCGAGTTCTCCCTGGATTATCCGGCCGAAGCCGAGCAGGACGCCCAACGCGGCACGGGCAATTGGGCGCTGATCCACGAGCAGGCAGCGCGCTGCATCCGGTTAGGAACTCCCGTCACGTTCGTCAGCGTGATGATGAAAGCCAACTATCTGCGCCTGGCTGCGGTAGCGCGCGTCGCCAAGCGTTACCAGGCCCCACTGCGGATCAACGTCTACCAATCAGTTCGCTCTGATATCTACGCTTTAAGTTACCAAGAGTATTGGGAAGGCTTTCGCGCCCTCTTTGCGGAAACTGACGTGATCGCTATTGGAGAGCCGTTGGTACGCGCCATGTCCGGTCTCCCTGCAAGGGTTGGCGGATGTGGCGTGAGCACAGTGCGCGTCACTCCCCGCGCGACCACGCAGCCTTGCGTTTATTGGCCGGGCGTGGGCGAACCTCTCGCGGTTTTGCTTTCCATCGGCGCAGAAGTTTTAGAAACTTCCCCGTTTATGCAAGCACGCGGAGTCCCTGACGCCTGCGGCTCTTGTGTCCACCTCGAGTCTTGCTACGGCGGATGTGCTGGACGCCGCCGCATTCAAAACGCTTTGCAGCAACCGGATTTCTACTGCCCCATCATTCGTGGAGAAACGCAAAAATTGGAGGTTCGCATGGTGCCCGCGCACGATCTGCCGAAAGGCGAAAGCGCCTGCACCACCATTGTGATGGCGCGGGGTTAGGATTGTCCGGGGAGCCGCGCATAAAAAATACTTTGATACTTCCATCCAGTTTGCACCTCTAATGAACAAGACTGCGAGGATCAAGTATGACGACAATGACGGCAACTCCATCCGGGGGTGACACCTCCCCATCTGCGAGCCAGCCAACGGCGGGATATGGACTCGCCATCGTTCGGCTTACGATTGGCGTAATGTTCGTGTGGGTTTTTTTCGAGAATCGCGGGAAGGGACTATATACTCCAGCAGGCTACGCCGGGCTCATCAACTACTATATCCAGCACGATCATGCTCCGTCCTTGTGGAAGTCCATCATGGCCATGGCGGCGAGCCATGCCTCCATAGCCGCGCCGCTCCAGGGCGCGACGGAAATCTCTCTTGGAGTTCTCCTTCTGTTGGGTCTGCTCACGCGACCCGTCGCCCTCGTCGCGTTTGGATTGCTCGGGAGCCTCTGGATATCGGAGTTGGGCACCAGCTGGATATGGGAGCTGCTCGTTTCAGTACTGGCGGCGCTTGCACTGCTCGTCGGGCGCGCTGGCCGCACCTGGGGTGTTGACGCAATACTCGCGCGTCGAAATCCGTCTTCGCTCTTGTGGTAAGCAACGCGCGCTGAAATAAGGAAAGGCTCGATGCGCGTCTCTGTCATTATCCCCACCCGAAACGAGGCCACGTCCATCGGCCGCGTGCTCGCTGATCTTCCTTCCGACTCCATCACCGAAGTCATCGTGGTCGACAGCGCCTCCACGGATGGCACACAAGAGATTGCTTCGCGGATGGGCGCTCGAGTTATTCCTGAAACTCGTCGCGGATACGGCAGGGCCTGCTTGACAGGAATCGCGGCTGCGAACGCGCCTGATGTCATCGTCTTTCTCGACGGCGATTACAGCGACCGCCCCGCTGAACTTCCACTTCTTCTGGCGCCCCTAGCCGAAGGCCGTGCAGACATAACCATCGGCTCCCGTCTCGCAGGACCGCGCACGCCTGGCGCAATGCCATGGCAACAATTGCTCGGCAATCGGCTCGCGGCTACGTTGATTACGAGCCTCTACGGAGTAAAAATCAGTGACCTCGGTCCGTTTCGCGCCGCACGCGCTGAAGTCATTTACGCGCTCGCGCTGGAAGAAACCACTTACGGCTGGGCTGTCGAACTGATCCTCAAGGGAGCAATCCACGGCTTTCGCATCGCCGAGGTCCCCGTAAGCTATCATCCGCGCATCGGACAATCCAAAATCAGCGGCACAGTGAAAGGCACCCTCGGAGCGGCCTGGTTCATTCTCAGCCGCATCGCCTTCTACTATTTCCGTCCGCGCAAAACCGAAGTTCCGCGCTCGGCATGAAATTCGTTCCAGGAATGAAAGTTGACTCTCTTCATCGACGGTGACACCTTTTCATGACATCCATGAATCGCACTCTGGTCATTATGGCAAAAGCACCGCGGCCAGGCTTGGTGAAAACGCGGTTGACCCAAACTCTGCCGGTGCAAGCCGTGACCGAACTTTATCGTTGCCTTCTGAACGACACAATTGCTCTCGTGCAATCGCTCAACGGAGTGGATTTTGCCCTCATGTGTCCTGCGTCCGACGTGGAGGATCTTTCTCTCGCCGTGCCTGAGACTGTTCGAATCGTCCCTCAGACCGGAGCCGGCCTCGCCGCGGCACTCGACTCGGTCTTCGCTCAATTCGCCACAAACGATCACGCCAGTGTCATCGCCTTCAACAGCGACAGCCCACACCTGCCGGCATCCGCTTTGGAGACCGCCTTCGATGTACTCCGAACTTGCGATTTGGTCGTGGGACCAACGCATGACGGCGGTTACTTTCTCGTCGGCGCGCGAGCGTCTCATCCGGGCCTATTTTCCAATGCTGGTATGGGAACGGCGACCGCCCTGGACGCTCTGCTCCAGCGCGCATCCGATCTGCACCTCTCCACCCGCATGATCGATCACTTCTACGATATCGATGTAGCCGCGGACCTCCATCAGCTCACCGAAGAATTGGCGCGCACCCCCGAAAAAGCGCCACGAACGGCTGCCTGGTTAGTGGAGTGGAGGCGAACCCAAGCTAAGCAACGGTCGGGCGTCGGTGCGCAGTGACGCTCAGCGCCTCCCGCCGACTCTATGCACTCGGCGCAATCATCTTCGCCGCTCTAATCATCTCTTCGCGGAGCGGCGTGGGCACACCGCCGTTTCTGGTTGGTCTGTCTATCGCCGGCATCGCGTACCTTCTCGCGGTCCGCGAATTTTTTCGCACCCCGCGGTTCCCGCGTCAGGTCGTCTTCGCCTGCCTCGCGTTGGCCATCTTGTGGCGGATTCCATTCCTGCTGGTGCCGCCTGGCTCGGATGACGACATCCACCGGTACCTATGGGATGGGCGAGTGCAGCGGCTGGGCTACAACCCTTATAATGTTATCCCCTCGGATCCTTCACTCGCTGCACTGCACACGCCTGAAACTCGCGGATTGAACAATCCAGAAGTGCCGAGTCCCTATCCCGCCGGTGCCCAACTTTTCTTCCGGGCCGTTACCGCGATTCACGAATCCATCTTCGCGTTCAAAGTAGCTTTTGTGCTCTGCGACTTCGCAATCATGCTTCTGTTACTCGACGTGTTGCGTCGTGGCGGCGAGGGAGAACATTGGGTCCTCGCTTACGCTTGGCACCCGATCATCGCCATAAACGTGGTCGGCAGCGGCCACATCGATATTCTAGGTGTGCTGTTGCTGTTGGTGTCTGTCGCTGCGCTTGGACGCCGCTGGCGGA
>DASXMM010000128.1:0-2974 GCA_036495665.1 Candidatus Acidiferrum sp. | reverse complement strand
GGTTGGCCTGGTCGTCGTAGTTGCTGGTGCCGTCGGCACTTTTCAACAACAAACCCTGATATCGCTCGCCCCAGTCATCTTCGTATTCGCGGTTGTCGTGGTTGCCCGATTCCGAGATTCCCACCTTGAAGAAATCGGGATAACGGAACATAGCGTCCGCCGTGGCATATCCACCGCCGGAATGGCCATAAATTCCGACGCGATCGATATCAATCCACGAATATTTCTGCGCCAGCTCTTTCATTCCTGCAATCTGATCGGGCAGAGTGTTGTCGCCCATGTTTCCATAGTAAAAATCGTGGAATTTCTTCGACCTGAGCGGATTGCCCATTCCTTCGATTTGCACCACGATGAATCCCAGTTCCGCCAGCGCCTGTGTGTCGCTGCGCGCCGGCGAAAAACCCCAGTAAGAAACGCTCCCGCCCTGCGGTCCCGGGTAAATGCTATTGACGATCGGATATTTTTTTGCCGGATCGAGATTTGTCGGCTTGTACATCAGTCCGTAAATGTCCGTGACGCCGTCGCGCGCCTTCACGGTGACCGGTACGGGCGGCTGCCAACCCGCGGCAAGAAGGCGAGAAATGTCCGTCTTAGCAAGGGTCGATATCAGCTTGCCCGCGTCGTCACGTACTACGGCGACGCCCGGGGCATCGGGCTTGGAATAGGAATCGGCAAAGTAGCGCCCCGACGGCGAAATGGTAATTTCGTGATTGCCGTCTTCAGGCGTGAGCAATGCCAGGTTCTTTCCGTCGAAGCCAATGCGATAAAGATGGGCAAAATAAGGATTCTGTCCTTTCTCGCGCCCTAGCCCGAGAAAATAAAGTACTCGATTTTTTTCATCGACGTGCAGTAACTGCGTGACAACCCAATCGCCCGAAGTGATTTGGTTTTTCAGATGGCCGGTCGCGAGATCGTAAAGGTAGAGGTGACCCCAATTATCGCGCTCGGAAAACCAGATGATCTCGTTGCTGCCGGGCAGGTAGCGCCAGTTCACTTTGCCCCAGCCCGATTCGTATTGCGTTGCCGAGGTTTCTTCGAGGATGTCGCGCACCGTGCCCGTCGCGGCGTCGGCGACGCGCAACTGTTCGTGCTTGTGATCGCGCGAGGTGGAGACGAATGCAAGATTCTTCCCGTCAGAACTCCACTCGACATCATCCCAATCGCTGCCGCGGCATTCCACGTCGTCGCAAAGCGTTGTGCGGTGCTGATCGGGTGGGAGCTGCAAGCGAATCACTTTTTGCGCGTCAAGATCAATCACCACGCGTTGAATCGTAGTGACCACGTGGTCGCCTGGCAGCGGATACTTCCATGCTTGCAGCGCGGGGTGGCCGACTTTCGTCTCGACCAGGTACATTTCGCCGACGCCGCGCTGGTCCTGCTGAAACGTCGCGATCTTCTTCGAGTCTGGCGACCAGAGCAGAATGGGCCGGTCGCTGTGAATCCAGCCCGCGTTGTCCGTGGCGTAGCCGAAGTCCTTCACTCCGTCAGTGGTGAGCTGCGTCTCTTTCCCGCTGGCCACGTCGCGCACCCACAGGTTGTACTCGCGAATGAACGCGGCGCGTTTCCCGTCAGGCGAAAGCTCCTCTGCGGGCTGTTCTGCCGAGCCCTTGGCAGGCTTGGGTTCTCCGGCACATTTAGTCGATTGCAAATCGCAGGTCCAACGCCTGCCCTTCACCTGGAACGAGATCGATTTGCTATCGGCGGAAAACTCAAAGCTCGTGAATGGCAAGTGCGCCGCGTTGTAAGTGGCTCCGGAGGCCGCCGAAAGAGCTGAGGCAATTTTTGCGTGGTCGAAGGCAGGCTGGCGTGTGCCGTGCACCGCGTCAAACACGACGAACTCACTTCCTTCCGGACCTGCGTCGCGAAAGACAAAACGGTCGTCGGGCAGCCATTTGCCCCGCACGTCATGGAACACCAGCGGTCTGGTGTTGTAAGCCATGAATTTCTCAGCTCGTTTGTAATCCTCAGCCGTGAAAACTCGCTGAACTCCAGAACTGTTCTGTTGCGCCGCAGATGGATTCACCGCGCAGAGAGCGACGGAAGTCAGCAGGGCAAGTCCAAACAGAGACGGGCGTGCAGGTGCTGGAAATCTCATTGAGTTCCTCATTGATGTCGTTGAAGCGTCACGCGTCCAGCCGGAGAATAGCCGCAAGCGTTTGGTCTGCGCCCGCATTGCCAGAAAGTCTCGGCAAGTTGGACGCGGTAGCATCGCGCTAGCATGGGCTCGAAGTCAAGCAGAGCGCGTAACCACCTTGCGGCGGGATCCAGCTATTCACTCTTGGAGTACACCTCACCGGAACAAGCTCCCACGTTACGGAAGTTTTCGACCGGGCGCTCCTAAAACTGGATATGCGGCTCGAAAGGGCTTCGGGGAACTGCTAAAGACGAATCTGTTGGCGAAAAGAGCTAGCGGTCCGTGCCGCCAAGATTGGTGCGTGGCTTGTTCCGCCGGCTTTTGGAATCTTCGCCTTCTTGCTTTTCATACTCGGCGAGCTCTTCGTCGCTATAGGAATAAGAGTCGCGCGAAGCAAACATGGATGTGGAGCGGGCGGCCTGTTTCTTCCTCTTGCGCTCGCCGCCAAACTCGTAGCGCACCTGGCGAATGGGCGCTTCGATGGCTTTCACTTCCACGAGGAGATCGCTCACTTTTTCGAGAAAATCATGAAGATGAAAGGGACGTACAACATAGGGCGCGCGGGCCAGCTCTAGCGCTCCCAGATACTGGCTTCCGGTCATCTCCGGCACCAGGTAGAGGACGCGGATGCGCCCTCCCTCTTCATGAGGCACGCTCGCAAGTTCGCGAAGGGTGATGAAAATGGGAGTATCAACGCCAGCCAGTGCAATATTCGCGATGACCAAAGACCAATCCCCGGACTTGAGCTCCGTCAGGAGCAGCTTGGGGTCTTGCAACAAACGTACGCGCCAGCCTTCGGAATCAAGGATTTGCCGCAAGGCGCCCTGATTGTTGTCGTCG
>DASXMM010000127.1:0-3425 GCA_036495665.1 Candidatus Acidiferrum sp. | reverse complement strand
GCGCGTCCGGCGGCGAACTGTTGCGGCGTGCTTTCAGGAGCGGTGCGGCACATTGCCAGCAGCAGGCCGCGCTTGGTGCCAAAGCGCTGGATGAGCGTGGCGGGGACGACGCCAGCTTCCTTGGCGACGTCGGAGAGGGTGAGCTGGGTGGGGCTGCGGCGCTGCATCACGCGCGCGGTAGCGGCGAGGATTTGTTCGTCGGAAGTTTCGCGTGGCCGAGGGCTCATCGAGGCTTGGAACGTCTCCTGGAGGCGCGAACAAGGATACCTGAATGAGCGTTTAGTATCCACTTGACATTACTGAATGCCTGTTTATAATCGCCGCATCTCGACACCGAGGTGCTTTCGTGACGTCGTCTTCTTCTTCCTCTTCGGTTTTTTCGTACTCGCCTCCCGATCTTCGCGGCAAGGTAGCGCTTGTTGCAGGCGCTACGCGCGGAGTGGGGCGCGGCACGGCGCTGGCGCTGGCAGAGGCGGGAGCGATTGTTTATTGCACCGGGCGCAGTACGCGGACGAACCGGCTGCCGCGAGGCCGGTCGAAGAAAGTTTCGCCATTCGTTCATGCGCGGCGGCCGGAGACGGTGGAAGAAACGGCGGAGATGGTGACGGCGCGGGGCGGCAAGGGGATCGCGGCGATTCTGGATCATACCGATCCGAAACTCGTGAAGAAGCTGTTGGCGCGAATCCAGAAGGAGCAGGGCAAGCTGCACATCGTGGTGAACGACGTTTCCGAGATTATTCCGCAGGATTGGGGGAAAACATTCTGGGAACTGAATCTGGAGAATGGATTCGCGAATCTGCGCAACGTTTTGCATGCGCACATCATCACGAGCCATTTCGCCGCGCCCCTGTTGATCGAAACAGCTAAAAAACCGGGACAGACGGGACTCGTCGTCGAGATCGGGGACGGGAACTCGTACACGTATCGAGGGCACCTTTTCTATGACCTCGTGAAGACCTCGGTGATCCGCCTGGCGTTCGCGATGGCGCGGGAATTGCGGCGAAAAAACGTGGCGGCGGTCGCGCTGACGCCCGGATTTCTGCGGTCGGAAGCGATGCTCGAGCATTTCGGCGTCACGGAAGCCAACTGGCAGGACGCCGTGAAAAAAGACCCGAACTATCTCAGTTCGGAAACGCCGCTCTACGCTGGCCGCGCCATCGCGGCGTTGGCGGCAGACCCAAACTTGATTAAGAAATCCGGGCGCGTCTTCAGCTCGTGGGGTCTTTCCGACGAGTATCCGTTCTGTGATGCAGACGGGCGGCGGCCTCATTGGGGGCGGCACTTCGCTGCGAAGTACGGTGACTGCATGAAGCCGTGCGGGGACGCCTTCTACGAGCATTGGTTCGGTGGCGCGATGGAGGTTGTGTTTCCCGATTGGCCTTGAAACGGTGGGCTCAACAGTTTGGCGCGCTCCCCTAGGTTTTTGTAAGTGTTGATTCTAAAACACTTAAATATTCGCCAACCCTTTTAGAATCAGCACTTAGAGAGATTTCCTGCAAGTGTTGATTCTAAGAGCGTTACAGCGTCACAAAGCCAGCGAGGTGCGGAATTCGTGCAAATACTGATTCTGCATAGCTTAGTGCTTTGGCTCCTACGGGTACGTGCTAAATGAAAAAAGCGGCAGAAGGGCTGCCGCGTTCCATGGAAATTCCTGGACGAAGAGTACCAAATCAGTACGTATCTTGTCAAGGAAAATCGGATGGTGTTAGTCGGGCTTGCCGGTGAGATCGAGGGCGATTTTCAGAATCTCCGTTGAGAGCGCCCCGGCGTCGACGCCATCCATGTTGGCGAGCACCACGATGCCGGCGCGGCGTTCCGGCACAAGGATGATCGACGTGCTGGTGCCTTGCTGCGAGCCGGTGTGCTCGACAAGAGCGAGGCCATACTTCTTCGTAGTGCCCCAGCCGAGCGCATAGCCGTTCTGCGAGCCATCGGTGGCTTTTTGCGGAGTCCACATTACATCGCGAGTGGCTGGTTTGAGGAGTTTGTTGGCCAGGATAGCGATTTCAAAGCGCGCCATATCGTCCGCGGAGGAGATCAGGCCGCCGCCAGGAATTTTGTAGCTGGAGTCCAGGACCCCGGCGTTCTGCACCACGCCGGATTTGTCTTTGTGATACCAGCCCGAGCGGTGCGGAACAATCGCGAAGAAGTCATCGGCTTGCGTTTCCTCCATGCCGGCGGGATCGAAGACATTTTCTTTGGCGTAGTCGACATATTTCTCGGAAGCAGCGCCTTCGAGCACGCAGCCAAGAACCGTATAGCCATAAGTCGAGTAATGGAATTTGGTGCCGGGTTTGGCGACGAGCGGGTCGGCAGCAAAGATTTGCAGGGATTCTTCCACGCTCGCGAAATGCTTCGCGCTGTCTTCGGGAATGTCGCCTTTGCCGTCGGCGTTGTAGTGGCGGATGCCGCCGAGGTGGCCGAGCAACTCGCGCGTGGTAATGGGCCATTCTTTCCTCGGGAAGGCCGGGCAATATTTCTGTACCTCGGCGTCGAGATCGAGCTTGCCGCGCTCCGACAGTTGCAGGATGGCAGTAGCGGTGATGGGTTTGGAGATCGAACCGAGCCGGAAGAGTGTTGAAGCGGTGGCTGGAACGAAGTTCTCCAGATCGGCCATTCCGAAGCCGCTGGACCAGACCAGCTCTCCATCTTGAACCACGGCGACGCCAATTCCCGGGACGCTGTTAGCGGCCATAAAGCTCGAAGCGATCTTTTCGATTTGCGCGCGTTTGCCGGTCGAAAAAGCCTTGGTCTGCGCTTGTAACCTCGAAGAGCCGGCGAACGAGGCCAAAAACAAAAGCGCGAAACAGCACGCGACGGACAAAGCTCTCGGAAAACAGATCTTTGGAGTAAGTTTCACGTGAAACACCTCGCGCGCGAGTTTATCCCGAAGTTGGCCCAGGCGGGAATAAAGTCAGGCGGACAGGCGCCTCCGGCCCTGTGGTGAGTACGTTAACCCTGCCCTGCCGGAAAGCGTTGACCTGGACGGTAACAGCTACTTAACATAAGGAGATGAGCTTGAAGCTCCAGTCCGGTCTGTACGCGACGACTTTGGCCATTCTCTCGTTCGCCGCAGTCGGTTGTGAAGATGCGGCAAAGCACGGAGTACAGGCGCGCGTTCCCGCGCTGACACCGGCCAATGCGGCGGTTCCCCAAGTCTCGGCAAACGTCGGAGAACTTCCCCTGCGAAAACTTTCGCCGGCGTGGCTGGCGGCGCTTGCGCCTAGAGTTCCGGGCCCGAGGGAATATCTGATCGCGCAGGTCGAAGCCAAGTTTGCCTCCGGCGAGCAGAACTACAAGGCCGGGCATCTGGAAGCGGCGCGGCACGATTTTGACCAAGCCGTCGACTGGCTGCTGACGAGCGGCTACGACACGAACGCGGACCCGAAGCTCAACGAGCTTTTCCATCGCGTGGTGGACACCGT
>DASXMM010000126.1:0-5631 GCA_036495665.1 Candidatus Acidiferrum sp. | reverse complement strand
CATACAAAGATTTCGTGGCGGCATATCCCTGATGCGTTCAACCGCGATGCGATTCCTTTCATGCCCGTCCACATCGGCCTAATCGGCGGCGGCAACATAACAGAGACGCACGCCCGCGCGGCGCGCGCGATTCCGGGCGTTGAGATCGCCGGTATCTATGGCACCAACGCTGGCAAAATCGCGCGACTCTGCCGTGAGTTCGGCGGGACGCCGTTTGAGAACTTCGATGAATTTCTAAAACATCGCCCGATGGATCTGGTGATGATCGGTAGCCCGTCTGGCCTGCATGCCGAGCAAGGTATCGCGGCTGCGGGTTCTGGGTTGCACATCTTGACCGAAAAGCCACTCGAAATCAGCACCGCGCGCGCTGATGCGCTCATCGCAGCCGCAAAGGAAGCTGGCGTCCAACTCGGCGTGATTTTTCAGGATCGTGCGAAGCCGCACCTTCGCCAGCTCAAAAGCTGGATCGACCAAAACCTGCTGGGCAGGATTTTGTTCGTCGATGCTCGCGTGAAGTGGTATCGGCCTCCGGAGTACTACGCCAATTCGCAGTGGCGCGGGACGCTGGCGCTCGACGGGGGCGGCGCTTTGATCAATCAAGGCGTTCATACGATTGATTTGCTGATCTGGCTGCTGGGAGATGTGCTGCAAGTTCAAGCGCGAACCGCGACTCTGCTGCACAAAATCGAAGCCGAAGACACGGCGGTGGCCACCCTGGAATTTGCGAACGGCACTCTGGGAGTATTCCACGCCACCACGGCGGCTTTTCCCGGTTATCCGCGGCGCGTCGAAATCTCGGGGACCGAAGGCACGATCATTCTTGAGCACGATCGCATCATCGCCGCTGATCTCAAGAACGCCTCAGTCGGCGCCTCCGTATCCATCGCGCTCGCGCGGCTAAACGAATCCGCGAAGGACGAAAACCAAAGCGCCTCGTCCGCGGCGGTCAGCGATTTCCGCGGGCATCAGGCGGTCCTTGAAGACTTTCTCGACTCGATCCGCCAGAATCGTGCTCCGGCGTGCGATGGGATCGAAGGGCGGCGCAGCATCGCGCTCATCGAAGCAATTTACGGCGCCGCAAAAACAAGGCTTCCGGCCTCCCAACAAAAAGCCCAGTCCTAATCCATTCGAAGAAACCTCGTTAGCTGTGCGTTGGCTGCGAAGCGGACGTTCGCAGCCCTGTCCAGGACTCGGCATTCCCGCGGAAGAGGCGGTTAACATCGCGCTGAATGTCGCTGCGTGAGACGGCGCGCCCATCCGAAGACAAAAGGCGATAAGACTCAGAGAGGATGCGCAACATAGTCCGACGGGTGTTGTGCCATTTGTAGATGAGTTGTTCCAGCACGCGGGCGTCGGAATGCTGCGGGATGAAGCTTGTCCCGAGCATCTCGATGCGCTCGCGCGTAATTTCTTCAACGATCGATGGATTGTTCAAGAACCACCAGCAGCCAAAGGGCATGAGGTTGCTGAACTTGCGTGCATACACGCAAAGTTCGTGTTGGTTTTCGCGGCTTAGTACGCTCACCAAAAAGCGATTGTCGGGGAACTCGCGGCACAGATGTTCCAGGGCTCGCAGGTCGGCTCTGCCGACGCCGTCGCCGGCCAAGCGCAACGCCGGATTCACCTGTCTGTGAACGCCGATCATGAGGGAGAGCGGTATGTTTAGCTCGCGGCAGGCTGGCAGAACGGCTTCGCTGAGTACGCGGTTGCCGACGGTGTCGGCGGGATACGCGAACGTGTCGGGCAGAGACACCGCCATGTAGATGGAATTAGTGCGCTTGTGCCAATCCACGAGGAAACGCCGAATTTCTGCGGTGGATTTGCCGGAGGCGTGTTCGTCAACCTGGTAGCCCTGACTGGCTAAGAGTCGCCAATGCGCGGACCATGTGCAGAGGATTCGGTCGAGGCGCAGAACGGCGCTAAATTGGTCGTGTTGCGCGGCCCCCTTCAACCACAGAGCGGACTCCGCGGGATCCAGTGGATCGTTGGTCATTACGATGGTACTGACGCCGGCAATCTGGAGCACTCGAAGAACGTGCGATTCGAGGCTTTGCGCTTTGAAGAACGAGCGCGCTTCGGTAAGGTCTGGGCGATCGGTAGGTAAGCCGAAAGCTTTGAGGACAGCGATCACGCCGCGCGTAGCCTCGGAGATCGGCGTGTTTTCGACGAAGAGAGCTTGCCAGATTACGTCAGCTTGCTCGCGTTTGGAGAGCCCCCAATATTTGTCTGGGCGGATATCGGAGGAGCGAAAGAGTTCCGCCTCAAGATAATGGTAGGTAAGGAGTTCGTCGATGCCCCAGAGACCGAGCTGGCCGAAGGACGGAGGATACAAATGGGTGTGAATGTCGATGAACTGCGTGCCGGCGAGCACCTCTTCAACTACTGACGGTATTTGCGATTCCGCCAGGGGCGAGCGGTCGATTGGAGCCGCTGTTGCGCTTGATGGTTGGGTAGAGACGGTTCTCATACGTTTCGCCAGCTCATGTTGATTTTGTGCACGGCTATCTTGCCATGCGACTCCTGGCTTGCACAAACGTCTAAACGCCTAGCGGCTCGACTTTCTCTGCGAAGATCAACTCCGGGGAACTTCTGGTGGCACAGGTAGACCGTCGATGACGTAAGCACATAGCAAATTCGGGAGTGCCGTTCTTCGCAGTGGTGGGATAGACTTGGTGGCGCAAGTTTTCAACACGTTTGGATAATTACGGAAACAACCAATTCGGCGGGTTTGAGTTCCAACGTTCCAGCTTGACGGGATAACACTCGAACGCTTTCTGAGTCTTATAGAGGTTATGGGCCCAATGACCCAACACCGCGGCAAGCCCAAGACCCTTCTGCTTCGTATCGCTACCGTATTGCTTCTTGTCGCTATCCCCTTTCTTTTTTTGCATTTCCGGCAGGGGCGCTCCTCGGCGGACCACGCGGAATCGGTTGTACGCGTGGAGAGAAAGAGCCTGTCGCAAACGCTGCGGTTGAATGGGACGACGCAGGCTTCGCGGTCGTTCGTGGTCCTCGCACCGAGGTTGGAGGGGGCGCAGGTCGGTTCGATGGTGATTACCAAGCTGGCTACGGCAGGCGAACACGTAAAGAAGGATGACCTCCTGGTGGAGTTCGATCCACAGGCGCAGACGAAGGACTACCTCGACAAAAAGAGCACTTACGACGGCTTGGTAGGCCAAGTGGCTCAAAAGCAGACAGATGAAGATATCGCGCGGGCCAAAGATGACACCGCGATGAAGCAGGCGGAAGACGAATTGAAACGGGCGCAACTCGAGATTCAAAGGAATGAGGTTGTGTCGCGGATCGATGCGGAAAAAAATCAGGAAGCCGTGGATGAGGGGCAAGTCACGCTGAAGCAGCTTAAGGAAACGTACGCGCTGAAGCGTGCGGCAGCGGCGGCGGCGATTAAGATTCTCGAGATTCAGAGAGATCGCGCGAAGGAAGCGATGCGCTATGCGCTGGCGAACGCCGCAAAGATGACGGTGCACTCGCCGATGGCAGGCGTGGTCGTTTTCAATACAATCTGGCTTGGCGGGCGAATGGGCACGGTCCAACAAGGCGATCAGGTTCGCCCTGGCTTGCCGTTTCTTCAGGTCGTGGATCCCTCGAAGATGGAAGTGCGCGTCGAGTTGAATCAAGTGGACTTGCTGAAGATTCATCCGGGTCAGCAGGCGCAAATGCATCTGGATGCTTATCCCGGGATGATGCTACCGGCAGTGCTGGATGAATTGTCGCCGCTCGGCCACACGGGACAGTTCACGGAAATGGTGCGGTCGTTCACGGCGCGCTTCTCGGTGCAAGGAAATGACCCGAGGCTTTTGCCGGACCTTTCGGCGGCGATGGATTTGGATCTCGGTACGGACACAAATGTGTTGGTAATTCCCTATCAGAGCGTCGGGACGGAATCGGGACATGCGTTTGTGTGGCTGAAGAATTCGAGTGGCTTTGAGAAACGCGCGGTGAAGATTGGGCGGCGCAACGACTTGAATGCCGTGGTGGAGTCCGGACTGGCTGAGGGAGACGTAATTAGGCGAGACGCGGTCGAAGATCCCACCGCGGCGGAGATGCGATGAGCGGCGCGGGCGCGAAGTGGAAATCGCGGAAGAAGACGCTTGTTTGCGGCGCTGTCCTGATTGTGGGCGCGCTGGTATTTGGAGCGTTCCGGCTGGCGCGCTCGGCCGTGAATCTGCCAACCGCCGATGTGAAGCGCAAAGAGTTCGTGGACTACCTGGAAATTAAGGGCGAGGTGAAAGCGATTCGCTCGGCTGTGATTGCGGCGCCGTATGGTGCCGGCGATTTGCAGATTTTGCGGCTTGTGGACAACGCCGTGAAAGTAAAGAAGGGCGATTTTCTGGTGGAATTTGACGCCACTACGGTAAGGCAGAAACTCGCGGAAGATCAGTCCGCGGTGAAGTCGGCGGAGGCCGAAATCAACCAGTCGCGGGCGGCGTCACGCTTGAAGGAGGAGCAGGACCTGACCGACGTGATGACCGCGAAGTATGACGCCGAGAAGGCGCGCATGGATGCGGGTAAGCAGGAAATTCTGTCGGTGATTGAGGGCGAGCAGGCCAAATTGAAACTCGCCGATGCCGAACAGAAACACAAAGAGATGGAAGCCAAGTTGAAAGCGGATCGCGCGGCGGCAGCTTCCGATCTCGCGAGCAAGCAACAGAAGCATGACCAGGCGGCGTTCCAGGTACAACTGGACGAAAGCGCGCTGGACTCGCTTACTCTGAGGGCGCCGCTGGATGGCGTGGTGGCACTGCAGAATCACTGGCAGCCGCAAGGGAGCCCGACTACCTTTAAGCCGGGCGACCGGGCGTGGCCCGGCGCGGCTATTGCGGAGTTACCCGATGGTTCGGCGCTCAAAATCTCCGCTCGTGTCGAAGAAGCCGAGCGCGGCCAGTTGAAATCGGGCCAGACCGCGAGTGTGCGGCTCGATGCGCTGCCGGACCGCAATTTTGATGGGCATGTCGACGCCATCAGCCCTACGGCGAGCTTGGATTTCGGCGCAGGATGGCCCGTTCCGCGAAATTTTGCGGTGGACCTCAGCTTGAGCGGGAGCGATACACGGCTTGCGCCAGGAATGGGCGCGACCGTTCGTATCGCTGTGGATCGCGTGCCCGACGGAATTGTGATTCCGACGAATGCGCTTTTTAGGAAAGCGGGACGCACGGTGGCGTATGTGCGGCGTGGCTCGAAGTTTGAAGAAACGGCTGTCGAAGTCTCACGGCAGAGCGGGGATGAGGCTTTGATTGCCAAGGGTTTGCAGGCGGGCGAGAAGCTCGCTCTCAAGGATCCAACGCTTGCGAAATAGGAATTTCATTTCGAGAACACGAAAAACCAGTGTGACGGCGTTTCTAGTAAGCCTCGCGCTGGGAACTAGCGGTGTTGCGTGCCGCCAAGCCACCGTGATTGCCAGCGATACGGAAATCCCGACCGCCACAGTCAAAGAAGTTGACCTGCAGCTCAAGGTGTTCACAAAAGGCGCGTTGCACACGGAGCACTCGCGAGGTATTTCGGCGCCACCGATCGCCGGAGGCACGTTGCAGATCATTCAGTTGGCCGCGGCAGGAGCGCAGGTGCACGCCGGAGACGTCGTACTGGAGTTCGATCCGAGCCAGCAGGAAT
>DASXMM010000125.1:0-4133 GCA_036495665.1 Candidatus Acidiferrum sp. | reverse complement strand
GCGTCCCGATCATCGTTTTCTATTGCGAAGCCTGCGGCACGCGCCTCGAAGATTTTCACGCGTTGCGCAACGTAGTGAAGTGGTTCGAGCGCGAGGGTGCGGACGCCTGGTACAAACACGCCGCCGAAGAATTGTTGCCTGCCGGAACAAAATGCGCGTGCGGCGCCGCTCGATGGCGCAAAGAAAATGACATTCTCGATGTCTGGTTTGACGCCGGCTCCTCAAACATCGCGGTTCTGAACAACGACGAGTGGCCCGCCGACATGTATCTCGAGGGCCCCGACCAATACCGCGGCTGGTTTCAAAGCTCGCTCCTGATCGCAACAGGCCTGCTCGAGCGCGCCCCCTACCGAAGCGTTGTCACCCACGGCTGGACGCTCGACGAACACGGCCGGCCCATGTCCAAGTCGCTAGGAAACGTGGTCCTCCCCAGCGACATCTGCGAAAAATGGGGCGCCGACATGCTTCGCTTGTGGGTCGCGTCGCAGGAGTATCAAGCCGATGTCAAAATGAGCGACCGCGTCATGACCCAGCTCAGCGAGGCCTACCGTAAAATCCGCAACACCTTCCGCTTCGCCCTTGGCAATTTATTTGATTTCGATCCGGCCCGAGACGCACTCGCAAATGAGTCCCTCGACGAAATCGACCGCTGGATGCTCGAACGCACTGCCGATCTAGTCAAAAAATGCCGCGAATGGTACGGCGCCTACGATTTTCATCGCGTCTACCACTCTCTGCACGACTATTGCGTAGTCGATCTCAGCGCATTTTATTTCGATGTGCTGAAAGACCGTCTCTACACAAAAGCCGCCAAAAACCGTTCGCGCCGCTCGGCGCAAACCGCCGTCTGGAAAATCAGCAGGGCGCTAATACGTCTCGCCGCGCCTATCCTCGCCTTTACGACCGAGGAAATTTGGACCCACTCGCCAAAATTAGCGGGTGATCCGCAAAGCGTCCACATCCATCTCTTCCCAAAGGAAAGCGACCTCCGCTCAAGCCTCGATCCCAGCGCGAAAGCGCAATGGGAAAAGCTCCACGCGTTGAGAGCCGAAGTGTTGCAAGATCTCGAGCGCGCTCGCACCCAAAAATTCATCAACGCCTCGCTCGAGGCCAAGATACGCCTTCGGGCAAACGGACCATATCTGGAACTCTTGCAAATCCACGCAAAAGATCTCCCGTCGCTATTCATCGTTTCGCAGGTCGAAGTTTTGCCGTTTGATGCGATCGCCAATCCCGCGAATCCAAAACCCTTTCAGGTAGAAGTTCTGCGCGCCGATGGCGCAAAGTGCCAACGCTGTTGGAACTACTCCCCGCATGTCGGCGAGAATAAGCGCTACACGGGCGTCTGCGAACGCTGCACGGCCGCTTTAGCCGAAATCGAAGAATCGGACGCAATCGCACAATCGGAGTCCGCTCACTCATGAAACTACCGTCGCGCCTCAAGTGGCTCTGGCTAACGCTTGCCATTGTGATTCTCGATCGCGCCACGAAGGCCTGGTTTGAAACACAAACAGCTCTCGGCTGGCGCCACGAAGTAGTCCGCCACCTCATTTATCTAGTCCACAGCAGCAACCCCGGCATCGCTTTCAGCTTCTTCGCCGATTCCAACTCTCCATGGCTCCGCACCCTGTTAATCGGAGGCGCGCTCGTTGTGATCTGCGCACTGGCCTGGCTCCTCGTAGCCGGCCAAGGTGGCGCCGCCGCAAGCGCAGGTCTCGCGCTCCTGCTTGGCGGTGCTACCGGCAACGTTACCGACCGCATCCTTCACGGCGCCGTAACCGACTTCTTCGAAGTCTGGATTGGCACCTACCGCTGGCCCGCTTTCAACGTAGCCGACTCCGCCATCACCATCGGCGCGATTTTGCTGATTCTGGATTTGATCTTCTTCCCCCCAAAAACTCCCGAGAAGAAATAACTTCTTACCGTCCCTATCGTCGCGCACAATCGCTGCAGCCCGTGAGATGTAGCGCAGGGCGGAGTCCGCGGAGCCCTGCGTCTTTTCTCTTAGTTCAGCTCGCAGCTCAGTCTTCACTCCGTTTGGGAAGCGGTTGAACTGCTAGAATCCTTCGGTGCCTACGCCCACCACCCACACCCTGGAGGTTGAGGATCGCGATACCGGAGAACGTCTCGATCGTTATCTCGCCGCGCGCCTTCCGGAGCTGAGCCGCACGAGGATCCAGGAACTCATCGAGGCGGGGCTGGTGCTCGTCGACGCTAAGCCGTCGAAGGGCGCGCACCGTTTGCACGCGGGCGAAAAGATCGCCGTCGACGCGCAGAACCGTCCGCCGATGCGCGCCGAAGCCGAATCGATCCCTCTCGACGTCCTCTACGAAGACGACGACGTAATCGTGGTGAACAAAGCGGCGGGGATGACCGTACACGCCGGTGCCGGGAATACGCGCGGCACTCTGGTGAACGCGCTGCTAGGCCGTGGGCAGGCCCTTTCGCGCGGCGGCGATGCCTTGCGGCCGGGGATTGTGCACCGCTTGGACAAGGAAACGTCCGGCGTCATTCTCGTCGCCAAAAATGACTTCGCGCACGCCAAGCTAGGGGAAGCATTTCGTCAACGCTCGGTGAAGAAGACCTACATTGCGCTCGTCGAAGGTCTGCTGAAAGAAAAGCAAGGACGAATTGAGCTAGCGATTGGCCGGGATTTGCACCGCCGTACCCGCATGGCGGTCTACCGGGAGAAGCCAGGAAGCAAGCTGTCTTCCGTCGCCGTGCGTCGCACGGAACTGGCGGGCGCTGTGCGGGAAGCGCGAACGGACTGGCGCACGCTTGAGCAAGTGGACGGCACCACGCTCGTCGAAGTGCAGTTGCACACCGGGCGAACGCATCAGATTCGCGTGCATTTCTCGGCGATTGCACATCCCGTCGTGGGGGATACGCTTTACGGTGCATCCGCGCAGCTTCGCGTAAGCGCTGGAACCCGGCGCGGCGCGTCTAACAAGCTCGATATGACGGCGATGCCGGCGTTAGGGCGCAACTTCCTGCATGCGGCGAAGCTCGGCTTCACTCAGCCGAGAACAGGCGCGTGGATCGAAGTCCAAGCGCCGCTGCCGGCGGAATTGCGCGACTTCGTTCAGAAGCTCGCAGAAGCAACAGGAGAGGATCCGGGGCGAATTGACGCTGCGCTTGCTCCCTACCTATAATCAACTGACATGTCCAGGGCACTGATTTCTCTTCTACTTGTGGCGGTTTTGCTTACGTGTACGGTCAGCGACCGCGCCCAGCCGGCACCCGCGCAAGCGCCGGCGCAGTCCCCACCGCTTGCACCGCCCGCGCAACAGCCGCCCACACAGCAGCAAGGTCAACAGGGCGAAAAGCCAGCGCCGCCGCAAGGCGAGAAAGCTTCGCCGCAAGCTCCGCAGCGCATTATCCAGGTCGTGAACCTCGTCGACGTGCTCTTCACCGTGCTAAACCGGCGCAACAAGCTCGTGCCCGACCTCCAAAAAGAAGACTTCCAGATCTTTGACGAGAAATTCCCGCAAGAAATTCGCTACTTCAGCAAACAGACCGACCTCCCATTGCGCATCGGCATGCTTCTGGACACTTCCAACAGCATCCGCGACCGCATCAAGTTCGAGCAAGATGCTTCGATCAATTTCCTATTCAGTGTTTTGCGGCACGGAAGGGACGAAGCCTTTGTGATGACGTTCGATGACGAGCCGCAAGTGGTCCAGGCGTTCACCAGCGACGCCGGCCTGCTGCGCGACCAGGTCATGCAGACTCGCGCCGGTGGTGGCACCGCGATCTACGATGCGATTTACGACGCCTGCCAGAACCAGTTGAGCCATCCGCCGCGCCCGCCCGGCGACCAGCCGGACGTTGTGCGCCGCGTGATGATTCTGATCAGCGACGGCGACGATAATCTCTCGACGCACACGCGCACTGAAGCGATCGAGATGGCGCAGCGCACCAGCGTGGTGATCTATACCATCAGCACCAGCACGCAGTGGATTCAACTTTCGCAAACCGATCCGGACAAACTAGCCAGCCGCAAGACGCACCTGACCGAAGGCGACAAAATCCTGCAAGACCTTGCCGATGAAACCGGCGGCCGCGCCTTCTTTCCCTACCACGTCGACGATTTGGATCAGTCCTTCCAGGACATTGGCGATGAGCTGAGGAAT
>DASXMM010000124.1:0-5262 GCA_036495665.1 Candidatus Acidiferrum sp. | reverse complement strand
CGGTTCCATACCGCATTCATAAGGAAGCTGTTTCGCGCGGCTGGGACGGCGCCATCCCACCAGGACCGATGCAGCCGTTAGAGCCCCGGCCAGAGTCGTGGCAATGAGGAGGTGCATGAGAAGCGGCGTGTAGGCTTGTAGACCCGAATCAGTCATAAGCAAAGCGCTATAATATCCATTCAACGGCCAGTCGGTCAAATCGACTGAAAAGAATCCTGCGGAGTGCATCGGCGGATTCCTGGCCCCATGCGCCGCCCGGAAGAGGACCTCAGGATATGCTCTTCGGTCACAACACGGACGTGAAAGCGGGCGACTCGGTCTATCACGTCCAGACCGAGGATCGCGGCACCGCCAACGCCCTGATCGACACCACCGTCTACTGCCGCGGCCGCGTCCTGCACCGGCGCACCAACAATTATATCGATCTGTTGCCGCTCGATCCGGCGCGCGAAGAGCTGCTCAGAAAACGCATCGACGACCAGCACCGCTCCGTAACCGAGGAGATTCGCAGTGGCGCATTGCATCTCGTTCCGCCGCCCTTGCTGCAAAAGGAAAGCCTCGCCGCAAAGAAACCAGCGTCTCAACAAGCGGCATCGCTAGCGATGGAGTTGATCAACGCGAAAACCTGGCTTGCGGGAAAGCGCGCAAATTTGCACGTAGCCGTCCGCAAGAAGCAGAATGGAGGCGCAGTCGTTGGCGCGTTGGTTACAGCGCGAATCGACGGTGCTGCTGCCGTCACCGAATTTTCAACGGAGACAGGCTCGGATGGCCAGGCGCGCCTCGAATTCGAAATGCCGCGCCTCGCGGGAGCCGAGCCGGCTCTGGTCATAGAAGCGACGCAAGCCGATTCGAAGGCTCAGCTGAAATTTCAGTTAAAAGCCCGCCCGCGCGTGCCGGTCGGCCAAGCGCTCAAATAAGCTTTCGGGTAAACTAAATCTCGCCAGTCGTTCTAGTAAGAAGTTTGAATCGTTCGATGGAAACCGCAATCTCAATCGTCGTCAACGGCGAAAAACGCGAAGTAAATCACGGCGCGGTGGTCACTGACCTGCTCGCCGCGCTTGGCCTCGACTCCGGCCGCGTGGCCATCGAACGCAACCTCGAAATTCTCCCGCGTCCCGCCTGGACTCAAACGCCCGTCGAACCTGGTGACCGCTACGAAATCGTCCAATTCGTCGGCGGCGGCTAAGATCGCGTAATTCTCAACCGCGCCTCAGACACCGTCGAGAATGTGCCCCATTTTTCTTTTTTTAGTCTGCAAATAAGCTCGAGAGGTTTTCGAGATGCGCGGCTGGCACGGAACTCTTTCCGCAACTCGAATCCCAGCCGTCTCAAGCTGCCGCACTTTTTCGGGGTTGTTCGAAAGTAGCCTTATTTTCTTAGCGCCCAGCTTCTTCAAAATTTGAGCCGAAAAATCATAATCCCGCGCATCCGCTGCAAATCCCAGCGTCTCATTCGCTTCAACCGTATCCATTCCGCCATCCTGCAGCTCATAAGCGCGCAGCTTGTTCATCAATCCAATCCCGCGCCCCTCTTGCGGCAAATACAGCAACACTCCCGACCCCGCCTGCCCGATTTTCTTCAGCGAAAGCTCAAGCTGCGCACGGCAGTCGCATCGCAGCGACCCCAGCACATCTCCCGTCAAACATTGCGAGTGCACGCGCACCAGCGGCGCCGTCTTCCCATTCAACTTCCCGCGCACCAGCGCAATCGCCTCTTCCTGCGGCCCACTCCCCTTAAATCCATAAATCGTGAACCGCCCATGCTGCGTAGGAAGCGCCGCTTCCGCCACAAGCTGTACACCGGCCCTCGTCTTTTTCCTATTTTTCCGCGTACGCGATTTTTTATTCATCGAGAACAAAAGTATAGCAGGTACGCCACACCCCGCTTTACATCACGCCCACGATTGGCTAGCGTTACCAAAGACGCCGACGCATCTGGATAACCATGGACTCCGCCGCCGCAGTTCGCGACCTGCTCTTCACCTTGCTCCTCAAGGTCGGCGTAGCCTCCTCCATCGCCGCTCTCCTCGCTCGCTGGAACACCTTCCGCCGCGTTCTCTTCACCGAAGAGCGCGACCCCGACCAAAAGCTAAAGCTCATGCTCTTTATGACCCCGCCGCTCATCGTCGGGGTCACGCTGCGTCTCGTGGGCACTCCCTATCAATTCGCCGACCTCTCGCTCGAAGGTGCATTCCTTATGGGACTGCTAGGCGGCCGCGTAGTCGGCCCCATCGGCGGCGCCATCATCACCATCCCTGCGCTCATCTCTCACGAGTGGCTAGCGATGCCCGCCGCTTCCACCGCAGGCCTACTCGGCGGCCTGATCCGCCAAGCCATCCCCAACAAAGAAGACCTCTGGAACTTCGGCCCCTTCACATTTCTAAACATTCCGAAAGCCGCAGTCCGCCTCCTCAAAAAAGGCCAACTCTCCTGGGAAATGGCTCCACTGGGCGTCTGCGTCCTCCTCGAACTCGGCCGCGTCGCTCTAGTCCAAGCCACCAAACCCAAGTGGCTCTTCGCCATCCATCCTCAATGGGACTGGTGGCTCGCCCTGACCGTCATCGCCACGCTCATGTCCGTAGCCGCCCCGCTAAAAATCTGGAACAACACCCGCATCGAGATGAACCTCGAGCGCCACCAGCAACTCCTCCTCAAAGCCCGCATGGACGCCCTCTCCCGCCAAATCAACCCGCACTTCCTTTTCAACACGCTCAACACTGTCTCCGCGCTCATCCGTTTCGATCCCGATAACGCCCGAGGCGTCGTCCTCAAACTCAGCAACATCCTCCGCCGCCTCCTGCGCAAACACGAGACCTTCGTCCCCCTGCGCGAAGAGCTCGAGTTCATCGACGACTACCTCGACATCGAAGTCGCCCGCTTCGGCCACGACAATCTTGACATCATCAAGCAAATCGAAGACGAAACCCTCGAATCCTTTGTCCCCAGTATGCTTCTCCAGCCCATCGTCGAAAACTGCTTGAAACACGGCCTCGCCCCCAAACTCGACGGCGGCCAGATCCAGCTTCGCACCACCAACCGCGACGGCCGCCTGCACATCGAAATCGAAGACAACGGCGTTGGCATCTCCGAAGAAAAACTTCCTCACGTCTACGTCGAAGGCATCGGACTCAGCAACGTTCGCGAACGCCTTCGCGTCCTCTACGGCGCCGACTTCCATCTCCAAATCGAAAGCCGCACCGGCCAGGGCACCTTAATTAAAATTGATATTCCAGAATTAGTTTCCGCCATGCAGACGGTAGGCTGACGTTTGCTGAGCAGTCTGCGGTGTTCTTGAGAACGCGGATCCGTCTAAGGGTGTCCGGCCAGCCCGACGACTCTCCGAATCGCTTCCACCACCAGCCCCGGCTCATCCCACTGAATGTAATGCCCGCTCTTCTTCGCGATGATCAACTGCACATGCGGCACCACCGCCGCCATCTGCTCCTCCGATTTTCGCCAGGCAGGCTCCAGAATCGTCCCAAATTTCGCCGGCGCGCTAGCCGGCATTTCCAGTTTCAATCCGCGCACCAAAATCATCACGGGAATTTTCTTCGCCGGTGGCCCGTTTGGATTGGTCAGGGAATTGTTCGGATCGTTCATCTCCCGTTCCATCTGCTGAAAACTCATGTCAAAATCAATCGCCTCGATCCCCGCGTAATTCTCAAATTCCGGCAAAGGCCCCGAGTTCAGCGCCACAAAAGTCGTCCAGTCCGCAGGCTTAAACAAAGGCTTGATCTGCTCCGCCAACGCGTCCACGAGGACTAACCCGCCCACCTCTTCCGGATACGTTGCCGCATACAGCCGCACAACAAGCCCGCCAAACGAATGCCCCACCAGCACGTAAGGACCGGGAACACCCGCGGCCCGCAGCAGCATATGAAGATCGCGCACCACGTTAGTAGCCGTGCGCGGCATAGGCGCCGCATCGCTGCGGCTCGTCTCTCCCGGATTCAAAGTCGTCCCCGGCCGGTCATAACTACAAACGCGAGCAAACTTCGCCACTTCCGGCATCACCGCCGCCCCGCCATGCGACAGCAAATCCGCTCGGCTCCAGTTATCCCCCCGCGTCCGCAACCCAGATTCGAGAATCACGGTAGGCCGCCCAGCTCCGCGGCACTCCAGAAAAATCCTGCGCCCATTCCCAAGGTCAACAGTCCCAGAAAAATCCCCATTCGAACCCGACGCCTCAGCCGCCTGCTGTGCCCGCACAACGTCGCCGCCGCGCAGCGCAATCCCGCCACACGCAGCAAGAAAAAGAAAACACCCCGCAAATCGCGCAAACGCATTCCGCACAAACGCTCCTGAACAGAAACCGAATGCTAGCACACACAAATTCAGGCAGGCCGTACTTTGGAGTGCGGCGGCTCGACGCCGCTTTTGCCGCGTAAACTACAAGCAAGGCCCTCCACGACGGCCCGCAATCGCAACACGAGAGAATTTCAACAGAGCGTTGGCCCAGACCAGCACCAGCGGTATAATCGCTCCCACGCGCCCGTAGCTCAGCGGATCAGAGCATCTGGCTTCGAACCAGAGGGTCGGGAGTTCGAATCTCTCCGGGCGCGCCACTTTCCTTGGTATTTCTCTTGAAACGACTTCCCACCTAATCCCTGTTTGCGTTTCGCACTTGTCCAGTTGCGCCGTTATGTTTCGCCGTGCTAGGTTCTGCAAAATGAGTCAGCAACAGCCCCAACCATCGGCTCGACGATACTTTTCTATTCGGGTGATTGAGTTCTCGCGTGAGGTTTGTCCATTCTCCAATCGAGACCACACTTGGCAGCAGTTCCACACCTTTAGGAACGCCGTACTGGATATACTTTCGTCCTACGGCACCGTGGGACCAACGGGGAAAATGCCGATCCTCGACACTTACGAAGAGTCTGTCGAAGAATGGCGGGGTGGTGATTCCAAACCCGATTTCTTTGTCGTAGATGACGACATGTACGGGCTGAGCGTTCGCGTGGAAGCGTCTTGGACTCTCGCCAAACCAGCGCTGCTCGAAGAACTGGCTATGTTCCTGAAACAGTGTCAGGAATGGTGCGTGTACCTTGCCCTTACGAAGGGGGGTTTGTTCGTATTCCACGACCTGATCCTGTACGAAGGAACGTTCTTCGCCGGCTCTAGCTCCGTTGAAGATTTGTATGGTCGCTGCGCTCTTTAGCCGGGAGCGACGCTAGTCTTCGTCCTCGTTTTCTCCTATCCGCATGGTCAGGTAGCGTTCGTAGCTTGAAGCCAACCTCAAATCGATATGAACTTGTTTCCGCCG
>DASXMM010000123.1:0-2255 GCA_036495665.1 Candidatus Acidiferrum sp. | reverse complement strand
AATGTCCCACGGCAAATCCAACTCTTTGGCGAGGACATTGGCGGTCCCGCCCGGGAGAAGCGCGAGGGGCACGCGATGGCCATTCTTTTGACCGGCGAGCCCGTTTACGACTTCATTCAGCGTGCCATCGCCCCCACAGGCGATAACAAGTTGGCGGCCTTCGTCATTCGCGCGTTGCGCGATTTCGGTGGCGTCGCCAGGTTTGGTGGTCTCGGCGAGTTCCGTCTGAATCCCACCTGCGGCAAAAATGCGGCGAGCTTCGTCGAGCATGGGGCGGCGCCCGTGCCCGCCGTTTCCCGCGTTGGGGTTGTGAATCAGTAGAGCATTCTGGATTTCGATGGTCATCCTTCTTTCAGGTCATGCTTGCGAGTCGTTGATTGCCATCTTCATTCTATATAATGTTGGCGAAATTGAGCTATCCCTTCTGAAGAGGGTTTCATGGCCAAAGCGGCGCCTGCTGGGATCAAAAAAGAGATCGAAGGGCTTCGCGAGAAGCTTCGCCACCACGAATACCAGTATTACGTCCTCGACGAGCCGGAAATTTCTGACGCAGCTTACGACGGCTTGATGGAGCGACTTAAGGCGTTGGAGGCGGCGCATCCCGAGTTGATTACGCCGGATTCGCCGACCGTTCGCGTGGGGGGCACTCCTCGCGAAGGGTTTCAGACGGTGCGCCATGCGCGCGCGATGCTGAGCCTCGACAATGCGTTTTCCTACGATGCGCTGAAAGAGTTTGACCGGCGTGTGCGCGAAGGCAGCGGCGTGGAGAAAATCGAGTACATCGCCGAGCATAAATTTGATGGGCTGAGCATTTCGCTGCAATACGAAGGCGGCAAGCTGGTGCGCGGCGTGACGCGCGGCGATGGCACGACCGGGGAAGACGTGACCCCAAACGTGAAAACCATTCGTTCGATTCCGCTGCAAGTGGATGCGGCGGTCTTGAAGAAGGCAAAACTTCCCGCCGAGTTTGAAGTGCGCGGCGAGGTGCTGATGACGCGCAAGGCGTTTGAAGCGCTGAATCGGCAACAGGAGTTGACGGGCGGGAAGATATTTGTGAACGCGCGCAACTCCGCCGCCGGAGCCGTGCGTGTTCTTGACCCGTCGATCACCGCGGCGCGCCGGCTGGACTTTTTCGCGTACTACCTTTACGTCAATGGCAAAGTGCCTTTTTCCAAGCATTCCACAAGCCTCGAAGTGCTCAAGCAATTGCATTTCCGTGCTTCGGACGATTGGAAGCTCTGCGATGGAATCGATGCGGTCATCAAGTATTGCAATGATTGGGACGCCAAGCGCGAAAAGCTGCCCTACGAGATCGATGGCGTGGTGATCAAGGTCAACTCCGTCGGCATACAAAACGAACTGGGTTATACGTCCAAAGCGCCGCGCTGGGCGATTGCTTACAAGTATCCAGCGCGGCAGGAGACTACAGTAGTCAACGATATTCGCGTGCAGGTGGGGCGAACGGGCACGTTGACGCCGGTGGCGTTCCTGGAGCCGGTGCAAGTGGGAGGCGTCACTGTCAGCCGCTCTACACTCCACAATATGGATGAGATCGAACGGCTCGGTTTGCAGATCGGGGACACTGTGCTGATCGAACGTGCCGGCGAAGTCATTCCACATGTCTTGAAAGTGGTGAAGCACGGGAAAGACCGCAAGCCGTTTCACATGCCGAAGCTGTGCCCGGAATGCGGCAGCACTATTCACAAAGCCGAGGACGAAGTGGCGTATCGCTGCGTCAATGCGGCGTGCCCGGCGAAGCGGAAGGAGTCGTTGCTGCATTATGCGAGCCGGCATGCGATGAATATCGACGGCCTCGGGGACAAAATCGTCGATCAGCTCGTGGAGAAGGGAATCGTTAAAGATGTGGCCGATCTTTACGCGCTGAAAGAAGACCAGGTAGCCACTCTGGATCGCATGGCGGAAAAATCTGCGCAGAATTTGCTGGCGGAAATCGAAGGAAGCAAAAAAAACAGTCTGGCGCGACTGATCTACGCGCTGGGCATCCGCATGGTTGGCGAACGAACGGGGCAACTTCTGGCGGAACATTTTTCTTCGCTTGAAGAATTGGCTGCCGCGAGCGAAGAGCAGCTTGTTGCCGTGAACGAGGTCGGCCCTAAAGTGGCTGCGGCGATTGCCGAATTTTTCTCCGAACCCGCAAATCGCCAGCTCATCAAGAAACTGAACAAAGCTGGCGTGCATCCTACGGCGGAAAAGCGCGAGGTGAAGAGCGATAAATTTGCAGGCAAGAGTTTCGT
>DASXMM010000122.1:0-15117 GCA_036495665.1 Candidatus Acidiferrum sp. | reverse complement strand
CGCATGAGCTTCTCGCACGTCGGCATATCGAAATGGTGGAAAATATTCGTCAACAGGACGAAGTCGTAGCCGCCGCCGAGATCGGTTTCAAACGCACTGCCGGGGCGCACGGTGTAGCGGTCGGAAACGCCGGCGGCTCGTGCGTTTTCCTGTGCAACTTCCAGTACCGATGGCCAATCCACGGCAACTACTTTCGCATTCGGATTTTTCTGCGCGACGGTGATGCCGTAATTCCCGTGTCCGGCGGCGATGTCCAGCACGCTGCAGGGCTTACCGTCCGAGCAGCCGAGGAGCTCGGCGATAAAGTTGGCGGGGGGTATCGTCAGTTTTGCCATCGACCGCGCGAACGCCACCCACACTTCATCTTGCGGCTTGGAATTGTCGCCTTGCGGCCCGGCGGTTCCGCCTTTGCGAACCGCTTCGGTCAACGCTTCGGTATTTTTTTTGTGCCATGGGCTGGCGAGAAATCCGGTTACGGCGACGAGCGACGCGGGCGAACGACGGTCGAGGAAAAGTGCGGACTCGTCGGTCAGCGAGTATTTCCCATTCTCTTTTGTGAGCAGGCCGATGATCGTCAAATAGTCGCAAAGAATCCGGACGCCACGCTCCGAAGCATTCACCTTTGCTGCGAGAAGCGGCGCACTATTCGTGCCCTCAGCAATGGCCGTGAAAATGTCCAGTTCGATTCCCGTCTTGAGCGCCTGAGTGTTCTGGAACGCGTTCATCAGTGCAAAGATGCGCTCCGGTGTCGGGCGGTTCGCTGTGGATGGCGTGGCCATGAATGTTGGGCTCCGTGTGTGCGTTTCGTGCGTTTAAATATACACCGATGGCGGCGTTCCCCCGCTATTCCAATTCAATTGCTCGAATCCCGACAGGGCTGGCATACTTTCTGTCCCCGCACGGAGCGCGAGGAGCACACTATGAAACGCGAATATCACCGGTGGTACTCTCCGCGGCTCGGCCTCGACATGGGCGTGATTGTTCACGGGCACTGGGGACAGCCGATCCTCGGGTTCCCGACGAGCGCGGGCGACGAAACGGAGCTCGAAGGCCAGAGCATGATCGGCGCGCTGGCCGATTTTATCGACGGCGGAAAGATAAAAGTTTTCAGCATCAATTCGATCAACGGACTCAGCTTTTACAACAAGGGCGCGCATCCTTTTCACCGAAGCTATGTACAGTCCGTTTTCGATTCCTACCTTCGCGAAGAAGTCGTTCCGTTCATCTGGAACAACTGCCAGAGCCCCGGGATCGCGATTTCCACGATGGGCGCGTCGTTTGGCGCGTATCACGCGGCCAACTCGCTTTTCAAGCATCCCGACGTAATCAAGAGGTGCTTTGCCATGTCTGGCGTGTACGACGTCCGGAACTTCATGGACGGCATGTACGACGATAATTTTTATTTCAACAATCCGGTCGATTACCTCGCTAACTTGAACGATCCCTGGGTCTTAGGACAGCTCGCCAGTTGCGACATCCGTCTGACGACGGGCACGGGTCAATGGGAGAACAGCGGGCCGACGTACCGGTTGTCCGAAATACTTTCGAGCAAGGGGATTCGGCACTCGCTGGATAACTGGGGCCCGGAAGGCGGGCATGACTGGCCGTACTGGAAGCACCAGATGCGCGAATATGTCGCCCGCCTCTTCTGATCCAATCCTCTGAAAACAGCAAGCACCCCCCTCGGCTGGCGGCCTGGAGTCTGTGCGGGTACCCCCACCCCCCGTTGTGCACGAAAGAGTGCGGAACGCATTGATTTTGAACGGGATACGTCAATTCCTTCATGTTGGATAGTGTGGAAGTGATTGATAATGAATGGCTTAAAAATGCCGTACGTGTTCGATGGGCGCAAGGAGAGAACGGGGAGCGGGTTCCGTTTTGGGAAGGGATTGTGCGGGGGCCGACGGTGCTTGGTGGGAGTAGGGGGAACGCGAGCGTCATGTGAAATACTATCACGGAAATTATATTGTGTCAATAGCTATTTGCGTGGTAAACATTCGAACGATTTTGCGAGGATTTAGGACGCTTGGCGAAGTAAGTGGAAGAAAAGAAACGGGTAAGCGAAGGAAAAAGTGGCACGTCGCGTGCGTTGAGACGATTTGTGAGAATTTTTAGGAAGATTTCCAGCAAAAGGTAATGGAGGCGGTGGAGTTGGGGGTGGGTCTATGTGTTTGTCAGTGCGTATGGTGCGAGAAAAAACGAGTTCAATGCTCAGCCTAAGCCGAGGTGGTCGAGTTGGTAGTGGCCTTTGGAGATGATTTGGTCTTCGTCGATCCAGACGTCGCAGTTGCGGGTTAGGACGTCGACGTGAGTTTTGGATTTCCAGTCGGCGTGGGTTTGGCTGCCGTAGGGGTCGCCGAAGGCGATGTGCACGCCGGGGAATTTTTCGTCCTGCAAGAGGATGCCGATCATTTCGGAGAGGCCGAGGTTGGTGCCGAAGGCCAGTTCGCCAACACGGTCGCTGTTTTCGTCGGTGTGACAGTACTGCCAGAATTCCTCTTCGAGGTCTTTGCGGGCGCAGTCGACGCCGGTGAGGCGTGCGCCTTCGATTTTCAGAGTGAGTGGCGTGGATTGCAGGTCGCCGTATTTCCCGTTGAAATGATCGCCGGCAGTGGCGTCGCAGACGAAGGTGCCGTCGACTGTGGCGGGAGTGGTGAAGACTTCGCCGGCGGGGAGATTAGACCAGTAACGCGGGCTGATGAGGCCGCTGGTTTTGACCCAGTCGAGGCCGCGATCGAAATGCGCGGCGATGCTCGTGCCCGCCTCGGTTTTTACGGTGAGCGTTTGGGCGCGGAGCATGCGCTCGCGGAGTTTGTCGCTGAGGCGGTCGACCATGCGGTAGTCGGCGCGCATGCCTTGCTGCATGATTTCGGGAGTGACGCCAACCATGTGCGCGTAGCGGATTTGGTGGCGTTCGACGACGCGGACGATGGCCATGCGGGCGCCGAGTTCGCCGGGTTGGGGCGTCATGCAGAGGGCGCCAACGTCGGCGGTCTCGAGGGCCTGCAGGATTTCGGGGGCGGCGGAGGTCATGGGGCGCGGGCCAAAGTCTTCGAGGAGGAGGCCGGTGTATTGAGCGCCACGGTCTTCGATGGCGGCAGCGATGCTGGCGGCTACGGAGCGACAGGCTTCGTCGGCGATGAGGGCGACGTGTTCGCCAGGGCGGATGCTGAGACAGGTTTCTACGGCGTTTTTGGCGCCGGGCATTAAGGCTGGGTCTGGGTGGCCAAAGTACATCTTTTTATTTTAGCAATTCTTCGAAGAAGAAGAAAAAAGATTTACACGGAGGGAGCGGAGGGAACAGAGATCACGGAGAGTCATCGACGATGCTCGACAACTGGGAGCGAAAAGCGGATTCCTCGCTTCGCTCGGAATGACACCTTGATAGATTCGCGGCGGCGTTTACGCTGCAGCGGTGCGGGGGGTGACGCGGAAGGCGGGGACTTGGCCGCCGCCGCTGGTTACGTTGGCTAGGCCGGTGGCGCTCAGGCGGGTCAGGAAGCCGCAGAGTTTGCCGCGGAACAGATAGGGGGCGAAATCGACTAGCATGTCGCGGTAATCGACTTTGCCGACGTTGGCGATGTAGGGGAAGACTTCGCGGCGGATGGGAATGCGTTCCTGGACGATCCAGGCGCCGTTTTTCGCGGAGAGGGCGCGTTCGATCGCGGCGTCCCAGGCGGATTCATCGGTTTCCCAGCCCAGGGTTACGCCGGAGCCGCCGTATTCGTCGCTGGGCTTGAGGACGAGGTTTTCGCGTTCATTGCCGATGAAGGCGAGGAGTTCGACTGGCTGGCCGTAGTGAGAAGTCTTTACATCGGCGACGACGCGGGTCCATGGGATGTGGCGGCGGATGAGTTCGCGTTCGTCGTGAGAGAAGAGCGCGCCATTTTGCTCGTCGGTGAGGACAGCAAAAAAGGCTTTCACGTGAGGGATTTTGCAGCGGAAGGTGTTGGCTACACAGACAGCATTGGCGGTATAGGCTTTTACGAGAGCAGCGCACTCCGCGGATTTGGCGACGATGTCATTGATCAGGACGCGTCGGTAGACGAGATCGATTTTTTTATCGTGAGCCACCAGCTTGTGGCCGTCGAATTCGAGTTCGCGCGGATCGGCGATGACCGTCGGCACGCCCATTTTCTCGAAGCGCGACTGGAGAATTTCGAATTCGCTGTAGGTAGGCACCTCTTCCCAATCGACGATGGCGATTTGCGGAGGGCTGGCGGAGCCGCCCCAGTCCAGGTAGCTCATCACCAGGGCGTCGAGGAGTTTTGCGCTGAGCGGGTAGCTATGGACGGCGTAGTTCTGCGCGAACTTGGGCATTACGGGAAGCTCGCGAAAAATTTCCGCAAGCGTTTCCGCGTAACCGGCGCCGGCGGGTGACTCTCCGTTGTATTCCGCGAACTTCAGGGAATCGGGAAGGAGGAAGGCATCGAGACGGGAAGCGGTGCTGGCGCGGCCGTAAGAGACGGGGAGACGCGCGAGGCGCTCTTCTTCGGGACGCAAATGAAGCTGGGCGAAAAGATGTTTGTCTTCGAGCGAGGCGGTGACGACACGTTCGCCGAGGTCGGCGATGGTTTCCGCGACGGTGCGGACGCGCTCTTCATCTTCGGGCGAGAGAAAAAACGGACGGAGAAACGGGCAGTGAACGCGGTCGCCGAAGGTGAGTTTTGCGCGGCGCAGGCGTTTGAACAAATCTTCCGGGAGGGAAGGGACGCGGAGAAGCGTGGCCTTGAGAATGTCGGTCCAATCGTCGGCGGGATTGCGGGGAGCAGCCGAAGGTGTTGGTGCAGTGGTCATGTGGATTTGGGTCCTGGTGATGGGGCGGAAGGAGCAGGTGCGAGCGATTGGCCTACGGCGACGCGCCTGGGAGCACCGGTGAAGCCGTTGGCGGCGCCGATGTTAAGCATCTCTTCCCAACGGGGCCAGGGAAACGAAGCTGCGCCGTGGAGCGCGCGGTCAATCACTAGGCGGGCCATTTTATCGACGACATGTTCGAAATAAAATTCGGTGATGCGGTCGCGCTCCATGTCGGGGGCGGGATTCAGGAAATCGATGGCATAGGGAATACCGTCTTTGACGGCGAATTCGATGGTGTTCATTTCGTAGCCGAGAGCTTCGTTGATGGTTTGCGCGTCTTTGACGACGCGGGAGCCGAGTTCGGAAGAGAGGTAGTTGTGATCGACGAGGTATTTCCGTTCTTTCGGGTCGTAATGAACGGGAGTGATATCCGATTTTCCAAAGGTGAAGCAACGGATGTATTTATCGAAGTCGATGAATTCCTGGAGGGTCATGCAATACGGAGAAGTTTTGTCGTAGGCCGCGAGCAGCTCTTCTTTGTTGTGAACTTTGTAGACGTGCTTCCAGCCGCCGCCGGAGTAAGGTTTCAGGATGGCGGGGCGGCCGACGTAATCGAGAAGGCCATCCCAATCCACGGGATAGGAAAGGTTGTGGAGCGATTCGGAAGTGATGTCCACGTCGGTGGGATAGCCTTTTTGCGGAAGCAGAACGGTTTTCGGGATGGCGATGCCGAGTTTTGAAGCGACGGCATAGTTGAAAAATTTGTCGTCGGCGGTCCACCAAAAAGGATTGTTGATGACGTAGGCGCCCTGGAGGACAGCGTGCTTGAGGTAGCCACGGTAATATTCGACTTCGTGGGAAATGCGGTCGACGATCACGCGATAGCCGGAAGGCTCGCCCATGCGCGTACCGCCAAGCTTTGCGAATTCGGCGGCGACGCCGTCTTTCTTTCCCAATTCGTTGACGCGCACGATAAACGCCGGAGGAAAGCTATATTCACGCCCGCAGAGAAGGCCAACCTTTTTCATGTGTGTCTCCTCACAGATGAAGCTGAGACTGACCTGATGCTTTGCCGCTAGTTGATAGCGTGCGCCGAAGAAGCCCGAGGCTCGGTGACGCCGCGCGTCTCCGAGACCAAATGTTTTACGACCGCTTTCAAATCGGCTGTTTGCTTGTAAACGCGCAACTGGCGTTCTGCGCTGGTTCCGTCCTTGAGAATCGTGTGAACGTATTCGACGGCGCTGCGGCTGCCGAGATCGTCCACGACATCGTCAACGAATTCGAGCAGCTCGCGGGCCAGGTCGCGCATGGGCACTTCGGACTCTTTGCCGAAGTCGATGAGCTTGCCTTCGATGCCGTAGCGGGCGGCGCGCCACTTATTTTCTTCGATCAAGGCGCGGTGATAGAGGCGGTAGCTCTGATTGCGTTCATAGAGGCGGTGAAGCTTGACGATGATAGCTTGCGTGAGGGCCGCGATGGAGACAGCCTCCTCGACTTTGGTGGTGACATCGAACATGCGGAATTCGAGCGTGCCGAACACCGGGTGCGGACGGACGTCCCACCAGATTTTTTTGCCATTATCGATGCAATTCAGTTTCATCAGGAGGTTTACGAAATTTTCGTAGGCGCTCCAGGATTCAAACTGTTCGGGGATGCCTGTTCGCGGAAAGCGGCGAAAGACGGTGGTGCGGAAGGACTTCAAGCCGGTGTTGCGCCCCATCCAGAACGGCGAGCTAGTGGAGAGGGCGAGCAGGTGTGGGAGGAAATAGCGGACCATGTTCATCATGTCGATGGTGGTCTGCTTGTCGGGCATGGCGATGTGAACGTGCATGCCGAAGATCAGGAGGGAGCGGGCGAGTTGCTGAAGCTCCTCGACGATGTTTTCGTAGCGTTCGCCGGGAGAGATGACCTGATCGATCCAACTGGAGAAGGGGTGCGTGCCGGCGGCGGCGACTTGCAATCCAACGCGCTCAGCGGCAGCAACGAGTTCGCCGCGAGTGCGGTGCATTTCGATGCGCAGCTCGCCGACGTTCTCGCAGATTTTTGTGCCGGTCTCGACGATGGACTGGTGCATCTCGTGTTTGACTTGCTCGGCGATGCTGGGAGACGCGGCCGAAACAAGCTGCATTACGTGAGAGCGCAGTTCGCAAGTTGCCGGGTCGATGATTTGGAACTCTTCTTCGACACCGATGGTGAAGCGGTGAGCCATGAGGTGGCCCTCCGGATGGCCGTGGCCTGATTGGGGACTGCTGGGCGGTATCATACCCCGCAGAAGGGGAAAATACACGCATGTAGGCGGATCAGCGAAAACCTATGGCTTACGTTTAGTTTGTTCGGTTATCCAGTTCACTTCCCAAGTTTTTCCACCATCGGTTGAAAAGGACTGTTCAAAGTGTGGCGAATTCGTTGTGACGGCTGACCATACGAAGCGCGCATAGACCGCCCTGCCGTCATAGACCTGTTGGTTATAGAATTCGCCTCGGCCGTTGATGAACTGTCCGACCATGGGAGTTGGTTCGAGGACTCCATCAGCGGCGTTGACCCAATAGATGCTCCACTGATGGGACTGGGGGTTGTAAAGGCGAAGCGCCAAACCCTGGATGTGCGTGTGCTTGTCGGTGCTATCGACGTTCATTTCTTCGACTTCGGCGCGACCGTCCAAGAGCTTCCGACAGAGGGTAGTCCCGTCGAATTCAACCCATTCGTTGGAGCCGACTAATCGCTGCTTCAAGCGTTTCAGATGGAATTTCCAAGAGCCTTCGAGGAAGTCGAAATGGTGTTGCCCATCCCGTTTGTCGGAAACGATCTGTTGAGCACTGACCGGCTCGTCCTTTGCCCGCACCCTTTTCGCTAGAGGGACAAGCGACGCACTCATCAAACCGAAGACGAGCAGAGATCTGTGTAGTTTCATTGCTGTTCCTCTCGGGTACGAATTCGGGCGAGATAAGAATACTTTCCCAATGAGCTTCCCACCGGGACCGCAAAATTGCCACGCTTAAAGAAGTTGTAAAGCGAGACGATCACGAGTGTCCAGGGAAAAACGAGCGGAGCGTCGGAACGTCGGGTTCGTCATCGTAAACGCACCCAAGAGGAGACGCGAACTTCGCGGGATTAGCTTTGGAGCGACATAAAACAAGAACGAGAATCGGGAAAGAGAGGGACAGACAGGAATGTCTGTCCCTCCTCGTTGATGCGTGGAGCTAGAGCGAGCGCAGGAAGTTGAGAAGATCCTGCTGTTGCTGTGGACTCAGGCGCTGGAAGTTTTGGATGACGGTGTTCGCCTCGGAGCCGGAGCTGGCGTGTTCGCGGATGGCATCGACAAGATCCGTGGTGCGACCGTCGTGAAGGAGGAAAATCCGCTGACCTAGACCCCACAGCGGCGCTGAGCGGAACTGGTCCGGACCGGCCCCGCCTTGCGAAACGCCATCAGCAAGATTCGTACCCATGTGATGGACGAGCAGGTCGGAGAAAAGATTGGCGTTTACCAGGTTCAGGCCTGGGGTGAAGGAAGAAGGCGCGGTGTGGAGCGTTGGTGTGTGGCACATAGCGCAGCCTACCGCAGCAAACAGGTGACTGCCATTCGTGATGGAAAGTGTGCCGCCCGGATTCGTGGTGGAAGGCGTCGGAGGAGCGAGGAAGCGCATGAACATTGCGAATTGGACGACGTCGCTGGGTACTTGAGTGTACTGCGAAGGGTTCATGGCCGTCGCGTCTTCGGGAGTGGGATTTATTTTGCAGTTCGCCGGAAGGCCGCCGGCCTCGGCCTCGTCGGGACTGGCGCGCTCATTCTGAAAGAGTTCGTTGGTAACGCCCATTTCGACGTTGTAGGCTTCGCCGGCGAATATCTCGAGAGACTTGTTCTGAGCTTTCCAGCCGAAGCGGCTGATCATGCCGTCGTTTCCGTCGCGGTTGGGAACGCCGGAAATGCCCAGATCTTGTTTTTGCTCGGCGTTTGCACGCATGTTGGTGTAGATGGTTTCTTCCGAAATATTTTCGATCAAGCCGGCGCCAAAGGTAGGCGTCGGGATACGGAAGATGACGTTATTCAAAGCCAGGTGCTGAGCAAAATTCGGCTGCTTGATCGCGCAAGTTCCGGCATCGCTGCGGCCTGAGATAACGAAGAGGTCGTGAACGCCGCCATCCGGCGTGGTGTTCAGAGAACCGTTGGGAGTCAAGAAGAACTTGAAGCGAGCCTCGCGAGTAGGACCGTTAGGAGTGATGAAGGGAGGAAGAGTGTTCTGGGCGCCATCCAGGCTGTAAACCAGAGTCTCGGGATTGGGGCCGACAAAGGGAAAGACTGTTGCGCTCGGGCTGGTTCCGCCAATAGCTGGTTGCGAATGGCAGCTCGAGCATTGGTTGCTGTTGAAACGTGGGCCGAGTCCGTTGTCAGTCCCTCCTTGCACGACTTCGGTCTCCTGGAAACGGAGCAGACCGTTTGCGAAGAAATCGGGTCCGCCTGGAGTTTGCGCGACCGAGGCTAACGGCTGGCCTGAGTCGACGGTTCCGGCGCGGACACCTGGATCTTGCGGAGAACGCTGACCGAGTGTGACGGTGGCGAAGGAAACCGCAAGCAACAATCCAACGGCGATAACTGGCTTGCGGATGGGAATGAACCTCGATTTCTCGACGAAACGTGCGAATGCACCTGGGGACATAGATTCTCCTTGAGGCAGACCGGTAGCGGGGCGTTTCCTGAGCGAAGGCTGGGGGCGCTGCTGACGATGGACGCCTAGCTTCGTGGTCGTACCGTGTTCAGTTTCAGGACGCTCGGAGAGAACTGTTTCGAAAAGGGCTGAGTGGGGAGAGCCCAAGCGTAAGGCCGGGATGCTGTGGTGAGGAAGGTATGGCGTTATGCAAAGCGAGTCACCTGACCTGAGGGACAGTTTTGGTACAAGTAGGTAGGAATTTCCGAATCAAAAACGGAAGCGGAGTTGCGACGTTCGCGCAATGTGAGGCGGAGAATTATTTTGTGAGGTGCGTCAGTGAATGGCACAAAAAAAGGACAGACACGAATGTCTGCCCTTGCACTGACATGGATCGATTCGTCGTTCTAGTGCGCCTTCTACTTCCAGATCTTGATGTGGCGCGTTACGCAGCGCCTAAGGCGCGTCGCTGCTGGAAGCATTCACGGCAAAAGACCGGGCGTCCTTGCGTAGGCCGGAACGGAACGGTGGTGTCCTTTCCGCACTGCGAGCAGGTGGTCTTCGTTTCCGAGCGCATCTGCGAGGAGCCACCGCCTCCTCCGCCGCCCTCCGCGCGCTTGGCCTTGCAGCCTTTACATCTCTTCGGTTCGTTCTTGAAACCTTTATCGGCGAAAAACATTTGTTCGCCGGCAGTAAAAACAAATTCAGCGCCACACTCCGCACACTTCAGCACCCTGTCGTGGTATTCCATGAGCCGCTCTCCCCTTGCCCGAGTGAGGCAGGAGGATGGGCACATTTCGCAAGGCGGACCAAGTGTTATGGGGAAACCTGTAGTCCGGGGCTACCGGGCTGGGGTCCCTTGGGCCTACGTTCGCGAATCTGCAACAGAAACCCAAACGTCTCTGCCTAACCGGGGTCTAAATCACGGAAGTGCGGCGCTGAACGCAGCGAAGCGGAGGTTAGTCCGCTTCTCGCCGCTGCTTCTTACGCAGTCGCTTCCGCGAAAGGGCTTCTTTGGCCCGGCGCTTTTCGCCTGGCTTCATGTAGAAGCTGTGCTTCTTGATTTCCTTGATGATGTCTTCCTGTTGCACCTTGCGCTTGAAACGGCGCAGTGCGTTTTCCAGAGACTCACTTTCCTGGATAATGACTTCAGCCACTTTTACATTCACCCCCAATCCGGTTCGGATTGGCAACGTGCGGTGTGACTGCTAGATACGACACCGCCCCTGGTCATTATCGCATGGCAGCTGCATGGAGGTCACGCACACCCGCTGGCGGCCTCCCGCTAAGAACGGTGCGGCAGAGCCTTTGAAAAAGCAGGCTCCCAATACGACATATTGATTTGCGCACCATTGTCCGTGTGGACTCACCCTGATGAGGTAGCTGGCATCTTCTAATCAATTGAGGCCATGGAAGTCAAGCAATCTTTGTATGGCGAGGTCGGGCGGGGGGCTCTAGTATCCCAGTAGTACTGAAGTAATTGCTGAGTATATGTAGACGACCGGAAGATTGACGGCAAAGTATTGGCTGGCAGTATACTCTGGCTTTCTTTCACTTCGGCTTGCGTGTGCTGTTAGAATGGGCCGCTTTTCAAAAGTCTGTCCGGAGGCCGGCCATGTCTGCGATGAGCGATGCTATTGGAGTGCTTCTCGCCGGAGGGCAAGGCGAGCGGTTGTGGCCGCTTACGCGCGACCGCGCCAAGCCCGCGGTGCCATTCGGCGCCCTGTATCGCATTATCGACATTACGCTTTCGAACTGCATCAACTCTGACCTGCGCCGCGTGTTTGTGCTGACACAATATAAAGCGCTGAGCCTCAACCGGCACGTCCGCGCGGGCTGGTCGCCGCTGGCGGGCTTGGGCGACTACATCGAAGTACTAACGCCGCAAATGCGCGTTTCGAAGGAGTGGTATCAGGGCACCGCGGACGCCGTGTATCAGAATATCTACTCGATCGGCAGCGAACGGTCGAAGTATGTGTTTATTCTCTCCGGCGATCACATTTACAAAATGAATTACGCCAAGATGCTGAAGCAGCATGTGGATTCGGCCGCCGACGTGACCGTGGCCACCATTCAAATTCCCGCGCCGCAAGCTGCCCGGCAATTCGGCGTGATCGAAGTGGATCAGGACTGGCGCATCATGGGCTTCGAGGAAAAGCCAGCCGAGCCGAAGCAGTCTCCGCATCGCCCGGGAACCTGCAACGCCTCGATGGGAATCTACATTTTCAATACGCAGCTGATGATTCCCATCCTTCTTGCGGATTCCGAGGATCCAAAATCAGCGCATGACTTTGGGAAGGACATTCTTCCGCGCATTATTTCGAAACATCGCGTGTTCGCGTATAACTTCGTGGACGAAAATTCCAAGGACGCTTTGTATTGGCGCGACGTCGGGACGCTGGACGCGTACTACGAGGCGAACATGGACCTGGTAAGCGTGTCTCCAGTTTTCAACCTCTACGACAACAACTGGCCGCTGCGCACCTGGCAGCACCAGTATCCGCCGGCGAAGTTCGTGTTCGCCGATCCAGAACGTATGGGCGTCGCGCTCGATTCCATCGTGGCCGGCGGTTCGGTGATTTCGGGCGGGCGCGTGCAGCGCTGCGTGATTGGGAACAACGTGCGCGTGAACAGCTACTGCGAAGTGACCGATTCCATCATCTACAACCACGTGAATATAGGCCGCCATTCGCGCATTCGCCGTGCGATTATTGACCGTCATGTCAGCTTGCCCGAGCGAACGGAGGTTGGTTACGACATGGAAGCCGACCGGCGGCGGTTTCACGTGACGGACTCGGGCATTGTGGTGGTTGTGCGTCAAGAATCGCTCATCGAAGAACCTGAAACTGCGTAGTGGATTCCACCTCATCGGTCCGGAGGGCCTAAGCGTTTCAAGCGGTCGACGCCTAGGGCCGTTGGCCTTCTCGCCGTCTGATACAATCTCAAGTTCAATTCCATCCAGGAGATTGTCAGGACATGTCAACGAATATCACCCGCGTTCACGCCCGTCAGGTCATCGATTCGCGTGGAAATCCGACGGTCGAAGCTGACGTCTATCTTGGAACCGACGCAAAAGGCCGCGCCGCTGTGCCTTCCGGCGCATCAACGGGGGAACACGAAGCTTTGGAGTTGCGTGACGGCGACAAGTCGCATTATCTCGGCAAAGGCGTGCTGAAGGCGGTGGCCAACGTTAATGGAGAAATTGCGAAAGCCGTTGTGGGACTGGATGCCGGGGATCAGCGCGCGCTGGACAAGCGCATGATCGACCTGGATGGCACGCCTACCAAGTCGCGTCTCGGTGCCAATGCCATTCTCGCCGTTTCTATGGCTGCAGCGCGGGCTGCCGCGGGTGCTCAAAATGTTCCCCTGTACAAATACTTGGCGCGCTATTCGACGGATAAGAGCGCGAATCTTTTGCCCTGCCCGATGATGAACATCTTGAACGGCGGCGCACATGCCGACAGCTCGGTGGACTTCCAAGAATTCATGGTTATGCCGGTGGGAGCGCCGAGTTTTTCGGAGGGTCTGCGATGGGGCGTGGAGATTTTTCATGCGCTGAAAGCGGCGTTGAAAAAGCACGGCTATTCGACCGCGGTGGGCGACGAAGGTGGCTTCGCGCCGAGTTGCAAGTCGAATGAGGAAGCAATTCAAATCGTGATCGAAGCGATTGGCGCTGCCGGATACAAGCCAGGCGAGCAGGTGAGCATTGCGCTCGACCCGGCGGCCAGCGAGTTCTATGACAAGGCGAGCGGGAAATACGTTTTCAAGAAATCGGACAAGTCCACACACTCGCCCGCGGAGATGGTCGAGTACTGGACGAAGTGGATCGAAAAATATCCTATTATTTCGCTAGAAGACGGAATGGGCGAGGAAGATTGGCCGGGCTGGAAGCAGCTGACGCAAAAGGCTGGGCTGAAGTCCTCTGTGAAGAGGATTCAGCTTGTTGGAGACGACATTTTCGTCACGAATACGGAAATATTCGCGCGCGGCATCAAAGAAGGGATCGGCAACGCCATTCTGATTAAGCTGAATCAGATTGGCACTGTGACGGAGACCATCGACGCGATTGAAATGGCGCGCAAAGCGGGATACAACTCCATTATTTCGCACCGCTCCGGAGAAACGGAAGACACATTTATCGCGGATCTTGCAGTAGCCACAGCGGCAGGTCAGATTAAGACGGGTTCTGCCTCGCGTACCGACCGCATCGCCAAATACAACCAGTTGCTTCGCATCGAAGAAGAACTAGGCCCGGCGGCGAGGTTCAACGGGCGCTCAGCTCTTTCCGCCTAAGCGACAGGCTCTTGGTCGAGGGTCATGACGCAGGTGCCAAAATCTTCTGCACATCGCGAGCCAGCATCGGTTCGAACCGCAACAAGCGCGGACATTCCCGCTTTGGTCGAGCTTATCAACGAGGCGTTCGCCGTTGAGCAATTTGTATTCGAGGGCGATCGGATCAACGCCGAAGAGACACAATCGTTTATGGACGAGGGCGTTTTTTTGATAGTAGAAGGCAGCGCGGGATTCGCGGGATGCGTTTACGCCGAGATTCGTGGGGATCGCGGCTATCTGGGATTGCTTGCCGTGGGTCCACTACGCCAGGGCATGGGTTTGGGCCGCAAGCTGGTTACGGCGGCGGAGGACTATTTCCGCGAGGGAGGTTGCTGCGCCGTCGATCTGCGGGTCATCAGTCAACGCACGCCGTTGCCGCCGTTCTATCGTCGGCTCGGTTACGTAGAAATTGGCACCGCGCCATTTTCATCGGCACTTCAGCCGAAGGTGCCGGGGCATTACATCGTGATGTCTAAATCGCTCAAGAAAAGCGAAGGTTAGATTCTGGCACGCCGAAACATCAACGCGTTTGCTCTAAGTGCGGTCCAAAATACCGGTAGTGCCCGGTAATCTTCCAGCTGAACAAGACGTCTTCCATCTTCGGCCCCTGCCCGATGTTGTGAACGATCAGAGGTCGCCCGCTCCCAGTGGACTTCACGTTCACTACCATGCCGATATGCGGCACATCTCCGCCCAAATCCCAAGTCACGAGATCGCCTGGTGAATAATCATCGGCGCGCAGCGAAATCGGCAGGCTCTCCCCCTTGCGGCTGAAGAACACCATCAAATTTGGGACGCGCCGATGATCGATGCTCGGATCCGGGCGTTCCTGATGCCACTTCGTTTTTGGCGGATACTCCGGCCAATTCTTGATCATGTCTTCGTGGACTTCTTTTTGCAAATCAATGCCGACGGCGCGGTAAGCGCGGATGATTTCGTCGGAGCAGACTCCAGTGTCGGCGGGCACGTCGCCGCCTGGATAATCCAAGTGGACATATTGGGAGACGTACTTCACGGAATGTTTTGTGCGTTCGATGGCGGCCGCCACCAGCTTGTCCCGAAATTCCTCTCGCGGATTTGTGCGAGACGAGCGGGTCTGCGCGCAACAGACCGCGGCAGCCACGAACGCGCAAAGCAGCGCGGACAAAAATCTCATAGGGTCGGGCTTTCTCACATTTCTATTTTATCAGCAGTTTCTTCTCCGTTTGAGAATGTCCCGGCGGTTGTGTGATTTCCAGCAGTCGTAGCCTATGGGAGGGCTTCCAGTAGCCGCGCAATAGGGGCGTTGTCGCCGAACGTTTCGCTGATATGCGCGAACCGATCTACATTTCCCGGCCCGAAGACG
>DASXMM010000121.1:0-31841 GCA_036495665.1 Candidatus Acidiferrum sp. | reverse complement strand
CTTTACCTGCGCAACCGGGACGAGCCGGGGGTGATTGGGCAGGTTGGGTCGACGCTGGGCAATTTGGGCGTGAACATCGCGACGTTTGCGTTGGGGCGGCGCGAGGCGACCAAGGGCGCGGAGGCGGTGTCCCTAGTGCGGCTGGACGGGAACGTCTCGGATTCGATCCTGGGAGCGATCCGCGGCATTCCGGCGGTGACGGTAGCGCGGCTGCTGAATCTGGGATAGCTAGACGAGCGAACCCATCGATCATTTGACAATCGGACAATTTGGATAGGTCGAGTGCACCAAGCCTCAATCGCAGGTCGGTTGCTAGGGTGACCTGCCATCGCGCCGCCTTCAATAAAGAGTGGGTAATTGACATTGCCGTACCCTCAGTCATTCAAAATTTAGATAAATCAAAGTCCAAAGATTGAAGCAAAGAACTGTTCTTGACACCGACAGGTGATTTGGCCTAAAAGCATGGTCAACGTTCAGCTAGTCGAGTGGTGGGGACGGTTGCCCAAGGTCGAAGTCTTCCTGCAGGTTGAGACCCGGCAAGACGCAGCATTGTTTTTGTCCCGGCTTGTGCTGCCCACCAGCGTACAAAAATTTTTGGGTAGGGGCGCGCGAAAGGAGCAGTCCATGACGTGGTCTATTTTAAAGCGCAATATTTCAATTATTTCGGTGGCATTTCTTTTTGCGGTGAGTTGTGCGTGGGGGCAGACGGGAACGACGTCGTTGCGCGGCGTGGTGAGCGACAAGACGGGTTCGACTGTTGCAAATGCCAAGGTGACGCTGACAAACGCCGGTCAAGGCCTGAAGCGCGAGATGGCGACGAACTCCGCAGGTGAGTATGAGTTTCTCGCGCTGCCGCCGGGAAATTACTCCTTGACTGTGGAACTGACGGGTTTTCGAAGGTATGAGCAAAAGAGTCTGCAGTTGCTGGTGAACGTGCCGACGACGGCGAACGTTACGCTCGAGGTTGGGACGACTACAGAGACTGTCGAAGTATCGGCACAGTCGGTGACACTGAACACTACGGATGCGTCGCTGGGCAATGCGTTCAACGAAAACCAGGTGAAGCAGCTTCCACTCGAAGGACGGAACGTTCCGGACTTGCTAAGCCTTCAAGCCGGCGTGGTCTATACGGGCAACCGCTCGGACATAAATGCGGATACGGATACGCGAAGCGGTTCGGTGAATGGAGCCCGGAGCGACCAAAGCAATGTGACGCTAGATGGCGTGCCCGTGAACGACTCGGGAGGGCACGCGTTCACGTCGGTGCTGCCGGTCACGCTGGATTCGGTGCAGGAATTTCGTGTTACTACGACAAATTACAATTCGGACCAGGGTGGGACTTCCGGCGCACAAGTGGCGTTGGTGACGAAGAGCGGAACAAACCAGTTCCACGGATCGGCTTATGAATACCTCCGCAATACATACACGAGTGCAAACGACTTTTTCATCAAGACGGCACAGCTGCAAAGCGGGGAACCGAATCAGCCTCCGGAGCTTATTCGAAACGTATTTGGGGCATCGCTCGGCGGGCCAATCATCAAAAATCGCTTGTACTTCTTTTTGAATTTTGAAGGTACGAGACGTGCGGAGCAGAGCAGTCAGGTGGCGACCGTTCCTACGGATGCAATGCGAGCGGGTTACATTCAATACCTTTGCGCCGACCCAACACAGTGTCCAGGAGGGCAGCAGCTTCAGCTCACCAGCTCCAGCGGCAAGAGTTACACCTATTCCGTACCGGCGGGTTATATGGCTCTGAGCCCGACGCAAATTCAGGGCATGGATCCGCTGGGTCTCGGACCAAACCCTGTATCGCTCAAGTACTTCCAATCTTATCCAAGTCCGAACGACACGACGGTGGGCGATGGCGTCAACTACTCAGGTTTCCGGTGGGCGGCGCCGATTCACGACATTAAAAATTGGTACATCGCAAAAGTGGATTACAACATCACCTCGGACGCGAAACAGCGGCTGTCCGTGAGCGGTGCGTTGGCGAACGAAGGCAACCCTCAAACGCCGTTCCTGCCCAGCGCGCCTTCGGGCAGCCTGTTTAATTACACTTTGGCGCAAAACACGTTCCTCGATTATAACAAGGGGATTATCGCTAACTATTCCAGCGTGCTGACGCAAACGCTTGTGAACAACTTCCGCTATGGGTTTATTCGGGAGAGTTACGGGAACATCGGAGACAGCAATCAGACCTATATCATCATGAGAGGGCTAAGCCAGGGCGTCACGAGATCGTCCAGCTTTCAGCGTCCGGCGCATAACTTCTCAGACGACCTATCATGGACCCACGGGACGCACACGCTTCAGTTCGGAACGCAGCTGGCGTTTATTCGCAGCCCGCAATCAAACACTTCGAACTCGTACAGCGACGGGGTTACGAACGCATCGTGGCTGGACGTGTCAGGCATGCTGGTGAAGACCGGATCACCATTTAGCCCCAACTATCAGATAAACGGAGTTCGACAATACCCCAATTTGCCGATAGGCGATTCGAGTTTTGCGAACTCGTACGACTTTCCGATGATTGCGCTTCTGGGGATGGTTACAGAGGACGATGCAACCTACAACTATCTGAAAAACGGAAATGTGCTGGCGCAAGGTGCGCCGGTGACGAGGCACTTTGCGTTCGACAGCTACGAGTTTTACGGACAGGACCAGTGGAAGGTCAAACCGAACCTGACGATAACCTATGGGTTGCGTTATTCCCTGTTTCCCGCGCCTTGGGAAACGACGGGCCTGCAAGTGTCGCCCAGCCCGTCGTTGGGAGGGTGGTTCAATCAGCGCGGCCAAGACATGCAGAACGGGATTCCCTCGAACGCAGACCCGCTCGTTTCATTTAACTTGTCCGGTCCCGCGAACGGAGGTAAGCCGGGCCTTTACAAACTGGATCCGAAGGATTTCGGACCGCGGTTGGCGTTCGCGTGGTCGCCGAAGCCAAGCGGGGGATTTTTCCACAGCTTGTTCGGCGATGGAGGCAAAACCACAATCCGGGGCGGGTTCGGCATCGTGTATGACCGCATCGCTTCCGGCTTGCTCGATACGTTCAATACGAACGGATCGTTCGGGTTGGCAACCACGCTTTCGAATCCGGCCGGCATCGAGACGGCGGGATGCTCGCCGCGCTTGACGAGCCTGACTTCCATCCCGACGACGGACCTTGGGTGCCCTGGCAATGGAGGCACACCCCAGCAGATGCTCCTTTCGGCGCCTCCGGGACAATTCCCACAGACGTTCCCCTCCAGCCTGAGCGATGGGGGATTTGCCATCACTTGGGGCCTGGATAACGGGATCAAAACGCCGTATTCCTATACGTTAGATTTATCCGTGGGCCGCGAACTGCCGTCGGGCTTTTCGCTGGAAGTCTCCTACGTCGGCCGATTGTCACACCGCCTGCTTGCGCAGGAAGACATGGCGATGCCGCTGGACTTTGTGGACAAGAAGTCCGGCTTGGATTACTTCAAGGCCGTCGACGCATTGGCGAAAATCTATCGCACCGGAGTATCGTCGAATAATTTCAACCCGGCCTCTGTGCCCGCAAATGTGGCGCAGTATTGGGCCGATGTGATCCAGCCTTTACAGGCAGGCGATTCCTATGCGCTTTCCGGCTGCGGAAGTGGCGCGACAAATTCGCCAGTTGTGGCCGCTTACGATAACTTCTGCGGGTTCAACTTGAACGAGACGACAGGGCTTTTCGTGCTGGACTATTTCGGGCTTAGCGGAACCCAACAATGCGGAACGCCGGGAAATCAGTTTGCCTGCAACTCATATGTTCCGTCCACCGGAACAAACACGTTTTTTAACCCGCAGTTTTCATCGCTTTACGCCTGGCGGTCGAATACGAATGCGAACTACCACGCCTTGCAAGTCAATCTCCGGCATAGGATGACGCACGGCGTGCAGTTCGACTTTAATTATACGTACTCGAAATCCATTGACATCATGTCCGATGCGACGCGCATTGGGGCGTGGGGAGGTCTCGGCGGCCAGATCATCAACTCCTGGGATCCCAACGCCGAGAGGGCGGTCTCGGACTTCGACGCCAAACACCAATTCAACGCGAACTGGGTGGCGGAGCTTCCGTTCGGCAAGGGCAAGCTGCTGGCTGGGAACGCCCATGGTCCTCTTGAAGCCGTCATCGGCGGATGGCAACTCTCCGGACTATTCCGTCTGACAAGCGGGTTCCCAGTCAACATCTCGAACGGGTTCGACTGGCCGACGAACTGGCAACTCGGTGGTAATGCGTTCCTGACGTCGGGGACCAAGACCGGGACCTATACGGTCAATCCTTCAAACGACCCAGCGGCGGCGGGCACATCCGAAATCGGCGCTCCGAACTTGTTCTCGAATGGCCCCGCAGCCATCGCAGCCTTTACGAATCCGCTGCCAGGGCAGGCCGGAGCGCGAAATCAAATCCGCGGTCCGGGTTTCTTTGGAGTGGACATGGGGCTGGCCAAGCGGTGGCGCATGCCTTGGAGTGAAAGGCAAAGCCTCCAGCTCCGATGGGAGGTGTTCAACGTAACGAACTCGGTTCGGTTCAACGTGCAGTCTATCAGCGGGGAACTGGATATTTCGTCCACCTTCGGAAACTACACCGGCTTGATAACGAACCCACGCGTTATGCAATTTGGGTTGCGCTACGAGTTTTAGGGCAATTCAACGACCCTCCAAAAGGCCGCCGGAGAGCGAAGGCTTTCCGGCGGTTCTTTGAGCATTTTCGTGACATAGTAGCGGTTGCGGAGGGTGGCAATCCCGCGTAAACTGGTTGCAGTTTGCGATTAGATTCGGGGCGTAGCGCAGCCTGGCTAGCGCGCCTGGTTCGGGACCAGGAGGTCGAAGGTTCAAATCCTTTCGCCCCGACCACCCTTTCTAGAATCAGCGACTTACACTACACGAAAATGCCGATGACCTCCTGGCTGCGGGCCAGGAGCTCTAAGGTTAAATCCATTCGCCCCGACTTACGCTAAATCCCGCTCTTGCATGGAATTACATCGCAACTTCGTGTTGCTCTACAACTCGCAGGACTTGTCCAACTTGTCCAACAACATGTCGGACGACCGGGGACTGCTGTGCGTGAGCAACAAGCGTAAAGCCAAAACCCACAGTTTTTCGAGGGTTTTTGAGAATGGCCTGCTCTCCCTTCTGAAGTAGTATGGTTATGTTTATTTTGAGTAAGATCTAACCCTTAGCGCAGCCATGTGATCGGCGAAGTCACTTTGGGTCGAGTTCGTACGTTGCGTTGCGTTGCGATGCGCGTGATCGTGGCGGGGCATATTGACAACCCGATGCAACGCCTCGATAGCATTCGCCTTCATTGGCTATCCGGGATGAGTATCAGCGCGGAGACTAACAGGACCGCAAAGGCGCAGCACGCTCTGCAGAATCCTGTTCTAGCTCCGAATAGACGGTTTTTGCGCTCAGTGCAACTCTTGAACCCGCCCGGAACGAATTGATTCTTGGGCGGCACCGAGAATTTCCACCACTTGCACATTCACTCTCGATGAAACTGGATCCCCCACCGGCTTGTTTTCGCGAATGCATTCGAGAAAATAAGCGACCGGATTGCTGTCTTGATGGGGCAACGTATCCAGTTGGACTGGCTTGCCCTCCAAACCTACATTTGAGGCGTTGGTTTTTGCCGCACGGTAGAGCAAATTATCATGGTCAGCGAGCAGGCTGCCCTTGGCGCCGAACACCTGGACTTGCTCCATTCCGTAGGGCCAGTCCCAAGAAGCTTCGACAATCACAGTTGCGTCGGCATAGCCCAGCACAATAGTGGCGTCATCATCCACTCTGTTGTGCTGTTCGGCCTTCAACTTCAGCGACGTCGCATAAACGCTCGTGGGGCGCCCCTTAAGCCACACCGCCCATTCCGCGCCATAGCACCCGAAATCCACGATTGCGCCGCCGCCATTTTTCACCGGATCGTAGAGCCAATTCGCGAAATACTCAGAGACTCCGATTTCCTTTGGTCCCTGGTGGCCATACTGAATGACCATCTTTTCAACGGGCCCGACGTCTCCGTTTCGCACCCGGCGAAACAGCTCGCGGCTCGGTGCCACCCAGGCGTTCCAATAGTTCACCATGATTTTGATGCCCGCCTGGTTCGCGAGTTTGTCCATCTCGCGCGCATCGGCGGCGTTCGTGGCCATGGGTTTCTCAACCGAGTAGTGAATGCGGCGCTTGGCGCATTCGCGCAGGATTTCCAGGTGGCGATCATTTTCCGTGGTGACAAATACGGCCTCGGGCTTCGCCTCGTCGAGCATCTGGACGTAGTCAGAATAAAACTTCACGCTTCCAGGTACGTGCGACTTGGCCTCCTGAACTAGAGCGGAATGTTGGTCCGCTATGGCGACCAGCTCACCGTCAGGCTCGGCGGCGATGTATTTCAGAAGCTCCCAGACGTGATCATGGTCCAGGCCCACGATGGCCAGCCGAGTCCTTGGAGCGGCGGGCGCGGCAGGCGTTGCGCTGTTCGCAGCCTCCGCCACTCCCAAGATAAGCAGGCCGACCAGTACAATCCAATATAGGCGGTGCAAGATGAAGGTTTGTGACTTCATGGCAAGGTTCCTCAGAATTCTCACTGACCTATAGCGGCTCGGTTCGGGAAGTGTAGAGATATAGCCTGAGGTGTCAAGGCCCCTTGTTGTTCTCGCCGTGCTCCCTTGTAAGTGACTGAACTTGAGGCGCTTAGCTTGGCTTGTGCCTCTTCCACAAAGGCGGATCATAAAAGGCAGGGCGAACCAGAAAAGAGCAGACATGCCCAGATCCACAAATGTCACAAGCCCGACCGCATTGCAGCCCGCGCTACCACCCGGCAAGCCCTTCGTTCGAGGGCCTCTTAGATGGAGGAACCGGTTGGAGAGGCTCGCAGCGCTAGTGCCGCTTTGCGCGCGATCAGAAGAAAGCCGCCAGTCTCCGACTCCTTTTCGAGAGACTCCAGGCGGGCGCGACCGGCTGCCGGGTTATCGGAGCGCAGTTCAATTTCTCCAAGAGCGAGGCGCGCCTCAAAGGCCACGTCCACAAATTTGGCGGCCGCTGCATCTGCGACAACGCGATTGAGCTCGCCGATCGATGCCCTTATATCCGCGGGTCTTCCCGAAGCCGCGCGAACACGGGCTCCCGTTAGCGCCGCGGACAATTCCAGTCCCCGATTGTGCGTCTCGGCGGCAACTTTCATGACATGGTCTACGCTGTTGCGTGCTTCCGCAAGGCGACCTTCTGCCAGCAGCGTCTCAGCCAGCAAGAGGTTCGCGGCCGCCTCATCACTGGCGGCCCTCGTCTTTTCAAAGACTTCCACCGCTTGCCTTCCGGACGAAGCGGCTTCCTCTTCCTTTCCTTCCTCTAGGAAAATCTCGGCAAGGTAGGAATCGACGTGCGCCACCTCGGTCTGGTCTCCGATTTCCTCAAAAACCGCTCGCGCTTCCCTCTGTTCCTTCAGCGCTCTCGCCAAATCTCCCTCGAGAGCGTGCACGCGCCCTAGGCCTTCAAGGGCGCCCGCCCCTCTCCCTCGATTGCCGATCTGACCGCAAATATCCAGGGATCCCTCGTACAGTTCCTTGGCTTTCTCATGATTTCCGAACGCTAGAAAAACATCCCCGAGACCGTTTTTCGCCAGCGCCTCCCCGTTCTGGTCGGCAATCTCGTGGTAGATGGCTAGCGCTGCCTCGTAGCTCCGCTGTGCCCCGGCTAGGTCGCCGAGATAAATAAGGGTGTCGCCGATGTTGTCATTTTCTGCCGCCAGTCCGGACCGGTAACCGATCTGACGGTACAGGACGAGAGCTTCCTCGTAGGCCTTCTTCGCTCCCAGGTAGTCTCCTTCGTTCCGGAGCGCAATTGCCCCGATCGTTGTCGCTTCAGCGACTCCTCGGCGGTCATCTGCCGCGGTGTAAAGTTGCTTCGCTTCGCGCACGGCTTCTTCCACTTCGGAAAACCTGCCCAGATTTTCGTAGGTCCAGGCTTGGTCCAAGCGAGCCCGCGCCAGAAGAAGCGATGCGCCTGCCGCTCGTGCCTTTTCCGCTGCCCTCGCAATGGAAGAATCGGCGCGCTTCCCGTCTCCCAGCGAGCGCGCGGCAAAGCCCTCGGCCAGATCGATTCGGGGATCGTCCCGGAGCGGCGGAGGTAGTTCCCGAAGCGCAGAGATGGTCTCCAGCGCTTCTTTCCACTTATTTCCTTGGATCTGGGCGTTAACCAGCGCCAGTCCATACTCCAGGTTGTCGGGAAAAAAATCGAATAGCGCCCGATTGATTTCGATCGCTTTGTCCCAATTCAACGACATCTCGCGGTAGAGCGCCTCGGTCGATAGACGGTCGGCTCTCGCCAGGTTGGGCGAAAGGTCGAACGCTTTCTTGGCTTCCGCTTTGGCCTTTTCGTCGTAGCCCAGCCCGGCCCATGCAGTGGCCAGCGCTGCGTGCGAAAGCGCGTAGTTGGGCTCGACGTCCACGGCGTTTAGCAGGAGGTCGCGCGCTGAGAGGGCATCAAAGGATCGCAGCTTCGCGCGCCCTTCGGAGTAAAGCTTGGCGGTTTCGGGTTTCAGTGGCAGCGCGATCGCCACCTCCGCGGCCTCTTCGCGAGTCACGGCGCGAACGCCGAGTTTCTCTCGCAACTGTTTGCCAGCTCGTGAGACGAGATCGAGCAGGTGCGCTACCGTCCCGACCTCGGATATCGCGCCGACCGTTTCGCCGCTGCGCGTGTCCTGGAGTCGAAGATCGAGGCGAAGTTGGCCGTCGGACTTCTCTCCCAGAAGCGCGTACGAGCCCGCCACCACGTAGTCGGTCCCGAGATTCTTGCGGATACGAACCAAGCTTTCGCCGCCCAGGCTGCCTACCTCGGGCAGTGACAACTCCATCTTCATTCGCGCAATGCTCTCCGCCGGTATCGCACGCAGCTGTTCCCCGGCGGTAAGTTCGGTGGTGAGCCAGTCAGAAAAGGCCGTGGAAAGCCATGCCTCCTGCGGGTCGCCAGAGAGATTGGTAAAGCCCAGAACAGCTACGGATGCGCGAGGGGTGAGAATCGCCGAAGTACTGCCGAGCGCGACGGGTTGGTGGATGCGGACGTAGATGATTGCCGTGCAAATCGCCAACGATACGGCGGCGACGGAGCCATAGAACCGCATGCGTCTTCTGCGCGTACGGGCAATCCAGGGGATGAGTGAAGACCCAGGGGGCCTCTCTTCCAATACATTCGAAGAAGCTTTCGTTCTCGGCCGTTCGGCGTAGAGTTCTTCCGGGGTCGTCGCTCCCGGCTCGTGATAATGCACGTGAACTGGTGCGAGGAACCTGTAACCGTGGCGTGGAATGGTCTCCACATAACGCGGACTGTCGGCGGAATCCCCTAGCGCGGCCCGCAGTTTTGTCATGGCTTTATTCAGACTGCGGTCAAAATCAACGAAGGTATGCGCGGGCCAGAGTTTTTGCCGTAGTTCTTCACGGCTCACAACTTCCCCTGGATGTTCGAGCAGAAGAGAAAGGATTTGAAACGGCTGCTCCTGTAGCTTGATTCTGACGCCGTGCTTGCGAAGTTCCGCTGCACGCAGGTCAGCCTCAAAAACGCCAAAACCGCGGGTCCGCGGACAACTCTCGGTACCCTGCATACCGGACACCCCTGTATTTTCAGAAGCCTAGCACGCGCTTTGGAGGTAATCAATACAGTCAGAACTCCAGTTGGCAGAGCGGCCCATTTTCTAAAAACGGCCCCATTGACCATCAGGACTCTGGCGGGTGGACACGCAGGCCTCTCAGTTTCCGTGTCGTTGACACCGCTTTTCCGCCGTGTAGAATCGTTTTTATCGTGTGTTTTCCTCGTATATCGTCTCGTCCCTTTTGTACCCTGCAAGCTCTGGCGACGTTGGTTTTCTGCGTGGCTGCGCTTTGGTTTTCTCCTTCGCTAAAGGGTCAATCTGAACCGTCGGCAACCGATCCTCAAGTGCAAAAGATCTATGGCGAAGCGAAAGCCGCGGAAGCCCGCGGCGACCTCGCGGATGCCACAGCCAGCTACGAGTCTCTGCTGCAACTTGCTCCTCATCTCGGACCCGCTTACAACAATCTCGGTGCACTCTATGTGCGACAGCGCCAGTACAAGAAGGCGGCTGACGTCCTGGAAAAAGGACTGAAGATCGACCCCAAAATGTCCTCCGCCTCCGCGCTTCTCGGGATTTCGCTGTACGAAGTAGGCGATTACGCCAGAGCGCGCCGCCATCTGGAAAACACGCTTCGCGCCAATCCTAAGGACGACAACGCCGAACTTTTTCTGGCGAACGATTTGATCAAACTCGGCGAGTGGGATTCTGCCGCCGCTCATCTGAAGCAGCTCGCACAACGCCAGCCGAACAACCAGGAGATTTGGTACCTGCTAGGCAAAGTCCACATGAAGTTGTCGGAAGACGCGCTTTCAAAGCTCAACGAAATCGACTCGAACTCCGTGTGGGTGCACCAGATATCCGGCGAAATCATGGAAGGAATGAAAAATTTCGACGGCGCGCTGATCGAATACAAAAAAGCGGTGGAAATCGCCCCGCGGCAGCCCGGCACCCACTATTCCCTCGGCAATGCATACTGGTCAATGGCGAGCTGGGACGCGGCTACGCAAGAGTTCAAAGCGGAGCTTGCGAACGACCCGAGCAGCTGCATGGCGCAATGGAAGTTGGGAAATATCATTTTGGAGCAGCATCTGGATGCCGCAGAGGCCCTCGCGGATGTCGAAAAGGCGCTGGCAATATGCCCGAATCTAGTCCAAGCGCGAGTGGACCGTGCGAAAGCCCTGATCAAACTGGACCGCAACGAAGAGGCTACGAAGGATCTTTTGATAGCCGAGAAAACGAGCCCTGAGGAGCCGAGCATTCACTTCCTGCTTGCTCAGGCGTACCGCGGGCTTGGAAGGACCAAGGAAGCGCAGGCGGAGATGGGAATCTTCAGCAAGCTGGAAGAGAGCAGCCGCGCCGCCGTCGCGGAACGGGCGAAACAAGTGATTCAAAATAAAGACAACTCTACGCCCCACAATTAGACGGCGGTTCTGCCCCACTACTAATCCGTCCCCTTTCATTCGTTCTCCATTGACGTTTTGCGATAAAGAGTTCGCGATTTCTGAGTTCGGACTAAATTTAGGCAAAGAACGGATTTTGTTCATCGCGGTCAATTGGGCTCCTTAGGGCGCGCAGGTGACGGAGACGACTGGGCGCGCTTAAGCGATTCACTGCGCTCGAATTCCGCGTTTGCTTTCTCTTTAAGGCCCTCTTTCGTGTAGACGCGCCCCAAGATGTAGTGCAGACGCGGATTTAGCGGGGACAAACTTACCGCGGTCTCAAGCTCCTCCTGTGCCTTTGGCAGTTGGTCGAGGCGGGAATACGCCTGGCCCAATTCTTCGTGATGTCGCGACTCTTTGGGGGCGATGTTGACGGCTTGCAAGAAGTAGGGGACGGCTTCTTCGGCGCAGTTCTGCTCCATAAGAAGGATACCGAGGTCGAGGTACGGCCCGGGGTTCTTGACTGCTGCATCGGTTTGCCAGGCGATGGCGGTTTGGTAGGCGGCAATGGCTGCATCGGTTTGGCCGAGGCCGGCATAGGACAAGCCCAGGTTGTCTTCTGCTTTGACGCTCTTCGGTTCGAGCTTAAGGAATTCCTGGAAGGATTGGGCTGCTTCTTCAAACCGGTTTTCGTTGTACTTGGTGCGGCCGAGCCAGTACCGACCATCCGCGTCCTTGGGATTCTGCTGGAGCGAGCGAGTGAGCCACTTATCGGCATCCACGTAATCGGCTAGCAAGACGTAATCGAGGGCAACGATTTTCAGGTCGAATGCGCTGGGAACGCGGTATTTTGCGCCTTCCGTGAATTCTGCAAGCGAAGCCATAGCGGCTGCATCCTTAAAGTTGGCGTCTGGGACGGCTATTTCCGGATCCCGGTAGCTTTCGGGTTGCGCGCTTCCAGCCGCTACGGCATTGGTCTGTATCTGCCGGAAGAGGATGTAGCCGTGCAGGAAATGCCCGTCGGCGGAGTTGGGATGAGCTGCCAGGTATTCGCGGACGGTTCGGTCGGCGTCGGCGGTTTTCCCGGAGTCGAGAAGTGACTTGGCTTCGGCCAGGGGAGCGGCAAGCTGACCGGTGGTCGTGCCAGCGGCTTGCGCTAAGCGGTTACTGCTGGTGGGTGAGGGTTGGGGGAGCTGCGTGGGGGCTTGGGCATTCGCCCCGCCAACCAAGAGCTGCAAGATCGGAATAAGGATAGCGATACGCGGGACGGAAGATGAGGCGAAGTGGCGACGGGATGGCGGCCCCCCTCCCCCCCATATTTTTGTAAGTGCGGATTCTAAATGAGTTACAGACGAAATTCCAGTAAGTGCGGATTCTAAGAGAGTTGTAACTCCTGTAGAATGTGCAGATCCGAAGCAGGCTTGTAAGTGTTGATTCCAAAAGGCTTGCGGTGCGGACGCTGTGGATCTGCGGATTCCAAAGGGTTTAACGGAGGCTTGGGGAACCGAGCGGGCTGTCGTTCTATTTAACACAACACACTATAACACACAAGTAACTTCATGTCAATAAAAACTTTGAGGCGGTGTCCTAACTTCGTCGGGGTATTTTCGACTCGACTATCAAAGACGGAGCCGGGTCTCACGTCTGTGTTCGTGTGCTGATAAGCGCAAGCTTTTGCCGCGTCATACGTCTCAAAGGCGGGAGCGCGGCTCCCGCACTCCAAGTTAAGAGCTGCAACGCGCAAAGTAATGACCTGCAGACTATCGCACGGGTGGGCCTTTGGCCCTGGCGTTACTCTACCAGAGTAACTGCAAGCACAACGACGTCGCGGTTCGTTGAGAGCGTGAAGCTCTTAACGGCTTTAGAACGGTTCAGGTCAAACTTGTAAGCGTAGAGGTTGAATGTCCGGTCGTCTTGCGATCCATCGGAAATATCGCGATGTTGCATAGCGACGGCCACGGTCTCGTTGGGAAAGTTTTGTGGCGAGAACCAGTCGCTGAAGTTCTGTTGGAACACGGAGCTGGTGCCGTCAGCATAGTTTATGGTTACCGTTTCCGTCTGGCTGCCTTGAACGCCGGTGGCGAGCAGTAACAACGCTCCAGAACGATGCTCTGGGAGCGCGATGGGCAGGCCGGTTGCGCTCACTGCGTCTGGCAGATTGGCGGGTCCAAATCTGAAATCAATTAGGTCGAGCACGCGAGACGGGGTCAAAAGATTCGCGGAGTAGGCGGCGCCTCCACCGTCCAGACCAGCGCCGAAGGCCGATCCGTCGGTATAGACTCCCGCGACGTTATAGGACGGCGAAAGATCAACGGGTGTTCCGAAGCCTCTGGACCCGAGTGCGGCGCTCACCTCGAGAGTAACGGTCGCGGTTTGGACGATATTGGCCGATTTGCCGGTGACGGTCAGCGAGAATGGCCCGGTCTGAGTCAGGATGAGGGCTGCGAACTCGAGATTGCTCGCTGTGGCCGTTTGCTCGGGCTTGAAGAACCCTCTTACGCCCTCGGGCAGTCCGGTCACGGAGAGCGCTACGGTGCCCGCAAACCCGTTCACGGGGACGATTGTGATTGCGGCGCTGGTGGTCGATCCCTGATTGAGGAAGACACTGCCGGGCGTTTGGATCGTGAAGCCAGGCAGTGCGAGCGTGATGTACGTGGTGTGAGTCAAGCCTCCAGCGGTGCCAGTGACGACGATTTGGAAGTTTCCGCCCGGCGTGGAGCTAGTGGTAGAGACAGTCAGCGTAGGTGCAGGGCCCGACGGCGTTGCCGTGGATTGGCTGAGGATAGCCGTCACGCCAGTGGGCTGACCCAAGACTGTCGCTGTCAGATTCACCGTGCCGGTGAAGCCATCCACTGGGGTGAGGATAATCGATGTGATTTTCGATTGACCCTGGGAGATGTCCAGGGTAGCTGGCGAGGCGGCCAGCGAGAAATTTGGACCAGTCGCAGCCAGCCCGAGCGCGTTTAGCAAGCCCGATCCGTTGGGAGAGCCCCAGCCGGTCACCAAATCAAAGCCAGTTATGTCAGAGAACATCGCGGGACTGCCGCTGTTGAAATTGTTGCCGGTTATGATGTCGTGGAAGTCCGAATTGTAATTCGCGCTTTGCCCTAGAGCATAAATCGTAGGGTTCAAAAAGCCGATGGGGGCGCCGTTAGCCTGCTCGTTGGCAAGCGCGAGAAAGCCGGCCCATCGCGGCGCGGAAAGGCTCGTTCCTCCAACGCCAATGAAGCATCCGCCGTTCGCGCAGAAAAAATTGTCGGTGTTGGCTTCCGCTGCGACGTCGGGGATGTTTCGCAAGGTGGTTGACCCTTGGTTCGCGGCGGTGATAACAGGTACCTGATAACTCGGAATTGGAAGGCCGTTGGTACTGAATCCGCCGCCGCTGCCGATCCAGCCCGTCTCGGATTGCCAAGTTCCGCCTGGCCCATTCGTCGTTAGGTCTGTTCCGCCAGCGGCCGTGATGAAGGGGTCGTCTGCGGGATAAAAAATACAGCCGTTGAGGTTACTGAAGTTCGCGCAATTGGCTGGAGCGCCGAAGTAAGCGCCGCCATCGCCGGAGGCCACAAACAGATTCTGGCCTTGGGCCGCGAACTCCTGGAAAATAGACTCATCAGAGGAAGGATCGGCAGGAAGAAAACCGAAGGAACAGCTCAGCTGTTTGGCGATGTTGTCTGTCGCCATTTGATTGAACATATCCGTATCGTTGTTGCCTTCGTAGACGATCACGGCGGACAGGCCAGGCGCCATCGAGATGGCCTGTTGGATGTCGATAACCTCTTCTCCGTCGTCGCAGCCCGCGCCGCAAACCGGGCTAACCCCGTCGAGCAAGACGTTGACAATGGGGACATTGAGCGGTTGGTTGATAAATTTGAAGTAGGCTTGGACGTCGCTCAAGTTGTAGGGACCGAAATCGAAGAGGCCGACGGCCTGTCCCGCTCCGGTAAGCGTGGAGCCCGGGGCGTAAGCTGCTCGCATATCGCTGCCCAAGAAGAAGCCGTTAGGTCCCGAACCGGTTTGGTTGCTGTGCGCGAGGTCACTCTTCTGGGCGTATTTCAGGCCCATGGGGCGCGGGGGCTGAAAATTGTTGAGGCCAGAAATGCCTTGGATTGGCACCTCTGCCTCGACCGAGGGTTCCTGGTCCGGCGCGTAGTAACTGCGTTTTTCCGTTGGGTGTTGATACGTTTGCATTTTCACTTGGAAAGCTTTTTCAATATCGGCAACGGCGCCGCTTACATCGAGAACGAGGCGATTGGGAGCGCGGTTGGTAACCGTGAGACCGTGGGATGTGGCGAAATCAATGACTTTCTGATAGTCGTCCTGTGTCGGGCCGAATTGTTCCGTAAATTGTTCCACCGACAGGGATTGGCGGTACTTGGGACTGGTGGGGTCGTAAAGCTGCTGGAGAAACTGCTGAAGTCCTTCGGGGTTGGGCAGACGCAGAGTCAGGGCAAGATTCATGCGTTGCGAGCCGGTCAGACGGCCGGTCGGACGCTCGCTTGGTAATGCTGAGACCTTCGTCGGCAGCGTGCGGCGCTGCTGTGCCGACGAAGGCATAGCGAGAGATAATAGTGCCGCTGCAAAAGCAACCAACGGGAGAAATCTTGAGACGAAAGTGTTTCTTTCGGTATTCATATTCGCCTGTCTGTTTGATGGAATGGGGAACCGGGGCCTTTTAGGCCCCGGCTCATTCGACTGAATGGGCGGGGGGTGTGTCCGCCCGGCTCAGAAACTGACTTTAAAGAAAGCTTGGCCCTGCCTCGGCGTGTTGCCTTGACAGGTGTTGGACCCTCCGCTGCCGTTGGGACTGACAAGTCCAAAGTTGCCCGGGCCATCGGGGAAATTAGTGTCAGGACCGCAGACCTGCATGCGGTTTAAGACGTTGAAGAATTCGATGCGCAGCTCCGCGTTCACGTGCTCACCGAAATAAAAGCGCTTGGCCAAGGCGAAATTCTCGTTTGCGTTGAACGGATTGCGCAATACAGATAGAGCGCGAGGCTCATTCCCCTGAGCAAAGCCCGGATTCGAGAATGCGGCGGGATTAAAAATGGGAAGTCCCTTGTAATAATTGTTGTAGTTAACGTTCAAGGGGATGCTGGGGTCGAAATTCGCGCGATTGAATCCATTCAGGAACGGATCATTGTTGCTAGCGAAGACTGTAAGAGGAGTTCCGGTAGCGTATTGGAAGGAACCGCTCAATTGCCAACCGCCTATCACGTTCTTTGCCAATAAGCCGCCCCGATCAAGAAACTTCTTCCCCGGACCGATAGGCAGCTCGTAGACACCGCTAATGGTAAGCAGGTTGGTCTGGTCGTTGCCCGCTATTGACCATTCTGATTTTTGGTTAAATTTGTTCTCCGAGCCGAAATTGAAAACAGAGAAGCCAGTATCCGTATTGGACATCGTCTTCGAGAGAGTGTAAGAGACGAGGAAACTCAAGCCGCTCGAAAATCGCTTTTGGGTCTGTACTTGTAGAGCATTGTAAAAAGCCGTGCCGTTGGTGTCGAAGGGATTAAAGAGCCCACCGCCAGACTCGCTCGGGTTATACATGGGGAATGGGAGGAGCGCTTGAGGCAGGCCAGCACCTGGTCCATAGTCGGTCAGGAAATTGCAGTATGGGGCGAAAAAGCCGGCGCTAGGAGTGCCTGCGGGGCACAAGGAGAATCCTGCAGTTTGAAGAGCCGCCTGCGATGGCCCAGAAGTCCAAGCGAAGTTGGGCGAATTGGGCGACATAAGGCAGTTCGGATCACTCGGGTTGGCACTGGGGCAGAACATTGTCAGGAATTTCGGATTTGTCTGGTTGACAGGGTTCAGCATGGAGGGAAGGTGGAGCACTCTATTGCCGATGTAGGAGACGGAAAGGAAAAGGTTCAGAGGTAGTTCGCGCTGGATGCCGCCACTCCAGGCCTGGGTATAAGGATACTTGCCTGGATCGCGACCGAACTGCCGCAAAACGCCCTCTCCATTGTATAGGGTCGGGCTGAAGGAGGTTGGTGCGGGAACCGGAATGGGGTTGCCGTCCCATTGGCCATAGCCAGGGATGTTCGAGCCGAGAGAATTCACATTGAAAATGCCGGCGAGCAAGCTGCCGTTGTTGACGGAAACCTTGTTGACGCCATACTCGTAAGCACCGCCATCCAGGAAGTTCAGAGAGAATCCAGCCAGGATCTCGGTCTTCTTGTTCAACGCGTAGGCGAAACCTACGCGGGGACTGAAGTGTTTCCACTTCATGTCGGCGTGATCGTAACCAGAGACGCCCAGTTTGTTCGCAGCGCCGAGCAATGGGGTGCCGTCGGGTGCGACGGCTGTCGCGTTGGGGACCGTCGGGTCAAAGAAGACGACGTTGTTGTTGTTTTCCGTGAACGGCCTCATGAGATCCCAGCGCAGGCCGAGATTGACGGTCAATTTTGAGGTGACTCTGAGGTCGTCCTGTATGTAAGGGGCGACATAAAAATTGCGGAGCCTGTTCTCCGCAGCAAACTGCCGCTGGGCCTGATCGGCATAACCGAGCAGATAGCTGGCAAAGCCACTTCCGGTGGTTCCAATGTTCGCGGGGTCGGCAGTGGTGCGCGAGCTAAAAGTAAAGCTGCCACCGCACTGCTGACATTCGTGGTCGTCCTGATAGGTGCGGCGAATTTCCCATCCGATGTTAAAGGTATTGCGGCCATGACTCCACAGCCAGTTGTTGTCGAAGCTGATGCCGAGCTTGCGGTTGTCTGAGAAAGTCTCACCGTGACTGTTCAGCCCCCAAGAAGAGGGCTGATTGGAGACCGGTCCACCGTTAAAGTTGATGGTGGGTAGAACCGAACCATTCGTGACGGCAGGAAAACTTACGCCCTGAAACGAATTGAGTTCATTGTTAATTTCACCGATCCAGCCGAATCCCGCGGTCATTACCAGATGAGAGGAGATCGCATTGGAGTAGGTCAGGAATACTCCGGTACCCAGGCGCGGTTCTTCTTCGAGTCCGGAAAGCTCATTGTTAACATGAATGCCAACGTTGCAGCATGAGGTGAGATTGTAGTTGTCGCGCCAAAAACTGCCGTGGAGTTTTTGAGTTTGGGTTAAATTGTGGTCAATGGAGAATCCCCAATTGGTCTGCCTGATTGGAAGAACGCCGACATGAGAGGTGGCATTGTTGGTGAGACCGGGGAGATTCGGGGCGGGTATAAATTTGAGAAGGCCCGCGGAAGTCGCACTGAAGCATGAGGTCGGAATTTTATTGCCAGGCCACTGGTTTCCCGGGGCGGGAGCACTGCAACCCGAGGGAGCGACAAATCCCTGAGGAACAAAGATGGGGATTTGCGCGCCCGTACTATCCACATAGCCGCTGAAGTCGCCACCGACTTCGGCGGGCGTGGGAACACTATAGGTTCCCGTGTCGCTCAGGTTCTGGCGGAACCAATCGGCGCTGAAGTGGAAGAAAGTCTTGTTTTTTCCATTGTAGATTTTTGGGATCCACACGGGCCCACCTAGTGAGAAACCATAATTGTTCTGGTTGATGATGGGAGTTGGACCCTTGCCAGCCGAGGAGCTGCCCGGCGGATTGGCTCCAGCGGCATTAAGGTCCGTGTTGCGTAAGGCTTCAAAAACGTCTCCGTGAAGCTGATTCGTGCCGGAGGCGAACTGGTAGGAAGCAACACCTTGCGCCAAGCCATATTGGGCCGAGAAGTTCGAAGTCAGAACCTGAATTTCACCGACCATCTCGAACGGCGGGTTGATGTTGGATTGGAAGCCCTGCGTCTCGGACTGAGCCGCGACGACGCCGTTGAACATCACCTCATTCTCGAAGTCGACGCCGCCATTGATGCGGTGACTGAACTCGCCGCCTTGCACGCCCGGTGCGATGAAGAGGTAGTCGTCAATCTGACGATCGCGGGCGCCGACGTTTCCTGGGCCACCGCCGATAATTACGGGAATCTCTTGAACGAGCTTGTTTTCAATGATGGTACCGACTTGAGGCTCGGTGGTTTCGAGAGTAATTTGCTGGGCGACTACTTCTACCGTATCGGTGGTGGCGCCGGTGGTCAACGCCACATCGCCGTTGGTGGTTCTGCTGACGTCGACGTGAACGTCCGTAAGGATGCCAGTGGCAAAGCCGCTCTTCTCGACTTTTACCGTATACGTGCCGGGGATCAAGTCCGTAAGCGCGTAGGTGCCAACCGACCCTGTGACTGTCTGCGAACTTACAGACGTTGCGTTATTCGTGGCAACTACCTTGGCGCCTGGAACCACTGCCCCACTTGCGTCCGTTACGGTGCCCGAAATTCCGCTGAGGCCTTGGGCATGCAGACTTGCAGACCCCAGGATTAGTGAGAGGCAAGCCAGTACGGCGATGGGGAGCAAAAGCTTGAGCGCCCGTCCGAGAATTGAGTTTAGAAAACCGCGCAGATTCTTCATTTCATGCCCCCCAAAGCTCTCGCAAAAAGAAAGGCTCGGACACCCCTCGCGGTATCCCTAAACAGTGCGGCGAGTTTTGGGCAGGCCTGCGAGGGAGTCAATGCACTCGGGTGTCATCTGCGCATTCCCGCTTATTCGATTGAAACAAAATGGGATATCCGTGCTTATTCCCCGTGGAGTTTGCTCATCGAGGAGCTGTTGGCGGCGGAAGTGGTTCATCGACCTGCAGGATTTGGTCGGCCTTTAGGTTTTTGAGGGTCTGGAGGATGCCGCTGGGCCAGCGAATTTCGAGGGTTTGGGCAACGAGCTCCGGGCCTAAACCGAAATGGATGCGCTTGTCGCTTGAAGAGAGATAACTGCTTGCGGTGGTTACGGTTGCGAATTGGGGTCCGCTTGCGGTGACGAGTTTCACTTCGGCGCCGATGGCGTCGCGGTTGCTTTTGTGGCCGACGAGCTTAAGCGTTATCCAGTGATTCGAGGTTGGCGTTTCGTTACGCAAAACATACGCTGGGCCATCATTCGTGGTGACCACCACATCGACGCGGCCGTCGTTGTCAAGGTCGCCGATGGCCATGCCGCGACCAACCCAGGCTTGTTGAAAAACTTTACCCGACACCGAGGATACATCCGTGAAGCCGCGCCGGTTGTTGTGTGCGAGGAGAGGCGGCTCGCGATACCGGAGGTTGGGATAGTTGAGCTGAATGGTGTCAATGTCGTGCCCCTGCGCGATCAGGAGGTCTTTCCAGCCGTCATTGTCGTAGTCGAAGAAGCGGACACCCCAGCCGGAGTGGAGCATGGTGATGTTAGCGAGGCCAGTGGTGAAGCTGGAATAGCTGAAGCTGCCGTCACCGTTGTTTTGATAGAGGGCATAGCGCTGATTGGCGAGATCGGTGACGACGAGGTCAGGCCAGCCGTCGTTGTTGTAGTCGGCGAAATCGACGCCCATGCCGGCGTAGGCGCGGCCGTCACCGTCGACGGCGACGAGCGACAGGAGCCCGACCTCTTCAAACTTTCCGCCTCCGAGATTGTGATAGAGAAATTCGGACATGGAATCGTTGGCGACGAACACATCTATCTTTCCATCCCGGTCATAGTCCGCGATGGCAATCCCAAGTCCCTTACCGGGCTTATCCATTCCGATTTTCTTTGAAATCTCGGTGAAGTGGCCGTTGCCGTCGTTGTGATAAACCAGAGGGGCAATCGGCTGGAAAGTGTCCGGATGACAATACGCGCGATATCCCTCCTGATGCTCGCCGCAAAAAATGTCGTCGAAATCCCATTGCACGTAGCGCAAGACGATCAGATCAAGCAAGCCGTCGCCATCGAGGTCAACCCAGGCGGCGCTTGTCGACCATCCGCTGCCGGCGACGCCAGTTCTGTCGGTAACATCGGTGAAGGTGCCGTCGCCGTTGTTGTGGTACAGCTTGTTGCCGCCATAGGCGGTGACGTAAAGATCCTCGAATCCGTCGTTGTCGTAGTCGCCCACGGCGACGCCCATGCCGTATCCGGCGCCTTGCAGGCCGGCTTTCTCGGTGACGTCCTCGAAAGTTCCGTCAGCTTTCTGATGGAACAAGCGATTCCAATATTTTGGGCCAGTCTTCTGCGGAATGGATCCTTTCGGCGTGGGATCGGTTAGTGGCGCACCGTTGACGAGGAAAATGTCCAGCTTGCCGTCATTATCGTAGTCGAAGAGCGCTACGCCCGAGCCCATGGTCTCGATGAGGTATTTTTTCGAGGTGTGGGAGGCGATGTGATTGAAGTGCACGGCCAGCGGGGAGGTTACGTCCGCGAACTTGCCGGGAAACGGGGAAGTTTTCTCTTGAAGACTGGGGGACTGTTGCGCCGAGAGAACCGCAGCCAAGATGCCCAAAAGCATGAGATGGAAGAGCAGTCGCATACGCGGTTGATAATACAGCAGGTTAGGCCAAGACACCCTGTAGCACGCTAGTTGGAATGCGCCCGCAAAGGGGAAGAATGGCAGATATCTTATGCAATATGAATAGCTTGAAGGGGAATGTTCAAATGACCTGCAAGTGGATTGACAACGATGAGCGACTCGCAAAGAGTGCGCAAGGGACACACAGGGGTTTGTGTGTCCGCTCGAGCCTAAGCGCAGTTCGGAGAACCTATGATCTTACATGGGCAAAGGCATGAACATATTTTGAGATTCGCGACCCGACTGGTGCGCGGGACTTTTGTCGTGACCTTCCTCGTCTGCTTCTTCCTCAATGTCGGAGTTTCTGCGCAAACCCCAGATAAGCCTGATTTGAGCAAGGAGCCAACCCTATACGTGGTTGGTTATGCTCACCTGGATACAGAGTGGCGATGGGAATACCCCCAGGTCATCAATGAGTACCTTTTAAACACGATGAAGGATAACTTCAGTTTGTTCGAGAATTATCCGCATTATACGTTCAATTTCAGCGGCGCGAATCGCTATCGCTTGATGAAGGAGTATTATCCGGCAGACTTCGCCAAATTGACGCAATACGTCCATTCTGGAAGATGGTTTCCGGCAGGGTCCTCGATGGAGGAGGGCGATGTCAACACACCCAGCGCCGAGACCATCATTCGGCAGATCCTTTATGGAAATAACTGGTTCCGTAAGGAGTTTGGCAAAGCCAGCGCCGAATACATGCTGCCCGATTGCTTCGGATTTCCAGCCTCGCTGCCGACAATTCTTGCACATTCCGGCGTGAAGGGTTTCTCGACGCAGAAACTGGTGTGGGGCTCATCAGCGCCCGGCGGCGGGTGGCAATCTCTCGAGAACACCCCCGAAGGTACACCATTCAACGTAGGTTTGTGGGTTGGCCCGGACGGCGAGAGCGTACTGGCTGGTTTGAACCCCGGCAGTTACAGCGGCGGCATTGAGACCGACCTCAGTAAGCCTCTTCCTCCTCGGATTCCCAACCCGGAGATCGCGAACATCCAGAAAAAATTTCACGAGGTGCAGCAGAAGTTGCGGCAGGCTCGGCAGAGTGGCAAGCCGGTCGACCAAGGCGATATTCAGGAATACACAGGTCTGCGGAGCGAGCGCGAAGCCCTTAACGCAGTAGAACGCGATCAAGCCCACGATCAATACCAAGACGATTGGGCGGCGCGCGTGGAGAAGAATGGCAAAGTCAGCGGTGTCTTTACCGACTATCACTATTACGGCACCGGCGACATAGGCGGATCGCCAGATGAAGAATCCGTCAAACGGCTGGAGGCGATTGTCACGAAGGGCGCAGCGAGCCTGCCTCCGCAAGGCCAGTTCTTCTTCTCGGAGCAAGCACACCCGGAATGGCCGCCGGTGAAAGTAGGCGACGGACCGGTACACGTGCTTTCCGCGACTGCGGACCAGATGTTCCTCGATATCACGCCCTCCGAGGTTGCGGGATTGCCACGCTATACGGGTGAGATGGAGCTGACGAATCACTCGGCGGGGTCTTTGACGTCACAAGCGTACCAGAAGCGATGGCTGAGGAAAGAAGAGTTGCTGGCCGAAGCAGCGGAGGAATCTTCGATCGCCGCTGAGTGGTTGGGTGCCAGGCCATATCCGCTTCAACGCCTGAACGATGCTTGGACTTTGGTGATGGGCGGCCACTTCCACGACATTGCGGCTGGAACGGCTACTCCCAAGAGCTACGAGTTCGCATGGAACGACGACGTCATCGCGATGAATCAGTTTGCGGGAGTGCTTACCAACGCCACGGAAGCCGTTGCGGCGGACCTCAATACAGAAACGAAAGGCTTCCCCGTCGTAGTCTTTAATCCGTTGAGCATCGCGCGGGAAGACGTGGTCGAAGCAAACATGAATTTTTCGGGCGGGATACCCAAGGCCGTCCGTGTGACGGGCCCCAGTGGCGCGGAGGTACCGGCGCAGATGTCGGGTGGAAAAGTGCTTTTTCTTGCGAAAGTTCCGTCGGTCGGATATGCCGTGTACGATGTGCAGCCGGGTACGGAGGCCGCAGCATCCTCGCTAAAAGTGTCCAAAGATTCGCTGGAAAACCAGTATTACCGCGTGAAGCTGAATGCCGATGGTGATGTCACGAGCATTTTCGACAGGACAACGGGGAAGGAACTCCTAGCAGGTCCGGCGCGTCTGGCGATTTCCTATGACAATCCCAAGCAATGGCCAGCGTGGAACATGGATTGGAATCAGGAACAGGCAGCACCGAAGGCATACGTTGGCGGCCCGGCGAAGATTCGCGTCGTGGAAGACGGTCCCGTCCGAGTCGCGGTGGAAGTTTCGCGTGAGACCGCAGGCTCCTGGTTTGTGCAGACCATCCGGCTCTCGGCTGGGGACGCGGGCAAGCGGGTAGAGTTCGGGAATGTGATCGATTGGAACACGAGAGAATCCAACCTGAAGGCCACCTTTCCGCTGACCGCCTCTAACCGCATGGCAACGTACAACTGGGACATTGGCACTATTGAGAGGCCCACTGCCGAGCCAAAAAAATTCGAGGTACCATCTCACCAGTGGATTGATCTCACGGACATGAGCGGCGAATACGGCGCAACCGTCCTGACGGATTGCAAGAACGGCTCGGACAAGCCGAACGACAATACCATCCGGCTGACCTTGATTCGCACGCCAGGAACGGCTGGAGGTTATTCAGACCAGGGCACGCAAGACCTTGGGCACCACGAGTTTGTTTATGGCATTGCCGGGCACGCTCGGGATTGGCGCAGTGGGCAAACCGACTGGCAAGGGCAACGTCTGAACGATCCGCTGATTGCCTTTGCAACGACTCGGCATGCCGGCGCAATCGGCAAGGAGTTTTCTCTCCTGAAGATTGACAACCCCCGAATTCGCCTCTTGGCGTTGAAGCAAGCGGAACAAAGCGACGAAGCGATCATGCGCCTGGTGGAACTCGATGGCAAACCCCAGGCAAAAGTTCGCCTGATGTTTGCATCACCCATTTCCGCCGCTCGCGAGGTGAATGGACAGGAGCAGCCTGTGGGAGCGGCCACCGTGAAAGATGGTGCGCTGGTTACCTCGTTCAGTGCCTACCAGCCGCGCACTTTCGCCATCAAGCTTGCGCCGTCAGCCAAAGTTGCAAGCGTAAAATCCACGCCAATTGAATTGCGCTACGACATCGCGGTGGCCAGCAACGACGGCACGCCTTCCGGTGGTGGCTTCGACGGAAAGGGCGGCGCTCTGCCGGCCGAGGCGCTGCCCTCGGAGATCACTTTCAACGCCGTGCAATTCAGGTTGCCTCCTGCAAAGACCGGGGTTCTGAACGCGATTGCGGCAAAGGGACAGACCATCTCCTTGCCCGCCGGTCATTACAATCGTGGCTACATTCTTGCGGCTTCCGCCGATGGGGACCAGAGCGCAAAATTTGCAGTTGGCAGCAAGGAATTCGATCTTGACATTCAGAATTGGGGCGGATTCATCGGCCAATGGGACGACCGCCAATGGATAGCAAAAGACACGCCGGATGCCGAGCATCCCGATCGCAAGAAACATGATGATTACTCCGAGTTGTCGGGGATCAAGCCCGGGTACATCAAGCGCGCGGACCTAGCGTGGTACTGTTCGCATCATCATGACGCCGCTGGCAAGAACGTCGCGTACTCTTACTCCTACCTTTTCGCCTATCCGTTCGATGTTCCGCCGGGCGCGAAATCGATCAAGCTGCCCGACAATGACAAAATCCGGATTTTGGCCATATCCATAGCCGATGAGAATCCGGCCGTGAAGCCGGCTCAACCGCTCTACGATGTGCTTCCAGCCGCTCCATCTGGTCCACGCGACTTTGCACTTTCAACGGGGGTCGACAATATCTTTCTTCCGCAGGGCAGACGCACCAGCATTCCGGTCGCGATACTTCCACGAAATGAGTTTAAGGATGACGTAACCCTGAAGGTTTCCGGCCTGCCGCCGGGAGTGCGAGCCTTGCTCTCACCTGCCGGCCCCTTGGGCGCGAGGACTATAACCCTCGAGGCCGACGGTTCAGCGAGCCCGACGGGTTCCGCAGTAAGCATCACGGGCACGTCGGGTAACCTGACACATGCTGTCACGTTCGTTCTAAACGTAACGGCGGTAAAAACAGGAACCGTGGCTGCCGATCTCTCTTCGGCATACAACGCAACCGGGATCTATGATGACGATTCTTCGTTCGCTGCCGCTTCCAGTCTGGACGGCGGAGGGTTCGCGCTTTCGGAGCAACTTCTTGGTGCTACACAGGTATGGGACGGCGTTTTGTTTAAGCTCGGCCCAGCCAACGCTCCTGACGTGGTGACGAGCAAGACGGTGAATCTGCCTGTTGGCAAATTTGCCGCTCTAAAGATGCTCGCTGCCGGCGTGGAAGGCAGTCAAGAATCGCAGGATTTCACCGTCACGTATTCTGATGCCACTTCCTCGTCTTTCACTCAGAGCCTCAGCGATTGGTTTATGCCAGAGAATCTCAGCGGCGAATCTACGGCAGTGACCATGAACTATCGGCTTGCGGGCGATGGCTCAAAGGACGACAGCAGGTTTCATATCTATGGTTATTCTTTTGATCTCGATAGCACCAGAGTGGTGAGCAGTATCACGCTGCCGGACAACCGAAATGTCGTGGTGTTTGCCATGACCCTAACGCTCCAACAGGGCGTCACTGCGCCGCAGAATGCAACGAGTTTCTAGCCCAACCGCTGGGCGGAGACTGTCTTGTTCATTAGATTGTAGTTGCATGGTATTATCTGGCTTCTGCGCCTGAAGATTAGTTCGTTTTTGCCACATCGGATTTCACAGCGCCCAGGTGGAACGATTTTCGGCTGAGTTTAGTGTAGTCCTTGGCGAATTCCCTGATTTCGATAAATTGATTCGGCTCGGCACTGGAGAAATTCTGCCGCGTGCCGCTCGCCGGCCACCATATCTCGATGTTGGTGATCTTAGCGGACTTCCCCAAGCCGACGTGTTGCTGAAGCGGCGAGGCACCAAAGGATCCTCCGCTTCCAACGGTTCGATAAATCGAGCGCGCCGCGCGCCCTTCATTTTCCACCCTGACTTTAATGCGCGCGCCGATGGCAGAACGGTTGCTCTTCACTCCGACAAGCTTGATGCTCAACCAATCGTTCGTGTTGCCCGGATTTTCGAAAACGCGAAACGCGTGGGCGTCCCCGGGCGTCGCCCCGCCGATGGAAACGAGAATGTCATCGTGGCCACGATTGCCCAGGTCGGCGAAAGCGACGCCGTGCCCTTTGTGAAGGTCGCCAGTTCCAGAGGAAGCCGTTATGTCCACGAAAGCTTTCCCTCCGTCATTGTGAAGAAGCATTTTTGGAACGAGCGCGCCGTACTCAGGCCCGCCGGTAGCGAGAAAAATGTCCAGAAAACCATCGTCGTCCACATCGCCGAAATTTGCGCCCATGGGCATATTGATTTTATCGAGCCCAACTTCCGCGGTTACGTCTTTGAATGTTCCATTTTTCATGTTTTTGTAAAGCTTCAATGTCTCGCCATTGAGCGGAAGACCGAGATAGCTGCGCAGCGTTTCATCCTCGGAAAAGAAGTAGGAAGTCACGAAAATGTCCGGCCAGCCGTCGTTGTCGTAGTCAAAGAACCAGGTCGCGAAACTTTGCGACTGCGGCTGGTGGACGCCGGCCTTCTCAGAGACCTCGGTAAACGTGCGATCGTGGTTGTTGTGATAGAGGAAATTTCCGCCGTAGAGGTTGGAAACGTAAAAATCTACGTAGCCATCGTTGTCGTAGTCAGCCGCTACGACACCCTTGGTGAAGGCGATTTTGTCCACGCCAGCGGCATACGAAATATCCTCGAAAGTGCCATCACCCTTATTGCGAAAAAGCTGGCTTGGACCATTTTCATTTCCGACGAACAAATCGAGATAGCCGTCATTGTCGATGTCGGCCCATACGGCCGTTTGCGTGCGTGTGGCGGGTTCTGCAAGCCCGGCCTCTCGCGTTACGTCCGTGAAAGTTCCGTCGCAATTGTTGCGCAGCAAAGATTTGCGCATTGGAAACTCCCATGCGCCGCGCAGCACGAGAATGTCCGTGCAGCCGTCGTTGTTGTAATCCGCCTGGATCATATTCAGTCCTCCTAGCTGATCGCTTAGCCCGGCTTGGGCGGCGCGATCTGTAAACGTTCCGTCCCCGTTGTTGCGAAAATAATGCATCGGAGTGCATACGTCATAGCTGGAAGTCGCGACATCCAGCAAACCGGTGTCCGTGAAATCGTCGGCAATCACGCCGTTGGCCGCCGATACGAAATCAAGCCCCGCGGCGGGCGCTACGTCGACGAAGCGGCCGATGGATTGCTTCGATTCGAATGTAGAGGGAGCAATCAGATATTCCGGGGGAACTCCGGCAGGATATTTACCAAGCGTCATGTACGCGAGGTTCAACAGCCATTTGACCTGAAGCTGATCGGGTCTATCGGGTTTCATCGCAAGATATTTCAAGAAAAAATGAATCGCCTTTTCAGAGTCCGCTGTGATGCGGTACGGGCTGACCAGTCGCGGCGGAAACAAACATCGCTCTCCAGGATGGCGATAGATATCGTTCTCCATTTCTGATTTATGAAGGTAGGCAACGCCAAGCACTTCGGTCAACTGCGGCACGCCAGCCGCAATCTCAGAGACTGCAATTTTGTAAGCCGCTTCCCATTGCTCCACGGCGTCGTTCATGTTGCCTTGGTAAGCTTGGAGCTGAGCTAGCGCGTAGTGTGACTGCACCACATCGAACGGAGTCATCGCCGACAGCCGTGAGGTATTCCCCGGTTTAAACAATTCTTCGAGCCGCGCAATTCCTTCCGCGAGCGACTGTTTCCGCGCGTTGCAGATTGCCGCTAAATCCTGCTCCCAGCCGGCCGGCTTCGGAAATTTCTGGAAAAGCATGTCTGCGATAACCTGCCCAGCCACGTCCGCTGGATAACGAATCACGCCCTTTCCTGCCAGTTGTGGATCGCTCCCTTGCCCCGGCCCCATTCCCTGGCCCGCCACCGGCTGGCTGTCCGGCAGCACTTTCAAGATAACGTAGCCTGACGGAACAGCGACGACTTCCGTCATTTGCCCAGCTTTGAGCCCCTTCAATGCACCTCTCAGTTCCGGCCGCATCGTCGCTGGATCGACCGGACCGACGTATCCACCCTGCGCTGCACTCGGTTCTATGGATTCTTTTTTCGCGATTGCAGCAAAATCTTCGCCGCCGCGAAGCCGCTCCAGAATGTGCCGCGCTTCATCAGGAGAATCCACCACGATGACTTGTAGATTGAGTTGAACCGGAGTCTTGTTTTGCGCGAACAGCGTCAGCCGAGGGTGGTCAACAATCGCGGCTGAAAGCAGAATCAAAGCCCACAACAGTAAGCGTCTTGAGTTGGGTGTACTGAGCATCTTTTTTGGACGGGATCGCTTTGGACGGCATGGCGACATACTGCACTTTGCTGCAACTTCCGCCGGAATCTTACCAACTCAAAATAATTCGCACAATCCGACAAGCGCGAGTCGTCCGAATTGCGAAACAAAATCAGATCGCTATTTAGCGGACGGCCTTCAAAGGGTGAACCTCAAATGGCCGTACTCTGGTGGACTCCGATGTGTTCATCGGCCGGACACACCTCCGCGGCCGCCCGTTCCACGAAGCAGGGTTAAGCCGAACACGATGACGTTGGGATTTGATGGCAGGGCAATACTCTGAACTTTTTTTCTGGCGTTGAGAGGAAACGCATAGCCGTAAAGATGAAACGTGCGAACCCCGGCGTGCCAGCGTTTCGATAAACTGCGGGTTCTCCGCGGAATCGCCCATCGCTTGTCGCAGACGGTTCACCGCGGCACTGATGCTGTGCTCGTACTCCACGACAGTGTCGTTAGGCCAAAGATACTGCCGAATCTCTTCGCGCGTCACCACTTGGCCGGCATGCTCAAGCAGCCTCTTCAGAATCCGAAACGGCTGCTCCGGCAGCCGAACAGGCTTGGCACCTTCCCGGTGTAGCTCAGCGGCACGAAGATCAAGACGAAAGTCTAGGAAGTGAACCGCAACCGGGGACCGTGGGGATGCCTGCATGCCAACCTCGGAGTCTCACCGTATTCTACGTTCCAATCGCAATCAAGTTCCATCGTTCAACGAGATTAGACGTCGGCAGCTCAAAGTAGCTGGTCACTCCCAGCCCGGGTGCGGCTCATGTCTTCCCAATCGCCGCACAACTGATTGAAAACAAGCCTGATCTGTCGATGACCTGGAAATGAGGTTCATATGAACTCCATCGCATTGAGCCACTCGCCTGCTTAGACCAATGTCGCCCTGACCACGGGAGAAAGTGGAGGAGGGCGGCCTGCAATCAGCTCTTAGAGAGAAACGAACCTCAAGGCAAAACCGAGTTTCGGCGTAGCCTGCGCCTGCGGCGCCGAACCAAATGTGGAGCAAGGTCCCAAGAAGAAACACGCTCGGGAAGTTCTGCCGGAACTTGGCACTCATCTCCGTGGTCGGCTTCACTCCGTCCGTTGGCGCCACCCTGGCGCAACCGCCACCGGCTCGCCTCTCTCCACCCGTGGGAGCGAGGGCAGGGGTCGTCGGTCACCCAGATCGAACGCCAGACACAAAGCTGACGCTTCGCGTCTACAACTACGCCCAAATCGATCCCAAAGCGTTGGCTCGCTCCGAGAAAGTGGCTTCGGCAATCTTCGAGAGTGTTGGCATCGAGCTACTCTGGGAGGGTTGTGCTTTGTCACCAGCGGACCTCCAGGCATATCCCGCTTGTCAATCGGCCATGGGAACCGCCGATCTCGTTGTGAGGATCCTCACCCGCAACATGGCGATGAAGTTGCTCGTCTCCCGCGAACCCTTGGGCTTCGCCCAGTTGTGCCCAGAGAACGAGCCTGCGTGCGAACTGACCGTTTTTTTACCATCGGGTCGATGAGCTGGCGACAAACGGCTATCGAGCCGATATGATCTTGGGACACGTCATCGCACACGAGGTTGCGCATGTTCTGATTGGGCCGGGCCATTCCGAAGCCGGCATCATGCGCGCGGAATGGTCTCACGATGACTTGCAGCGCATCTCGTAGGGTCTGACGCTAAACTTTACCAACAACCAATTTAGACAGTTGCGGTCCGCCATCCTCAGGCGAACGACACCGCACTGATTGCTAGGAGGTTCTCGTACATTCTCTACAACACAGAAATGCTTCGTCCATTTGCGTATCGGGGAATGCGCGATCGGCCTCTGCTCTGGCGACTTTTTAAGAAGGATGTTCGTACGGACGACAAAGCGCCTGAGCTTTGCCCGATTGATCCCGGATAACGGTAGTGCTTTATCGGACGCGCGCTCTGGCGGAGTCGTAAACGCAGGCAGGGATCTCCGCGCGCGTTCGATAAAGCCGTTTGGAGGTAGCCGCCCGTGTTTGCGGCGGACGCGGGCCTTATGGAGATTCAATTTTGGGAAGAAGCGGTGTGAAGGTATTGCGAGGCTGTCCGACGGCGCACAACCGATGACGGCCTGTGCTTGAAAGAGGATTGTTGGAGAAGGGTGTGGTGAAAAGGGAGGTTGCAGGAGTGGGACGAAGTGATCTGTTCGACGGGCAGACAAGAAATGCAGGGCGCACCGAAGCATGCGTAGTCCTCAAGTTGGAGCGGCGGCTAAACAACGACTGATGGTTTTGAAATCGAATGGTTAACCGAAGGGTCGCGAGCTCAGTGCCCATCTCGAATCAATACAATTGTTCGTCGGCGTCCGGCTTTGACTTGTCTCGACTTGTCCATCAGAGAGCGGCCCGAAAACCACTAAGTGACGCCAGGACAGCGACTTATGTGATTTTATCCACTGGTTCGGGACCAGGAGGTCGAAGGTTCAAATCCTTTCGCCCCGACCACTCTTTTAGAATCAGCGATTTACATCACGCGAAAATCCGAAGGGCACCAGGTCCGATAACTAGCGTTCTTTCTCATGTCCGTTGTCGGACGCGATGACTCCTCGGGAATGTCGATTCCGAGAGACGTCGTTGTAACCCCGTCGAAACCACTCTCTTCGAAACAGCAGCGTCTTAAACGTTCGAGATTCTGTAGGCTTCTGGTGGTGGCGACCTCAACCGGAAGGGGTCAAACGTGCGCGTCGTTTCAACGGCTCCGAGGTGTCGGGGGACGCGCGAGTGCCATTCAGCTTCTCGATAAGGATGCAGTAAAAAACCGGAACCGGTGGTCTGGGCTGGCGACGAATCTGAGAGATGGTATAGCCACTCTGCCACCACAGTGATCTCTTTTGGAGCAAGGACCGCACGTATTCCCGGCTCTTACTATTGTCGGCGGTATTAGGGATTTCTACGTAACGCCCCAGCACGATAACGCTCATCCAATCGTCGTGGCCTCGGATTTCGTCGGTCTGTACGCAAACCAGGGGATTTCTCTCGCATCCAGAGAATCTTCTGTCCTAGCGTCGAAAAGCAGTACAGGCGCTCGCGGTCGCAGACAAAATAGATGGGTACGATATAAGGGCGGTTGTTGGAGGCGCAGGCCAGTCTGCCGAACCCCAGCCGCTGGAGAAACTCGCGACACTCTCTGCTGCG
>DASXMM010000120.1:0-3265 GCA_036495665.1 Candidatus Acidiferrum sp. | reverse complement strand
GACAGTAATGACGAGCCTTACGCGACCGTGTAGGGTATCGCGCCCTCACACGTGCCGGCCCTTCAGTTCAGTCTGCGGGAGCCCGAGCGGACCACGCCCTAAGTCTACCGTATTGAGCCATCCCACCTTGATTGGTTGTTTCGAATAGACGTCCAAAACCTTTAGCAATTGTTACACCACATTTAGCTTGGCTCGGCCTCCGCCCGTCAAGACTACAACCGACCCTCCGGCTAATCCCCGAACTTTGGCAAAGGATAAAAGCATGTTTCGGGAGGAAGTAAGTGCCGCCTAATCATTGATGGCATTTTAGTTGCAACTATCTTCGGAGGAGTGGGTTCACACATGAGGGGTTGTTCTGGCAGCGTCAATGATTCGCATTCTACTGGTAGAAGACTTCGAGCCCTATCGCAGTTTCGTCACTTTATTGCTGGCGGACAATATTCATTTTCAGGTAATCTGCGAAGCCGCAGATGGATTAGAGGCTTTAGAGAAAGCAAAGCAGCTCTCACCGGACTTGATCTTGATGGACATTGGGCTTCCCAAGCTTAATGGTCTGGAGGCGGCTCGACGCATCCGCGAACTGCTGCCGACGTCGAAGATCGTGTTTCTCACTGAAGAGGCCGATGCTGACGTGATGCGAGAAGCCTTCAACTTGGGCGCGACCGGTTACATTTTCAAGCAGCGGACCCGAAGCGATTTGTTACCGACGCTCGCAGCCATAGTTCAGGGCAAGCGATTTGTCAGCGTAGGTCTGGCGGGCGAATCTGCACCTGCGAACGGCTGACGCAACCCCACTAGGTCTTGATCGAGGCAAAATAGGCCACCTCGATTCGTCGCGGCACTGTCAGTTCGTACAGTTGCTGATTGCACTCCCGGAAAGCTAGCGTAAGGCAAGTGATCGAGCTGATCGCAAACTCCTACGTTCGTTGCGGCGATGAAAGATCTCGAAAAATGCTTCCACGGTGGGTATGTAGGCTGTAAAGGGTTTCAGGGGCTGCGCCGTCTCGCCGGGTTACTTTCACTGACCCTGGGCCTCATGCCGTTTTCAGAATACTCAGCACAAGCTCACTTTCGAAAGTTTCCTTCGACAGCATCGGAGTCCGGCTGGCCCAAGTCATCGGGAACGGCAACCCCCGCCAGCGAACAACTAGAGGGCCTGGAACTGACAGGGACAATAAGCGGAACGATTTTGGATGAGACAGGAGCTCTCATCGAGGGAGCCCACATCAAGCTCTCGGGGGAAGGACAACCTGATCAGGGACTGGTCTCCAACCGCGCGGGGGAATTCTCTTTTGACAATGTCATCGCCGGACCATTCGAATTGACGGTCATGTTCAGAGGGTTTGCAACGCAGACATATTCTGGAACTCTGCGCTGGGGCGAGGAACATGCCGTTCCGCCGATTACCCTGGTTGTCGCTGCGAGTTCGACAAATGTGAGCGTCTCGATGTCCCGGGCCGAAATCGCGGAGGCGGAGCTTAGCGACCAGGTAAAGCAACGTCTTCTGGGCGCCCTTCCAAATTTCTATGTCACCTACGATCCCGCTGCACCGCCACTCACCACAAAGCAAAAATTCAAGCTTGCATGGAAGGCGACAACTGATCCCGTCAACTTTATGGTGACGGCGGGTACTGCGGGGATGGAACAGGCGAAGAATTCGTTCCCGGGATATGGACAAGGCGCGGAGGGCTATGCCAAGCGTTTCGCTGTCAACTATGCCGATGCGGTCACAGGAACTTTCTTAGGTGCCGCCATACTCCCTTCGGTCTTTAGACAAGATCCACGCTATTTCTATAAAGGAGCCGGGACGGTGCGTTCTCGCTTCCTTTATGCGCTCACGCGCTCCGTAATCTGCAAAAATGACGACGGCCGCTGGCAAGCAAATTACTCCGCAATCGTTGGTGGCTTGGCCTCGGCTGGAATCTCGAATCTGTACTATCCATCCGATCGGAACGAAATGGTCCTGACAATCGAGAATACCCTAGTAGGGATCGGCGCATCGGCGGTGACCAACGTGTTGCAGGAATTTGTTTTTCGAAAGTTAACCCCACACGCTCCAAGCTACACTCCAGCAACTCCCTGACGCATCCCATAGACTCCTAGGCAGAATTGCAGCTCAAGAGCTGCAGTATTTTTTCAACCACCCTTAGATCCCCACAGGCAATTCGCGTGGGTTTCGATACCCATTCGAGCAGATCTCTAAAGGATGTATAGGTCATAATTGCCGGCGGTTCGCTGGAAGAAGAGTTATTCGATTCGAATCGACAGATTCGTTTGTTCCTTGCAACCCGCGAAATGGGAATACTATCGCTTAAGAATTTTGGGGCTGTGTCCTTTCGAGCGACTCCAGGCTGCTGCTCACGTACCGTTTGCCTTCAAGAACCGCTTTGATAGCGGGCAGAAGTTCACTATGTACATCGGGCTTGTAAACGTAGCCTGCGCCAACACCAAGCGCCTCGCACACCACGTCCCATGAAGATTCCTGGCTGAGAAATAGTGCTTTTGCGGCCGGGCCGAGCCTTCTGGCGACATCCAACCCATTGAGCCGTGGCAGACCAATATCAAGCAAAATCAAATCCGGCTTTAACTCTCGAAACTTTTGGACAGCCTCTAGGCCATCCCCTGCCTGAAAAATTTGGAAGTTACCACTCTGCTGCAGCAACATGCAGACGAAGTTGCGGAAGCGTTCGTAATCTTCGACTACCAATATATGAACGGCGCGCACTTCTCCCCGCTAACTTTAACTGCATTGGATGCGATCCTTGTCAGGCTGCGCGGCCTTTTCGAAGCAACCGCAACTGCTTTCGGAAGAACAGTCCGCAAGATTTTTTTCCAAACGAATGAGCTCAACAAACACTGAGACGAGTCAAGTCTTCGCAAACAAACGTTGCTTTAAATTATGAGGGCCCTAAGCCCTGCCGACTTGAGGATTTCACCCTGACGAACAAGCGAGATTCTCGACGGGGAGTCGCTATATTGTCAAGACGATTTGCTGAAAAAATTACGCGCCTGTGGAAAAACCAAGAGCAAGTCCTCTTTAGATAATTATTAATAAATATAGATATATACACTATCGGATAACTACAGACGTCCAGAGCACCTAGTGGACTGTAACAGATGAAAGGGGAGTATGATTGTGTTCATGGGGAACACGATCATCCTGACGGACGCGGAACGTAGGGAACTCAGCCAGCGAGCGGCGAGCCGCAGCGGGCGTGCCGATGATGCGCGTCGGGCGCGGCTGATGTTGCTGCTGGAGACTGGC
>DASXMM010000119.1:0-13212 GCA_036495665.1 Candidatus Acidiferrum sp. | reverse complement strand
CGCCTGCGCCTATCAAACTGGCGCGACGCTCTACTCCTTCCCCGATTACCTGCACATTCAGGCTGTGGCCTGGCCATTCTTTCCGATCTATTCGCATGGTCAGCCGCACGTTGCATTTGTAAACGCGGCCGCAAAGAAGGCTGGAGTCAAGGATAACGACATCCTGATCTCCGTGAACGGGCGTGCGCTCACTGGTCTCGCTGTTTTCGGCGAGGCCATGCGCCAGTCCAAGCCGGGTGACGTCCTGACCGCGACCCTGTCGTCGCCGGGACAATCGACCGAGCACACCGTCTCCGTCCCACTGGAACAGCGGCGCTCTCCCACCTTTGTCCCCTCCGCGATCCTCCTCCTCTGCGTGAAATTCGTGGTTCCCGTTTTCTGCATCCTGCTGGGATCTTGGGTTGTCGCGGTGCGCCCGCGTGATCCTTCAGCCTGGCTCCTCTTTCTCACATTGCAATTCTTTTCGGTGTTCTACGCCGTAGGAAACGAAAGCTGGGGCCCCGGTATTCGGGTCCTGGGGCAGGTTTACCGCGTTGGTCTGGCCACCACCTGGCCCATTTTCATGCTGCTCTTCGGCATCTACTTCCCGGAGCCGTTCACTGGCAAGTACGCGCATTTTTGGAATTGGGTGAAGCGCATTTTGATTCCGCTGCTGGCCGTCAACGCCCTCGCAGCGGTGATAAACAGTGTGGGCGAACTGGAGAACTTTGCATCGGTGGCCTCTCTTTCCGCGGTGGGGGAGCGCCTCTCGAAGCTATCCTTCCTTTTGAGCTTCGCCGCCGCTAGCAGCTTTTTCGCTTGCATCGGCATGAAGTGGGGCATGGCCACTACCCCGGACGCCAAACGCCGGTTGCGTTTGCTCTACTGGGGAACGACCATCAGCATGACCCCCGCCTGCTTCCTTTTCATCGTCCAGGCCATTCGAGGCGGACATGGCGGCTTTGAAGAAATTTTTCCTGTTTGGTTTGTCCTGATTTCGTTAGGCCTGATGCTTCTCTTTCCGGTCACACTGGCTTACGCGATTGTCGTGCATCGCGCGATGGACGTCCGCGTCGTCATCCGCCAGGGCCTTCAATACGGGCTCGCAACGGCGGGCGCTCGAGTTCTTCAAGTGGTGTTTGGCGCCGTCATCCTCTGGACAGCCATCAACCTGAGCCTCGCTCCAGGCCGCAGCCGCCCGCAGAAGATCATGCTAATCGCCCTGGGTGTGGTCGTTATCATCTGGTCGGGCAGAGGCGCCGAATTCGTTCGCAAATGGATCGACCGCCGCTTTTTCCGTGACGCTTATAACGCGGAGCAAATTCTCGAAGCTCTCAGCGAAGAAGTTCGTTCCATCGTCGAAAAGCGCCCTCTGCTCGAACGAGTCGCGACACGAATCTCGGAATCGCTCTACATTCCGCGCGTCGCCGTTCTGCTCCATGACGGCGCCTGGTATCGCCCGGCATTCGCCATCGGCTACCCCAACGCGCTCGACGCGGATCTTCCGGACTCCGGCGGAACGGTGCAGCGGCTCATCCGTGAAGCCGGACCCGAGCGCGTCTACCTCGATGATGAAGACTCCTGGGTGAACACCCGGGAAGTGCCCGACGAAGAGCGGCGCAAACTCGCTTCTCTCGGGCCGCAGTTGCTGATTCCGCTTGCTCTGAAGCAAAAACTTCTCGGCATCATCAGTCTCGGCCAAAAACGCTCCGAAGCCCCTTACTCAAGCACGGATGTGCGCCTGCTCAAATCGGTCGCCATGCAAACGGCTCTGGCGCTTTCGAACGCCGAACTCACCAGCGCCATCGCCGAGGAAATCGGACACCGCGAAAAACTAAATCGCGAAATTGAGATCGCGCGCGAAGTCCAGGAACGACTTTTCCCTCAACACCTTCCTGCAATTTCCGGGCTGGATTATTTCGGCTGCTGCCGTACCGCGCTCGGTGTCGGCGGCGACTACTACGATTTTCTCGCTCTTCCCGAAGGCAAACTCGGTGTCGCTCTCGGCGACGTCTCTGGCAAAGGCATTGCCGCGGCACTCACCATGGCCAGCCTCCAGGCCTCGCTGCGTGCGGATGCCATGCGCGCCGGTAACGATATCGCTGGCCTGATCACTCGCGTCAACGCCATGCTCTACGACGCTTCAACCGAAGATCGCTACGCCACGCTCTTCTACGCGCAGTACGACCCCGCAACTCGCCGTCTCAGCTACGTGAACGCCGGCCATTGTCCGCCAATTCTTTTCCGCGCTTCCGCGAACGGACGCCCTCACACAGATCACGCGCCCCAAACAGCTCATGCAATGGAGCGCCTCGACAAAGCCGGCGGCACCGTCGTTGGCTTGCTTCCCAAATGCGCCTACGAACAGGCTGAAGTCTCCCTGTCACCCGGCGATTTGCTCGTCATCTATACCGACGGCTTCAGCGAAGCCATGAGTCCGGACCTCGAAGAATGGGGCGAAGCCCGCCTGTTCGAAACCGTCGCGAGCTGCGACGGCCTCCCTGCAAAAGATTCCATTAGCAAAATCATGAAAGCCGCGGACGCCTTCGCCGCCGGCGCCCCCCAGAGCGACGACATGACACTGGTCATCCTCCGCGCGCTCTGATTTCAAACTGGCCCGCATCGGTTGCTTGTAGGGGCGCAGCATGCTGCGCCCCTTGTCCGCAGGTCAACTAGTGATAGCAACTTACCCAGCGGCGCTACCTCCTTGCACAACCTATCCGCGAAGGATCGTTCCACTTGCTCAACACGTCGCCCCAGGCGTCCCTTCTATTCTCTCTCGCTGAATCTTCCGCCACGCTCTTTACCCCCAGGCCCAGTTAGTCAGGCGATTGCCGCTAGTTGCGCGAGATTCTTCTATTCCTCGCGCAATGTATCTGCCGGATCGATTCTCGCAATTTTCAAAGTAGGCAGAGCCGTGGCCACCAGCGTCACCAACACCAGCGTGAGCGCCACGGTGACTATGGTTGAAGCATCGTAGACGTCTACGCCATAAAGCACGCTGCGCATCGCCCGCAACGCTCCTCCGCAAAGGACCAATCCCACAAAAAGGCCCACGAAAGAGGCGCCCGCGCCGGCGCGGCCAATATGCGCCATCGCCTGCCCGACGGTTGAGCCCAGAGCCATACGGATGCCGATCTCCCGCGTCCGCTGCGCGACCATGTTGGCGACAAGCGCAAATATGCCGACCGCGCCCAGCAACAACGCCAGAGCCGCCATCGCTCCCAACAGCGCCACTTCGATTCGCTGCGTCGCAAGCGTCCGCGCCAGCAAATCCTTCATGCTGTAAAAGCCGGAGAACGGAAGGTTGGGATCAACGTTGGCCAGCGCGCGCTGCATCTCTGCCGTCAATCCCTCCACCGGGCCGGCAGTCCGCACAATCCAGTCCGGTTGAAACCAAACGTGCACGATCGAGAGGAATTGCGGATTCAGTTGGGCGGCAGGAATGTACATGATCTGGTCGTCCATGAGCGGAGCGCCCTCGTAAAGGCCGGAGGAAACGGAGACGTCGGCTACTTCGCCTATGATCAGCGTGTCTTTGTTAACGTAGCGGCCCACCGGGGAGGTCCCCCCATAGAACTTGCGGGCAAAGGCTTGGTTCACAACGGCCACGTGCTGTGCACTTGGGCCATCAGCGCCTGTAAAAGTGCGCCCCGTTAGCAGCGGCATGTGCAGTGTCTCGAAAAATCCTGGCGTGGCGTAGACCACATCTGTCGCATCCTCTCGCCCAGCTTCTTTGCCGTCGCTGAGGACGATCTGATCATTCAGAGTGCGCTCGTAGGGCAGGCTCACCGCGACCGCGGCATTCTGCACGCCCGGGATCTGACGCATAGCGGCCGTGCTCTCATCCAACAGCTTGCGGAAGGCCGCAGGGTCGTGAAAGCGCGCGTCGTCGAGCGAAGCCTTTGCCGCCATTACGCCGTTGGAATTGAAGCCAGGCGCCAGCGTCTCTAAGTGGATCAGCGTACGGATGAGCAGGCCAGACGCAGCCAGCAACACAACCGTGAGCGCCATTTCGCCGGCGATCAAAGTCTGACGCAAGCGCACGCTGCCAACTTTGCTCGCAGCGCGGCTGGCCATCGAGGAGCGCAGGTCCACGCTCCTCGCGGCCAGCGCCGGGAGCATGCCGAACAGCACGCTGGTCATCAGCGAGGCAACAAATGTAAAGGCCATCACCCGCCCGTCGAGTGGAACGCTCGCGACAGGAAGAAAATGCTCAGGCAACAGCAGCAAAAGAGACCGCAAAGCAAAAAAGCCAACCGCTATACCAATCGCTCCCCCCGCAAGAGCCAGCAGGAGATTTTCGATCCAGAACTGCTTCTGGATCTGCCAAGGCGATGCGCCCAGCGCCAGCCGCGTAGCCACTTCCGAAGTGCGCCGCAGCATCCGCACCAGCGTCAACCCGGCCAGATTGGCGCAAGCAATCAGCAAGATGAAGCCGGCGGCCAACATCAGCGCCAGCACCTGCGGGCGCAGCGAGTCGGTCTCGCCTTTCTGAAGCGGCTCGGAGTGATAGGTCACATGCGCGCCAGGGTAGTTGACCGATTCATAGGGCTTGGGACGGAGGGACCAGGCACGGTTGATCTGGTCATCTGCCGCCTGCCACGTTGCGCCATCGCGCAGCCGGGTGATGCCCTCAAAATTGGTTCCTCCACCTTCGCCGTCGCGGCTGGGCTGGAGCGGCGTGTAGAGGTCGGCGTTCGCGGGAGTCGTCGCACCCTGGGGAAGCACTCCGACAACCGTATACGGCTCGCCCTTCAGCAGAATCGCTCGCCCTAGGATGCTCGGGTTCGCCTCGAACACGTTGCGCCACACGCTGTAGCTGAGAATCGCGGCCTTCGGCCCGTGCGGACGGTCCTCATCCTCGGAAAAATTGCGCCCGAGCAAAGGTTGCAGAGCCAGCACGTCGAGATAGTGCGCGGAGATGCGCCCTTCGTGGACATACTCTACGTGCGAGGTCGTCTGAAGATTCACCCCGGAGGTGCCTCCGGAAACAGCCGAAACGAGCGCCGGAACATTGTCGCGCAACAGCTCCCACTGCTCACCATTCAGGCCGTGCCGCTCATCGGATGCTCTCGCGCCGCTGATTCGCGTGTAAATTGTGCCCATCCGCTCCGGATGCGTATACGGCAGGCTCTTCAGCATCAGCGCATTCACCAGAGAGAAGATGGCTGTGTTCGCGCCGATGGAAAGCGCCAAGGTAATGATCACGGTCAGCGTAAACCCGGGACTCCGCCAAAGCTGACGCGCGGCAAACCTGAAATGCTGCCCCCCACTTTCCATAGAGCCTCCTCCTTAGCGATCATCCGTCGTGCGCTGCTCTGGAGAGGATAACGTCGCCAACCCAGCCCACGTTTCGCTCGGGCATTTATCGACCGAGTATAGGAGTGTGGCTGCGACCCTGCCACCCACAAATTTGTACCGTACACCGTAAACTCGCTCAGCCACTCGCCCCCTTCCCCAATCCATCGCCATAAATCCCTCTTGACAATAAATATTGTCAATGCTTCAATCTCTTCACCACCATGCTTCCCGTCGAAGTCATCCACGATCCCGCCGCCGCCACCGTGGCCCTCGACCCAGTTCGCTCGCGCATCCTCTCTGAACTCTCCGAGCCCGCCTCTGCTGCCATGCTTTCCGCCCGCCTCAAAATTCCCCGCCAAAAACTCAGCTACCATCTTCGCGCCCTTGAATCTCACGGACTCGTGCGCATCGCCGAAAAACGCCAGTGGGGCGGCCTCACTGAAAGCCTGTTCGTCGCCACCGCATCTTCTTACATGGTTTCGCCAGCCGCGATGGGCCCGGTCGGTGCCGACCCCGACGCCCGCGGGACTGATCGCCTCTCCGCCAGCTACTTGGTCGCGCTCGCTGCGCGCATCGTGCGCGAAGTCGGCGATCTGCTTCGTCGCTCTGCCGAACTCGACAAGCGCCTTCCGACGCTCTCCGTCGACACAATCATCCGTTTTCGTTCCGCCACCGACCGCGCCGCTTTCACTCAGGAATTCACCGCCGCCGTCGCTCTGCTTATTTCGCGCTACCACGACGAATCCGCGCCCGAGGGCCGCCCGCACCGTCTGATCGCCGTCGCGCACCCTCTCCCGAAAAGTTCGCCAGCGCCGAATTCCCAACTCCAGGAGCCCAAGATGTAGCCGCCGCGTCCCCACGGCGAACCGGTAGAGGCCGCTTTCCGAAGCGGGCTCTTCTGGCTCACAAAGAAGTTCTCGCCCGTCGGCCGGCGCAATTTTTTCAGAATCGAACTAAATAAGGAGCAGCAATGCCAATCAAAAAAGAACCCAACGGGCGCCGTTCCATCCAGGTCGAAGTGGAGGTTCCCGGCACGCCCGAAGAAGTCTGGCGCGCCATCAATACCTCCAACGGAATCTCCTCGTGGTTCGTGCCCGCAAAAACGGAAGAACGCGTCGGCGGCAAAATGTCGCTCACCTTCGGCCCCGGCATGGACTCCGACGCCACCATCACCGCCTGGAATCCGCCGCATTACTCCGCCAAGGAGAGCCGCGAACTCGGCTCTGAAGCCCCCGCGATGGCCTTCGAGTGGTTCGTCGAGGCAAAATCCGGCGGCACCTGCATCGTCCGTGTGGTGCAAAGCCTGTTCGCCGACACCGACGACTGGGACAATCAACTCACCGGTACCGAATCCGGCTGGCCCACCTTCTTCGCCATACTCAAACTGGTCCTCACACACTACCGCGACCAGCAGGTCCACGCGATCCACGAACTCAGCTTCACCTCTACGCCCACTGACCAAGCCTGGGACACCCTCGCCGCCGCGCTCAACCTCAATGCCGCAAAAGTAGGGGAGCATCGCGCCTCTCACCCCGGCGTACCTCCCGTCTCCGGCACCGTGTTCCTCGCCGGCCACCCGAGCTACAATCAACTGCTCCTGCACCTCGACCAGCCCGCCCCCGGCGTCGCCATGCTCTATGCCATGTCCGCCGGCGGTTCCGCCATCGCCTCCGTCAACTTCTACCTCTTCGGGCCGACCTCCGAAGCAGTAGTGACCCGCGATCAACCTCAGTGGCGCGCCTGGCTCGACCAGCATTTCCCGGCCACAGCCACCACTGCCTCCTAAGTGGCACAGACTTCAGTCTGTGCGCTTTTGCCTTCGTTTGAACTATACGGTTTAGACTATGGAACCAGGGGAAACACGGGACGCTTCTGCTACTCGAGGAGGACTTATGAAATTCGGACTACGGATGCCTTGCGCAATTGTTCTAAGTTTCGCTCTAGGAATGGTTTTGCAATCGGCGCGAGGATCGAGCGAGGCAAAAGACGCCGCCAGGGTTACAGGTCTGGGGGGATTCTTCGTCAAAGCGGAGAACCCGGCGAAGCTGGCCGACTGGTATCGCACCCACCTGGGAATCGCGCTCGTGGCCGCAGGAAAAAGTGAACACGCGCCGCAATTCTATTCGTTTCATTGGCGCGAGAAGGACCATCCCGAGACCATGGGTGCCACAGCATTTTCGATTTTCCCAGCCACGACAAAATACTTCGCTCCCAGCACCGCTTCGTTCATGATGAATTTTCGCGTCGCGAATCTCGAGCAATTGCTGGCGCAGCTCAAGCAAGAGGGCATACAGGTCGGCGACAAGATCGACGACGAATCCAACGGCAGGTTTGCGCATGTGATGGACTCGGAGGGCAATCGCATCGAGCTTTGGGAGCCCAAGGGCGAGTGATTCGGCTTTGGAGTGCGGCGGCTCGACGCCGCTTTTCCCCCGACCGCCAACTCAGCCGCAACGTTGTTCCTCAACGTAGACCCTGTGTTTCCGAAGGTAACCGCACGCGATGCGACCCTGGCGGGCGGCCTTTCCGCGGAAACGGGTTCGCGGCCGGTTGCTGGCCGGGGTAGCGAGAGTATCCGCCGTTGTTACGTTGGCCGTGCATATACGACTGCAGCGCGCGCTTACACGCCCATGTCATAGGAGGTGGCATCTTGCCCGCAGCTAGCGCATCCAGCGTGCGCAGCCGCGCCTTGAGTTCGACGGCGGTCAATGTGCGCTCGCGATAGAGCCAGCGAAGCAGATCGCCCACCGGCCTCTCCCCCTTCTGCGAGTTGCACTGCACGCACGAAGACACGAGGTTGCGATAGGAGTTCGTTCCAGAACGCGCCCGCGACACGACGTGATCGAGGCACTTCTCAGCCTGCGTCAGCCGGCGCAGGCAGTAAAAGCACCGTCCGCGCTCGCGAGTGTGAATGGTTTGGCGCAGCGCCCTGGTTTGCAGGAAGTCGATGCCCTCGATGTCGAGCTTCGGTTGTCTCCGGCCGATGGGCGAATTACCGATGGGCGAATTACCGATGGGAGAGTTAGGCGGCAGGCACACAGAGTAGCGCGACCGCGAGCGGCGGGGGCGCGCCGTGCGAATCTCCTCCGGCAACAGGACCTCAATGAGATGGCCGGTTCGGTTGCGCTCGATAAGGCGCAAAGCGCCTACAGCGATGAGACGGCGCACGGCTTCGCGAGTCGGTCCGCCAGTGAGACGGATGCCGCGCGCCAGCCACACAATAGAAAAGCGCAAGCGCGCTCTTCCTTCAAGGCGGCTGTGCCGCAGCAGATAAGAATAGACGGAGCGGTCGAGCACCGAGAGGTGCAGCCGCGGCACAAGCGAGTCTTCCATTTGCTTCCAGACGTGCGCCGCGTTGGGTGTTTTGTTTTTCATAGTCGTGTCCTTGTATCGAAGTGAAAAGCTCGAAGCAAAAAGATCGAAGTGAAAGTTCGAAGCGAAAAGTTCGGACCTGCTCAGCCTCTCTCTTGTAGTGGCGCAGCTTGCTGCGCTACAGCTCGTCAATATTCGCGAAAAGATCGGAGCGAAAAAATCGAAGTTGAAAAGATAGGAGAAAGAGCGCCATCAAGCCGCCGCACTCCCGAGTCAGAGCGTAAGTGGGTGCAATGGCACAAAAAGAAAAAAGGCGCAGCAATCCCGCCCTCGCGCCCCCTCGGGCTCAAGCTAAACAGGACAAAGCTGCGCCCCTAGAAATGGCCGGCAGGTCCAAAGTTATGTTTTAAGCAGGATGAAACTCGAAGCGAACGCACGCCAAGCCGCCCGCAAAAGAAAAAAGCGAATTACGCTGAGCGCAATTCGCTACCCGGTAAGCTTAGCAGATCCTGGGAATTTTGCAATGGATATTTTGTAATTGAAACGGGCAGGCGGCCAACCCTCAACCCGCGCTAGAATTGCGACCAAGCTTGGAGCGAGAAAATGGGGCTAATTTTATTCTTGGACGAGTCTGGCGACCACAGCCTCACAAAAATCGATCCGCAATATCCCGTCTTCGTGCTGTGCGGTGTAATCATCGACGAGAATTATCACAACGGAGCGGCAACGCACGCTCTGAACCACTTCAAAGATCAACTTTTCGGCCGCCGGGAAATCATACTGCACACCGTCGATTTCACTAGAAATCAAGCAGGGTATGAAGCCATGGCGACGCACGACTTTAGGCTGCGGTTCTTCGGTGAGCTCCACGCGCTTATCGGGACGCTCGATTTCAAGATCGTCGCCTGCGTTATCCGAAAACAGGAACACCTTAGGAAATATGGGTTATATGCCGTCGATCCATATATGCTTTCCTTGTCGATCCTCATCGAGCGTTTCATTTTCGAGTGCGGTTCTGCTGGCGGTTCGGTCATCGCTGAAGGCAGAGATGTGACCCTGAACAACGCTCTGGAACTCGCCTTCTTGGATCTCAAAATTAGAGGAACGCACTATGTTTCACCGATGAAGGTTCAAAAGCGGATACACGGCTTCTCTATTCGCGACAAACACGAGAATATCACCGGACTGCAACTTGCGGACGTTTGTGCAACTCCCATCGGGCGACACGCAATTGGCAGAAGCACATACCCCAAATACAGCAACCAGGGGGACTTCTACCACGCCGTCGAACGAAAGCTTAGGTGTGATTCGCAGGGTGCAACGGAAGGAATGGGTCTAGTAGTTCTTCCAAAATAAAACTGGGCAGGACCCGCTACGCAGTTCCCGCCCACACAAACACTATCTCACAACATCAGCATGATCTCAAGAGGAGTATCGTTTGCGGCGGAGCGGCAGTTCCTCAACCTCACCCCACCTTTGCACTTGACCACCACCAGCCGAGTGCCCCATTCGCGGTTTTTGCGAGTGGGGTCTTTGACTTTTTTTTAGTTCAGAGGTGGGCAACCCTTTTGTAGGTAGAGGGGAGTGCCGCATGCTTCGCGGTTTTTGCGAAGCGTGCGGGTTTTAGTCGCCCTATACCGCAATAGATGACCGCCTTCAATTAATGTTTGGCGTGGACAACATGAACGCCGGCGTGTCCGGGCGCAAGCCCTTGAACGGCGCGGCCGAACCTGGATGCGATCTCCTGGTAATTGATGTCTTCGATGGCACTAAATCCGTGCGCGCGAAGAATCGCCGCAATGCCGGCCGGGTCGAAACGGCTCTCCGTACGTTCACCCATTTTCTCAAGCCGTTCGGCCCGCTCCTTTTCTATTTGCCGTAGCTCTTCGGAGAAGGCTTCGGGAGGCTCCATGTAGTCGAACACCACCTCGGAGTTCTGGACGGACGACATGTAGTCCAGAGTGCGGCCAAGAGCGTCCTGTGTCAGATAGGGCACCACCCCGAGCCAAGTGAAAAACGCGGCCGAGTTCTGCTGCAAGCCTGCGGCGGCGAGCAGCTCTCCCACATCGTCCCGCTCGAAATCGACCGGCACGAGAATAAGGCAGGGCGGAAGTGCGATTCGCGCTTCCGCCAAGCGCTGGCTTTTCCATGCCTGCGTCGCGGGATGGTCCACCTCATAGATACGGATCTGTCGTGCGCCATGTGGATTCCGGAGAGCGAAAGTGTCGAGTCCGGCGCCAAGGATGACGATCTGCCGAATCCCTCTTTCGACAGCTCTGGCCAAAGCATCTTCCGCAATTCGGCTTCGCGCGGCGGTGAGCAGACGTCCGATGCTGGCCAGGGGATGTTCGTTCGCGAAGGGAGGCACGCCCTTTTCGTCTTCACGCAGAATCTTCATGGCAAACGGGTCATCGAGGATTGCGCCATGATCGAGCACCTGATGAGCAGCTCGTTGTCGGGCAACCATCAGCGCTGTGCGGCTGGGTTCATCAGGCTTCATGTTCGAGGTCTCCGTTCTCATCAATAGGCGGGTGGGCAACGCTTTTGTACATAAAGCGGCGCCGCATGCGGGTGCCCCAGCCTCGTTTTTTTGAGGCTGGGTCTTGCTTTTCTCTTTGTAAGCTCGCCTCGCGTCCCTGGCCAGGCCCGTACTATGCTCGTTTAGCTTTTACATCTGCCACGCGAATGATTACGCGCTTGCCAAGCGCTCTCGCTGCCCGCGTGATCGTCTCGAGCGTCACTGAGACATTCCGAGGGTCAAGCAGGCGATCCAGCTGTGACCGGCTCGTATGAAGTTGTCTGGCCATTGCCTGCTTCGTCTTTTGCTGCTTCCGCATGGCCTGTTCCAGTTGCCAAGCCAGCACCCGCTTGATCGCCACGGCCTCAACTTCCTCCCGAATCCCTTCCTGTTCTAGGAAGCTATCGAAGGTTGACCCACTGTGGTCCATTTTCTTCCGATGTTTTCGTGCGTTCATGGCCATCCTCTTCATTTCAGTCCCATCATTTCAGTCCCAATCGATGCTTATTCTTGTTGCGCCGCGCTAGCTCCAAATCCTCGTCCGGCGTTTTCTGCGTCTTCTTGATGAATCCGTGAAGCAGGACCATTCGGCGCTTCTTGTCGATGTAGAAGAGCACGCGCGCAATTCGGTGGTGAGCTAGGCTCGTCCGCACCTCGTACACGCCGTCACCCAGCGGCTTACAGACCGGCATCCCGACAGGCCAACCGAACTCCACCGTTTTGATGTCTTCTCCGATGTGCCTCCGGTCCTCCGGCGAAAGTCCCTTCAGCCATTCCCGGAGGGGCTCGCCCCCCGCCTCGGTGCGGTAGAAGATTGCTGGAACCCTCTTACCTTGGTTTTCGGAATCGGTGGGAGCTTCGGGCTTCTCACTCACTCTAGGAGAGTACCATCTACGGTACATTAACGCAAGACGGGTGGGCAATCCCTTCGTACAAGGACTCGAACAAAAAGCCCGCTTCGAAATTCGAAGCGGGCTTCTGGATTTCTATTAGTCGAGGGGCGGGTGGAGCACCCCCAAAGCGCCGGGATGGGTCTTGGGTGCCGCATCCCTGTGATTTTCAGGGTGCGGGTTTTGACTGTCCGGACGTTATCCAGCCCTTCTTGACGCGCACCGAAGTCACAGCACTTAATCGCTCGTTTTTCGGTAGAATAGAAGCATAAGCGCTTATCTGCCTAAGCGTATAGGTGCCAGATGGAAGCCGTACGTTGGACTATAAAAGTCTCGAGGGAAACCGACCTCACCTTGCGCACTTATCTTGGTGCGCGAGGAATGAAAAAAGGCGATCTCTCCAAGTTCATTGAAGAGGCCGTACGTTGGCGCATTTTGAGCCGCACGGTGCGCGATATCAAGGCACGCAACGCCAATGCCGATGTCCACGGCTTGCAAGCACTGGTTGACGATGCAGTTCGCGAAGTGCGCGCCGAACGCCGCCCCAAGAAGAAGCGCGCCAGGGCTTAAATGCGCGTAGTGCTCGATACCAACATCCTGGTGTCAGCGCTCATCGCCCCGGCTGGTTATCCCGCCGCGATTTATAACGCCTGGGAACAAGGCCAATTCCTGCTTTTGACGTGCGCGGAACACCTTGACGAAATACGATCCACCCTGCAAAAACCTCGAATTGCCGGTCTCATCCGGCCATACAAGGCCGGACGCCTCATCAACCAGATTAAAAAGCTTGCGGCGCAGGTCCCCAGCCTCCCGCGCGTGCAGCGCTCTCCCGATCCGGACGACGACTTCTTGCTGGCGCTCGCTGAGGCCGGCTCAGCGGACTATTTAGTGACCGGCGACAAAAGTGGCTTACTGACTCTCCGGAGGCACAAAACAACGATCATCGTCGCGGCACGCGATTTCGCCGAGAGGCTTGCCGCGCGGTAAGGCCGCTTCGATCCCGGAGACAGTCCGGACAGTTTCTAACAAACCCCAATAGGCGCCGCAGTTTATCTCGCCCGGATCCCCTCTTGGCTGATTGGATGACGTTGTCGGCTCCTCAATCCGAGTAAACTTGGCAGCTGTTGAACGACCAAGGCTCGGAAAAAGGAGCCGAGCGATGTTGATTATAGGATGTGATTTTCATACACGCTATCAGCAGATTGCCAT
>DASXMM010000118.1:0-7968 GCA_036495665.1 Candidatus Acidiferrum sp. | reverse complement strand
TCCGAGGGAACGGAAAGGGTCAGAGGGCCGTTCTGTGCGTCAGCCTCCAGACCGGTGCCGCTCCAGGTGGTGCCCTTCAGATTGATCGAGATCGGGCCATTTTCGGTATGGATACGCACGTTGCCGCTGCTGCCAGAGATGGTGATAGGGCCATTCTGCGCGCGGACTTCGGCGTCGCCGGAGAAATCGCGCAGCGTGATGGGGCCGTTGGTGGCGCGAGCGGTCAGTTTGCCGTCGACGCTGTAAAAAGAGAGCGGGCCGTTGGCGGTTTCCATGTCGATGACCGAGGCTTTCGGGGCGCGGATGAGGAGATAGACCGTCCAGTCCTCTTCGTCGCTGGGGCCGTTGGTTGAGACTTCGCCGTTTTTGACCGAGAGCGTCATTTGAGCGAGGAGGCGGTCGGCGCGGCCCTCGTAATTCGCGGCGAACTTGCAGGACGTCACCGAATAAGTGTCTTTGTCCCAGCCCTGGACTTGAACGCCGCCATTCTGGTGTGGGCGAACGCGGAGCGTGGGGGCATCGGCCTTGGTTATGGTGCGTTCTTCCCTCTCCATTTTGGCTTCGCTGTCGTCGAAGCGAACGTGGAGGTCGGAGCAATCCGTGGCGGGTTCATGACGGGGGCCGGAGAAGCTCACCGAACGGCGATGACCCCAGTCGTCCCAAGGTGGTCCGTCGGGAACTGGCGGGGCTGCAGGAGTGGCGGGAATTGGGGGAATTGCGGGCATGGCGGGCATAGCCGGAGCCGCGGTTGCGGGAGGCTCGACCACAGCCGCAGCGTACACCGGAACAGCTGGAGGCGTCGGTGGAACCATGGCCAGGGATGGCGGCGCAGGCGGAGTTGGTGGCGCCGGCGCATTCTGGGCGCCCGCCGTGGCGGTAAATGCATAGATTCCGGAGGCCGCAGTGACGAGTAGTAGGAGAAGCTCAAAGCGCGATTTCATGGAAAATCCCTCCCAGCCACATAGACGAACAATCAGTCCGCATGGTTTGGTAGTGAGCTTCATAATTCCGGCGACCACAAAGGTCGGCACATCTTCCGGCGGATCGAAGTGGCATTCCGATAGGGCCGCCTGTGGTAGGCGCGGGGTTAACGCCCCCTCCCCACGTTTTTGTAAGTGTTGCATCCAAAGGGGTTAGTATCGCCGTAACTCCTTTAGAGGCAACATTTGGAGCATGGCCTCGTAAGCGTTGCATCTAAAGGACTTATGCGTATGCGCGAGCAGCCCGGAAGCCACCTTCGATCTGGAAGTGTTGTTGGGATACAAGCCGAAAAAATAGAACTACCCGGGGATATAGTACTAATGGCTAATATTTGTGTCAAGATAAAAACAAAACACAGTTCTTGGCGCGTTTTGAATCTTAAAAGCGGAAGCAAGCCTCCGGCCCTCCCATGCACGGGCGGCAGAACCGAGCCTTTCGGCGGTGCATTTGGCCGTTCTTGTGGATTGCGCTTGAGAGCGGGGCGGCGTAAGTTAGCCGGGACGGAGAGGAGATAGGGAGGTTTCTATGCAGCCATCAGATTGGCAAATGGGCGACAAAGCGCGAACAGCGATTTTCCAGCCAAAGCGAAACAGGCGGATCCGCGCGAAGCTGCCCCTTTTCTTCGTGTTAGCAGCAGTTCCGGGAGGTGCCGTTGGGGCGAAAGGCCAAGCGGAGCCGCAGTTGCCCGACGGTGCGGGGAAGGAGACCGTGCAGAGGGCTTGCGGTTCGTGCCACGCTCTTACGAGCGTGATCAATGCGGGGCACAACCGGGAGGAATGGACGTCGGTCTTGAACATGATGGTGATCGCGGGAGCACCTGTGCCGAAGGACCAGGTTGCGACGGTGACGGACTATCTGGCAAAGAATTTTCCGGAGCGGCCAGCGCCGGAAGCGGTGGTGATTCCCGGTAGCGTGGAAGTTTCGATTAAGGAATGGCAGGTGCCGACGGCGGGTTCGCGGCCACACGATCCGGCGTTCGCCCCGGATGGCTCGGTCTGGTACACGGGGCAGATGGCCAACGTGCTGGGGCGGTTCGATCCCAAGACCGGCCAGTTCAAGGAATATCCTTTGAAGACGGCTTCGTCTGGTCCGCACGGGCTGGTGCCTGATAAGGATGGGAACATCTGGTTTACTGCGAATTTCAAAGCTTACATTGGCAAGCTCGATCCGAAGACGGGCAACGTGACCGAATATCCGATGCCTGATCCACAAGCTAAGGATCCCCACACGCTGCTTTTTGCGCCCAACGGGAACATTTATTTTACGGTACAGGGCGGGAACATGGTGGGACGGTTGAACCCGAAGACGGGCGAGGTGAAGGTCGTCAGTTCGCCGACGCCCAAATCGAATCCGTATGGGATGGTGGTTAGTTCAAAGGGCGTGCCGTTTTTTGTGGAGTTTGGAAGTAACAAGGTGGCGAGCCTCGATCCGGTGACACTGGCGATTCACGAATATGTTCTGCCGCACGTGGATTCGCATCCGCGGCGCATCGCGATCACTCCGGACGATGTGATTTGGTATTCGGATTATTCGCGTGGGTATTTGGGGCGGCTTGATCCGAAAACGGGCAAAATTTCCGAGTGGGCTTCGCCGGGCGGGCCGCGCTCGAGACCTTACGGCATTACCGCGGTGGGAGACGTGATCTGGTACAGCGAATCGAACACAAAGCCGAACACTGTGGTGCGTTTCGATACGAAGACGGAGAAATTCCAGACATGGGTCATTCCATCTGGCGGAGGCGTCGTGCGAAACATGGTAGCCACGCCCGAAGGCAATTTGTGGCTGGCTTGCAGCGGCGTGAATGGGATTGCGTTTGTTGAAGTGAAAAACAGCGCGAAGATGTCTTCGCTAAATTGAATCTTGACCCGTAGCAGTGCTCTTACGATCTCTTTTAAATGTTGCGACGATGGCGTGTGGAGTGCGGCAGCTCTGCTGCCACTTTTTCTCGCATAGCTCAGGCAGGAGTGCTTGTGCTACGGCTGCCAATCACACTCCAGCGTGCCCATGCTACCGATCGGTGGGCCGTCGGGCGGCTCTACGGGCGGCGTGAGGTCGATGCGCTTGGGATCTTTTTCAAAAAGTGCGATTTGACGGGTTGCGAAGTAGGCATGCGCTTTGTCTATTCCTTCCGCTGGAGCGGCAAGCCACTTGTCTAGTTCGCGGAGGTAGAACGAGGCGATGGCGCGAACTTCGTCGCTGGCGTGGTCGTTTGCGGAAAGAGCCATCAAGTCGTAGAGGACAACGTTGTCGACCGTGTTGGCGATTTCTGCGTTGTAGCCCTTGCCGTGCGGGGCTTTCCATGTGGCGTTGAGGACAGCGTCCAGGACCTCGGCGAGGCCGGGGTTTTCTGAGTTGCGGGCGTGGAATTCGACAAGGCGGGCGGCGCGTTCGGGATTGAACAGAAACTGAAGAACGTGTTGGGCGGCGGATTCCGCGGGAGCGAGTGCGTCGAAGGCGGGGCTGGTGTGAATTTTAAAATCCTCGCGGTCGCGCGGATATTCGGGTGGGCGCGGCGGGATTATTTTTAGAAGCGGTTCGGGTAGAGCGAGCGCTTCGGGCTTTAGCGTTGCGAGGACCGCGGCCAGGGCGCGGCGCTGTTCGGCGGGCGCGACGATTTGCGTGGGGACTTCGCCATCCCCGCGGAGCGCGAAGGTGTAGTCCATGCCGCCGACCAGTTTGCTGGCGGCTTCCACTTGATAGCGATGGAGCATGTAGATGGGCGCGAGGACATCTTCGATGGTGGCGAGAGGCGCGCCTTCGCGGATGTTGTTTTCGCCGAAGCGGCGCAAAGCGGCGGCGCGAACCTGCATAATGCGGTTCAGTTCGTCGACGGCGTTCGAGCCGCTGTCCCAAAGATGCGCGACGCTGCTGGAGGAGCCGGCGGGCCGAGCGTCCTGATCGGTGAGATAGCGAAGGCCGCGGCCGAAAGCGCCGATTAGAATCTTGTTGAGCGCGGCGTGCTCGTCGGTGCCGGGCGCGAAATCGCTGTAGCCCCACGTGATGGAAACTTTGTCCCAATCGCCGATGCCAACGGCGTATGCGTCGGAAATGTCGGGCATGCCATCGGAGGCGAGCTTAACGAGCGGCGGCGGATAGTCCATCACGGAGGAGCGGTTGACCGTGCTGGCCGAATAGTTGTGCATGAGTCCGAGCGTGTGGCCGACTTCGTGTGCCGCAAGCTGGCGGAGGCGCGCTAACGCCATTTCCATCATTTTTGGTGAAACCGGCTTGCCTTTTTCATACGGAGCTAGCAGGCCCTCGGCGATTAGGTAATCCTGACGCACACGAAGCGAACCTAGCGTGGCGTGTCCTTTGATGATTTCGCCCGTGCGCGGATCGATAACCGCCGCGCCATACGACCAGCCGCGCGTCGCGCGATGGACCCACTGGATCACGTTGTAGCGGAGATCCATGAGGTCCGCGCCTTCGGGCATGAGTTCCACTTGGAAGGCGTTTTTGTAACCTGCGGCTTCGAACGCCTGGTTCCACCAGCGCGCGCCTTCGAGCAGCGCGGAGCGAATCGGTTCGGGCGCGCCACGGTCGAGATAATACTTGATGGACTGAAGGGGTTCGCTGAGGGCGGCGTTGGGATCTTTTTTCTCGAGGCGGTGGCGAGCCGTAAAGCGCTTCACGATGGGTTCGCTTACCGGCGTGGCGTAATCGAGATAGGAGATGCCGAAAAAGCTGCTGCGGGGATCGTAGATGCGTGGCTTGTAGCCGGGCGGGGGAAGTTGCACGAAGGAGTGATGCTCGCGAACGGTGATGGACTCGGGAGAAGGAGTGACTTCGCGGACCCAGGGGCCGGGCTCATCGCCGGCAAAAGTGAGTGTAGCTTCAACTTCCGTGTTGAGCGGGAAGTTTTTGGTTTGCGGAAGATAGATGGCGCAGCGCGCGGCATCGAGTTTATAAGCGCCCTGCTTCGTACGGCGAAGCGTAGCGGGTATGCCATGGGCGTCGCGGAGGAAAAAATCCGTGGCGTCGACGAGGACGTGACCGTTTTCTTCGGCGGCTAGGGTGAAGCCCCAAAGGGCTGATTCCGCGAAGGAGTCGTGCACAGCGCGGCGTTCGTCGGCGTCATTGGTCACCGCGCGAAAGCCGAGATTCTCCTCCATGAGGAGAACTTTCGGGCCGCTGCGCTCGAAGCGGACGATAGCCGTTTTGCCAAGCTGGCCGCGGTCGAGGCCGATATCGTTGGAACCGACGCCTGCGGGAAGGCCGCTCTGGTAGAGGAATTCCGTGCTCCACTTGTCGATTTCGAGCCAGAGCTTGCCCTGCTTGGCGTCCCAGTAAAAATTGAAATAACCGGCGAATTTCTGCATACCGGCGGTTTTCTCGGCGATCGTTGGTGTTGGCGTATCTGCAGCGGCAGCTGCGTTCCCAGCGAAGAGAACGCACGACAAACCGAGCAGGAATAGACACCATAAACGTTTCAGCATTTTCGCAGCCTCCGAATGGAAAGAAGGTTTTACAACAAAAGACGGTTGGCGCGGGGGAAAATTCTGTCTGCTATACTTGGACGAAATCGCGAGACTTCGAAACTTGCAAAAACTTCGCATCTCTATTGTGCAGTATTTGAACACGGCGCCGCTCGTTTGGGGCTTTACGAACGGGCCGCTCGTGGGAAAGTACGACCTGTCTTTCACCGTGCCGTCGCAATGCGCGGAAGCGCTGCGTACGGGCGCGGCCGACATCGCGATCATTCCAGCAATCGAGTATCAACGCATTCCGAACCTGGTGGTTCTGCCGGACTTGGCGATCGCCTCGCAGAATCGCGTGCGCAGCCTGTTGATCGTCGCGAAGGAACCGATCGAGCAGGTTCGCAGCATCGCACTGGACGGCAGTTCGCGCAGCACGCAGGCGCTGACGCGCATCCTGGCTGCCGAACATTGGAAGATCGCTCCTAAGTTTTTTGAAACGGAGCCCGATCTTCCATTGATGCTGGAGAAAGCGGACGCCGGCATGATCATCGGCGATCCGGCGCTTCGCCTTTCCGTTGCCATCGAAAAAAAGAGCACCGTCAGCTCAGTAGGACGCGCGATTTGCCAGGCGGCAACGCTGGGAATCACGAACGCCGAGATACTCCATGTCTATGATGTGGTCGGCGAATGGCACAAGTTTTCAAGTCTTCCAGCGGTGATGGCCGTCTGGGCCGCTCGACCGGAAGTTGTAACTCCCGAGGTACTCGCTGATTTTGCTGCGTCGCGCGCGTTCGGGCTGTCTCAAATCCCGGCCATCTGCCAGGAAGCTGCGCGCGAGCTGGAACTTCCACAGCGCAAGCTCGAATCGTATTTGCGACAGAACATCGACTTTTCGTTGGGAGAAGAAAATCGGCGCGGGCTAGAACGATATTTTCACGAAGCGGCAAAACTGGGGCTGATCCCGCGCGAAATTAAGATCGCCTGGGCAAGTACAGCGAAAGAAGCAGCGCAGGTTTCCACAAAGTAGGCTCCGGCACATTGCGCTCTGAGTGATGAAAGGTCCAGGCCGTCGGCGCATCGTGATTAGAGTTTGGGTTCTGCATCGGCTAGAATTGAAGTGCGAGGACGCGACCGGCGGACGCAAAGGAACAACGTGGGACTGACGAAACAGGAAGCCATCGATTTGCTGCAATCCGACGACCTGATGGGCGTTGGCATGGCTGCGCACCAAATGCGCCTGAAGAAGAATGATCCGCGCGTCGTCACCTACCAGATCGACCGCAACATTAACTACACGAATTTCTGCACGGAATATTGCTCGTTCTGCGCGTTTTACCGGCCGCTCGGAGCAAAAGACGGCTACATTCTTTCTTTCGAGACAATCTACGAGAAGATCGAAGAAATGCTCGAGCTGGGTGGAACAGGGATTTTGCTGCAGGGCGGCCTGCATCCCGACCTGCAAATCGGTTATTACGAGAATCTTCTGCGCTCGCTCAAAGCACGGTTTCCACAAGTGCATCTGCATTGTTTTTCGGCGCCGGAGATTTTGTGTATTGCGGAAGTCAGCGAGCTAAGCGTCCGCGAAACGATCCAGCGGTTGATGGACGCGGGGCTGCAATCCATCCCCGGTGGCGGAGCGGAAATTCTCGACGACGAAATCCGCGGCAAAATCGCGCGTTTGAAATGCACCAGCGACGATTGGGAAGAAGTACACCGCGTGGCGCATTCGCTCGGCCTGCGCACCACGGCAACGATGATGTTCGGCTGCGGCGAAGAGCTTCGCCACCGCGTGAATCATCTAGAGCGCCTGCGCCGGATTCAGGAAGACACTGGCGGATTCACGGCTTTCATCCCGTGGATGTTCGCGGCGGAAAACACGGCGCTCGGCAAAAAAGTACAAGAAACGACGGCGGTGGATTACCTGAAGACGCTGGCCGTCAGCCGGCTGTATCTCGACAACATCGACCACATCCAGTCGAGCTGGCTGACGCCTGGCATCAAAGTCTGCCAGGTGGGCTTGCAGTTTGGCGCTGACGATGTCGGCAGCATCCTGATTGAAGAAAACGTGGTGTTCGCCGCGGGAGTGAGAAACCGCACCAACGAGGGCGAATTGCGGCGCATCATTTCTGATGCGGGATTTGTGCCCGCGCAGCGAGACACTCTGTATCGGTCTTATGCTCTGAAGTAAATCTTCCAGTCAATCCAACTGCTATTTTTGTGGCGCTTTCGGCTTCAGCGGACGCAGCACGATCTGCACTTCGGTGCCGTCCGGCAGATCGATGTCTTCGAGGGGATAAAGAATGCCGCTGCGGAACCGCGCCGCGATCCAACGCGGCCCTGGCGGTTTCGTGTCAGCCGCCGCCGCCTTGGCAGGCGCACCGCCTGGACTCGCGACACCTGAAGTTTCATCCAGCGCTTCATTCGCAAGCGCATCGGCTTCGCGGTTTTGTTCACGGTAGACGTGATCGATGCGAAAGGACGCGAAACCCATCGACATTTTCTTCGCGCGCTCGAAGAGCGGCCGCAGGTCTTCGCTCTTCACTTTATACTGGCCCTGCATCTGCTTGAC
>DASXMM010000117.1:0-7133 GCA_036495665.1 Candidatus Acidiferrum sp. | reverse complement strand
AGCAGCAATATCTCGACGGCGCCATCACCAACGGCGAGCGTTACAACAAAGTCATCGCGATCTGGGGAGACATTACCGAACGCGTAGCCGATGAAATGTTTAAAGCCCTGGAAAACCAGGACAAAGAAGGCGTCATCAACCCGGTCTACGTTATGGCCGACTCCGGCGCCCGCGGTTCCAAACAGCAGATTCGTCAGCTTTCCGGTATGCGCGGATTGATGGCCAAGCCCTCCGGCGAAGTCATCGAGACGCCCATCACTTCCAACTTCCGCGAAGGTCTCACCGTGCTGCAGTACTTCATTTCGACGCACGGCGCGCGTAAGGGCTTGGCCGATACCGCTCTCAAGACGGCGGACTCCGGCTACCTTACTCGCCGCCTCGTCGACGTCGCGCAGGACGTGATCATCAACGAGCGCGATTGTGGCACCTCGGACGGCATCTTCGTCGAACCTATCGTCGAAGCCGGCGTCGAAGTCGAACCGTTGCGCGACCGCATCGTGGGCCGCGTATCACTCGACAAGATCAAGGACTTCGAAGGCACCGTCATCGTTGACGTCAACCAGGAAATTACGGAAGAGCTGGCTAACCAGGTACATGGCGCGGGTATCGAACGCGTTCGCATCCGCTCGGTTCTGACCTGCGAATCCCGCCGCGGAGTTTGCGCTCTCTGCTACGGCCGCAACCTCGCCTCCGGGCGCATGGTTGAGCTTGGCGAAGCGGTTGGCGTCATCGCCGCGCAGTCCATCGGCGAGCCCGGCACGCAGTTGACCATGCGCACGTTCCACATCGGCGGAACCGCCACCCGCGTTTCCGAGCGTTCCACGCTCGAAGCGCGCAACAACGGTGTCGTCAAGTTCGTGGACCTCAAGTTCGTCGAGGGCCGCGGCGGCACTTCCATCGCCATGAACCGTGCAGGCTTGATCGCCATCGTCGACGAGAAAGACCGTGAGAAAGAGCGCTATCACGTCGTATACGGCGCCCGTCTCCGTGTCGTGGACGGCGAACATGTCACCCACGGCCAGATTCTTGCTGAATGGGATCCGTTCACCTTCTCGATCCTGACCGAAACCGCCGGCTCCGTGAAGTTTGACGACCTGCGTCCCGGCCTCACGATCGAAGAGCAAGTGGACGAAGTGACCGGCCTTTCGCAGGACGTGGTCACTCTGCCTCCCGGCGATGAAAAGCATCAGCCCGCGATTCTTGTCCGCGATTCTTCGGGCAAGGTCCGCAAAAAGTACCTGATGCCTTCACGCGCTCACTTGATGGTCAAGGACGGCGACGAAGTCCAGGCCGGAGACGTGCTCGCGAAAATCCCGCGTGAAACCACCAAGACGAAGGACATCACCGGTGGTCTCCCGCGCGTCGTCGAACTCTTCGAGACTCGCAAGCCCAAGGATCCTGCCGTCATCAGCGAAGTGGACGGCGTGGTTCGTTACGGCGATATCGCCAAGGGCATGCGCAAGGTCTACGTCGAAAGCGAAGATGGAAAAACCACGAAGGAATACTCCATCCCGCGCGGCGTACACATCAACGTGCAGGAAGGCGATCACGTCAAGGCGGGCGAGGCCCTCATTGACGGCCCGCTCAACTTGCACGACTTGCTCGCTGTTCTGGGCGAAAAGTTCACGCAGGCTTACCTGGTCAACGCCATCCAAGAGGTTTACCGCCTCCAGGGCGTCAACATCAACGACAAGCACATCGAAACCATCAGCCGTCAGATGATGCGCTGGGTCAAAGTCGAAGACGTGGGCGACACCACGTTCCTCCTCGAAGAGCAGGTGGACAAGTTCCGCTTCCGCGAGGAAAACGACCGCATCATCGCCGATGGTGGCCGCCCCGCAACCGGGCGTCCGCTGCTCCTCGGCATCACCAAGGCGTCGCTCTCGACCGATTCGTTCATTTCGGCCGCGAGCTTCCAAGAGACCACGCGCGTGCTCACCGAAGCGGCAGTCGCCGGCAAGGTGGACTACCTCCGCGGCCTCAAGGAAAACGTCATCATGGGCCGTCTCATTCCCGCTGGCACGGGCCTCGAGCACTACCGCAGCATTCAGTTGCTGACGGAGATGCCCGCACTCGCGCCCATCGAGGAAATTCCGGAAGCCGCCGAACTCACGGCGGAAGAAGCTGCGGCTCTCGACTTCCTGCAAAAGGACACCGAAGCCGACGCTGCAACCGAAGGCTAATCGCCACAATCAACCGAAACTGGCAAAGCGTCCCGGTTCACCCCGGGACGCTTTGTTTTTTTCCAACCCGTAACCTGTACCGTTCAGGCACTTCGCGCTCCATGTGTCATTGCCGAGTTCCCGCCCGGTTCCTACAATGAATTGAGCAACTTTTTGGACGGCTTCCTGGCGCCAATCGTCAGGCACCGCCCGCATTCACATGCCGAGACACGACGAGTTCTCAGATTCCGCGAAAGAATCTCCGTCAGGCGCTGCCACCCGCCCTTCTATTTCCTCGCGTCTCGATCAATTCGAAAAGAGCCAGCAGGGACTGTGGCGTCTCACGTTTCTTATTCTCTTCTTAATCTCCGTTGGGTTTGCGGTCGTCTCCTGGAGCACTGTCCGCACGCTCACGCAGCGCCTCGAACCGTTACTGCCCGGGCTCGTAGTGATCGTGCTTCTGTTCATCGCCTATGCCTGGAAGCGCACGCAGGAAATTTCCGAGCTCCGCGGCCTCGTCCGCGGTCTCGAGCAACACGATGCGGCTCCCCCCAGCGACCGCCAGCTCGACCAGCTCTTTTCTGTCATCTCCCGCTCCCAGCAGGGCTATCGCGATCTCATCGATTCCTTCGACGATATTCTCGTCGCGCTCTCTCTCGACGGTGAAGTTCGCGCCGTAAACCGGAGCTTCGCCGAGCTCGTCGGCGCCAGCTACCAGCAAATTATCGGCCGCACCATAACCGATTTTCTCGAGGAAGGCGGCGGTGAAGGCGCCGAACTGATCCGCCGCGCCATGCCGCGTTTTCTCGAGCGCCGCCACTGGTCCGGCATTATTCAGGTCCGCCTCAAGAAGCAAAACTCCGTCTGCTACTACGATTGCGTAGCGCATGCCATGGTCCGCGAAGACAAAGTCCATGGCCTCACGGTGCTCGGACGCGACATCACCGCGCTGCGTAAAAACGAAGCGCGTTTCACCGAACTCTTCGAAACGCTTCAGGAAGGCATCTATATCACCACTCCCGATGGCAGCATCCTCGACGCGAATCCCGCGCTGGTCCGCATGCTCGGCTACGACTCCAAGCAGGAATTGCTCTCCAAGCGGGTCCAGGATATTTTCACCGACCGCGCGGAGCGAAAATCCCTTATGGAAGAAGTCGAGCGGCAGCCCACTCCGCTGGGCCGCGAAATCAATCTGCTGCGCAAGGACGGCACGCCCATCGTCTGTCTCAACAGCGCCAGCGCCGTCCGCGACACGTCTGGCCGAGTGATTCGGTACCAAGGTTCTGTTTTGGACATTACCGCGCGCCGTGAAATGGAGCGCCAACTCCACAGAGAACAGGAATTCGCCCGCCGCCTAGTCGACAACTTCCCCGACCTGATCCTCGTCGTCGATTCCAATTTACGCTACACGTTCGTCAGCCCGCGCTGCCAGGAAGTTCTCGGGTACGAACACGCCGAAACGGCAGATATGGAGCTTGGTGGCCGCACGCACGCCGAAGATCTTCCCATCCTGCTAGCCCTCTTTGACGACATCATTCAGGGACGCCAGACCTTCGCATCGCTCGAAATTCGCGTCCGTCACAAGCTGGGTGACTGGCGCCGGGTCCGTTTCAATTTCAGCCCGCTTGCGGATGAAACCGGCAAAATCGAAGGCGTGGTCCTTTCCGGCCGGGACGTCACCGAACTCAAGCGTCTCGAAGAGCAGCTCATCCAGGCCGAAAAGCTCGCGGCCATGGGCCAGATGCTCGCGGGCGTCGCGCACGAATTGAACAATCCCCTCACCGCCATTCTTGGCGTAACGGAACTGCTGCGGGAAGGGCATACGGACGCGGACGCCACCAAACGCCAACTCGAAATCACGCATCGCCAAGCCCGTCGTGCCGCGCGCATCGTGCAAAATCTTCTGGAGTTCTCTCGCCCCGCTTCGCCGCAGAAGAAACCGGTTGATCTCAACAGCATTATCGACCGTACCCTCCAGCTGCACGAGCACTCGCTCCGCAGAAATAACGTGGAAATTGATTTTCGTCCTCAGCCCGACTACCCCGGTGTGATCGGCGATGCCAACCAGCTCATCCAGGTTTTTCTCAACCTGGTCACCAACGCCGAGCAAGCTATCCGCGAAGTCCGCGAATCGGGCCGCATCCAGATTCGCTTCGCGCGTATCGGCTCGCGAATCTCCGTCACGTTCCAGGATGACGGCGTTGGCATTCGCCCCGATTCCGTCCAGCGCCTGTTCGATCCCTTTTACACCACCAAGCGCCCCGGCGGCGGCACCGGCCTTGGCCTCAGCATCTGCCTCTCCATCGTGCGAGAGCACGGTGGCACGATTGAAGCCGAAGCTCTTCCGGCAGGCGGCTCGGCCTTCACCGTTTATCTCCCTGCCGCTGTCGGCATGGACATACCATCGTCGCCTACTCCAAATCTCATAGGCACAGGGTCCTCGCCTCTGCCTAATCTGGACGTGCTAAAGGGCCGCTCTGTTCTCGTTTTGGACGATGAAGAAAGCCTTCGCGGCCTGCTCATGGAAGGTCTTAGCGCCCGCGAATTGCACGTGGATTGCGCCGCGACCTTGGAAGAAGCAATGGTCTTTATCTCGAGAAACTCCTATGATGCCATCCTCTGCGATTTGAATCTCTCTCAAGATGGCAATCATGTCAGTGGCAAGCTTGCTGCAGAGCAACTCCTCGCGGCCGCCCCAGACAGCAAACCGGCATTGATTTACATGACGGGCGCCCTTATCGAAACGGCGGACGCACCACCAAGTTCCGACGAGCCTCGTCACTTACAGAAGCCGTTCCGTATTTCCGATGTTGTCGCTTTGCTTCAGGAAGTCCTCGGCCGGGTCTCTGCGGATCCGACTCGCGAACAAACCTAAACCTAGCTCTTCAAATGGACGGCGATGGATGGCAGATTCTTTCTAACCGGCAGGTGGTCTTAATTTAATGTGGCGCAGGCTTGGATGCGGCCACCGCATCCACCCCAAAATCCCACACGTACAGGTTCAATCCATCTTGCAGGATTTCCGCCAAGGCATATTCGCCGGGCGGCAGCGGCGCACTCAGTGTAAACCTGTAAATATCCGGCGCCACTTCCCATCGCTGGATCGAGATTTCGTCTCGGTCCTGGGCGATTTCCTGCCCGAACATGCTCCGTATAGACTCGAGCGTCCGTTTGTTCCCCTTTACCTTCGCGCGCACCAAAGCGACTTCCGGCCCCGACTCGCCCTGCCGGCCAGTCCGCAGCACCGACGAATCGCGGTCCGGGTCTGGCGGTGGCTCGCGCAGATAAAACTCGGGCACGCTGGACGTCAGGCGCACGAGTGCCCTGGTGCCCGGAATCTCGACGTTATGCTTGCTCGGAATGATCGGTATCGGCGAAAGCACCTGCTTCAGCACAGTCTTCTTATCGGTTTTCACGGCTGACCCAGCCTGGCCTAGCCGCTTGACCGTTTTGCCCTCAAACGCAAACATGCCCTCTCCATCGGGCAAGAACACTCCGGGCGCAACTGTTAAACTGGCGTCCACATCCACAGGCGTCTGCGCGTTCGCCGCCGCCTCCTGGATGTGCACTTTTTCCAAAAGCGCCGCAGCCGTCTTCTCGTCCGACGTTTCCGCCTTTTTGGTGGCGTCCCAATCCACCATCGCGGCCGGTATCTCTTCCCACGCGCCCCGCTCGATGCTGAAATAGCGCACTCGGTCGCCCTTCGTCTCGTAGTTGCGCACCAACTGGAAGCTCCCATCCTTCAGCACTAGTTTTTTACCGCGCGCAACCCCAGTCGGCGTGGCAGGGGATGCCCCCTGTTCGTTGGCCTTCTTGCTGGTGGCCGTGTCCTGCTGGCTCAAAGCGGCAGCCGCCGCACGGCCATGCCAGGCAGTCACTCCCCAACTCAGCAGAGCGATTTGTAGGATCAGAACAGGTGACGAAGGCGATCTCATGGCTGCTTCTGGGCTGTCAGATGCTGGCTGGAAGAATCAGTTTGCCCTGCGTCGAGCATACCCCCCAGACTGTGGCCCTGCAACTATCTGTAAGACGTCCCAAAAAGCAAAAGGCTCTTTCCGGTTTTCCGGAGAGAGCCTTTCGGAGCCGAAGCTCGTTAAATTCTTAATGCGTGCAGCGCGGGAAGAGCGTCACCAGCACCATCAAGTCAGACAGCGTAAACAGCCACTGGTCCGCCTGCTTACCCGCTGCTTCCGCAGCCCGGGCGATGAAGCCAAGGTGCCTGCTCTTCGCGAAATTGCGGATGTGGTCGACGCAGATGCCAGTCAAGCTGGCAATTTCCGCGTCGGTGAAAATCTTCTGGCTCGATTTTACGGTAACCATGGCCTTTTCCCTCAAACTCTTTACCGCACCGCGCTTCTGCTTTTCGCCTCTACCTCTATGATGCTTTTTGCAGAATAAACGATGCACCTTTCTAAGAGCAATAGTCGTTCCGTTCTCTCTATATAAAACGAACAGACTAGTACTTTTGTTCCAACCTCCTGTGTAAAAAGACATTAACGAAAACTTCGTAACTTGCAGCGGCCTGGTACGAAGTAAGGGAAAGGGAAACCCGTGGGCAAAAATGTCCTACTTTTGCAAACTCTCTATGGCTTTCGGTAGACTCGCAGAAATTTCACGCATCTGTTTTGTGTGCCGTACTTCGTGCGACGCAATGAATTGCATCCATTCATACATGTTTAATGTTCCCAATGCCGGGTGTTTCCAGTAGTATTCGCGCAGGTCGCGGCCTCTCGTTTCTTCCAAAAAAGCCAGCGATCGCTCTCGCACGGTTCGCAATTCCGCGAGCATTCTCTCTTTATCGCGCAACACTTCCGGCTCAATGGGCGCTGGTGCTCTGCGGCGAATCCATCGCGACTCCACCAGCGCCATCGGAATGTGAATTCTCTTTAACAACGAAACGCGTTTCGGCGGATGTTGCACAACGCGGTCCGCTTTTCCGATCACTCCTCGTTCCACGAGCGTCAAGTGCGC
>DASXMM010000116.1:0-9303 GCA_036495665.1 Candidatus Acidiferrum sp. | reverse complement strand
AGTTCTTCTTCCAGCAATTGTTTTTGGTAAAGATCGGCATAATAGCCGCGGCGCTCGAGAAGTTCGTCGTGAGTGCCGCGTTCGGTGATGCGTCCATCGCGGAGAACGACGATTTGATCGGCGTCGCGGACGGTCGAAGTGCGGTGCGCGATCAGGATCGTGGTGCGGCCGCGCATGATGCCGCGAAGGCCGCTGAGAATTCGTTCCTCGGTTTGCGTATCGACGCTCGAAAGGGAATCGTCGAGGATGAGGATGCGCGGGTCGCGGACGATGGCGCGGGCGAGCGCGGTGCGCTGCTTTTGTCCACCGGAGAGCGTGATGCCTCGTTCGCCGACCATGGTTTCGTACTTTGCGGGAAATTCCTGGACTTCGCTGTCGAGGCTGGCAACCTCGGCGGCTTCGCGTACGCGCTCGAGATCGAATTTAGGCAGGCCGAAGGCGATATTTTCGCCTACGGTCTCGCTGAAAAGATAGGTGTCTTGCGGGACGTAGCCGATTGCGCGGCGCAAGGTGTCCACGGGCCATTCACGAATTGAGCGGCCATCGATTAACACCGAACCGTTTGGCGCTTCCCAAAGGCGCGCGACGAGCGCGGCGAGCGTGGTTTTGCCGCTGCCGGTGGGGCCGACAATCGCGAGGGTCGAGCCGGCGGGAATGTTCAAGTTAATGTCGCGCAGAACGGCGTCGGCGCCGGGCTTGTTGCCGTTTCCGCTGGCATTCGCGCTGCCACCGGCCATCGTCGTGGGATAAGCGAAAGTGAGATTGCGAAATTCGATGCCGCCTTCGACGGGATGTCCCGCGGGCACGGTTGCGCCGCGATCGTCGATTTGCGGTTGGGCGGCGAGAATGTAGTTCAGACGGCCCATGGAGGCTGCGCCTCGCTGGAAAATATTGGTGACCCATCCGAGGGCGATCATCGGCCAAACAAGAATGCCGAGATAGCTGTAAAACGCGATCAGTGCACCCAGGGAAATTCGTCCACCGAGAACGAGGTGGCCGCCCTGCCACAGCACGATTAGGAACGTTATGCCGATCAGCGCCTGGAGCGAGGGCATGAACATGCTCCAGGTGCGGATGAGCTCGACGTTGCGTGAGACGTATTCGCGATTGGGCTCATCGAAGCCGCGAATTTCGGCTTCTTCTTGGGCGTAGGCGCGCACGACGCGCACTCCAGCAAGGTTTTCCTGCACTTTCGCGGAAAGCGTTGCGAGGGAGGCTTGAATTTTTTCGTAGAGCTCGTGAATCACTTTTCCGAAATGCTGTACCACGACCGCTACGACAGGCACCGGAAGCAGGACCCAAAGCGTCAGCCTGCCGGAGAGTTGCGACATCACGATAATTGCGAGCGCCATGCCAATGATGGTCTGGCCGCTGTACATGATGCCGGGGCCGAGAACCATGCGCACGGCGTTGAGATCATTCGTGGCGCGGGACATCAGCTCACCGGTGCGGTTGCGCACGTAAAATTCCGGCTCCATGAGCAGGAGGCGGTTCAGCAGGTCGCCGCGAATATCGAACTCGATGTCGCGCGAGACGCCGATGATCACCCAGCGCGTCAAGAAAGAAAGGATGGCACGCACTGAGACGAGAGCTATGAGCATTACACAATAAATGCCTAGCGCGTGGCGGCTGTGCGGCGAGTAGTAAGGAATCATGCGGCTCAGCCAGGAACTGGCGAGCAACTGGCCTTGCGCACTTTTCTCAAACGGATGGGCGCTGCCCGCCAAAATATCGGTGAGGACGCCGGTAGCGAGCGGAATTACGTTCTGCGCGACGCTCGCCACGACAAGCGCGAACATGCCGAGCGCGGTCGCGCCGCGATAACGCGACAGATAAGGAAGCAGGCCGACGAGATTTTTCCACGAGGATGATTTCGGCGGTTTCTTGGCGGCTGCTGTGCCCGCGCCAATCGTTGCGGCTGCTGCGCTCATCGGAGCACCGACCGCAACGGGGACGAGTCCAGCGAAGACTTTTCGAGCAGGAAATGTTCGTAGGTCATATCCAGCGATTGATAGCGCTTGGTGGCGGGGTTCCACGCGACGCCGATGGGCAGGACATGTGTGTCATTGGGTCCTTTGATCGGCGTGAAGTACAGCTGAACGCCTTTGACGGGATCCTGATCCCACTGGACCTTCCAGCCGGAAATTTGTTGCAGGGGCGTGAGGGCGAGGTAGCCTTTCGCGTTTTTGAGATATTCGTCGCAGCGGAGGAGTTCGGACCATTTGCCGTCGGTTTCTTCGGCGAGGACGGCCCGCGTGACGATGGTTCCGGGGATGTCGTTTTTGGGAGTTTTGGGGACGACATTCGCGGCGAGAAATTGCTGTTTGCCGGTTTTTGCGAGGTCGCCGAAGACGAGGACTTGTGTTTCTTTTCCGAGCAGACTTGTGGCGGCTGCTTGCACGTCTTCGGGCACGGGAGGCGGCGCGGGTTTGGCGGGCTCTTCGGCGGCGGATTTCGCAGGGGGCTCGCTGTCGCAGCCAGTCGCGAGCGCAAGCGCGAACGTCAGAGTCAAAGTCAGAGGGAAGGCAGTTTTGGCCAAATCTCGGACGATTTTCAATGAGTGGTTCATCAAGTGAATTGCCGCCGTCGGCGTCGTACCACTATACGCCCGGCTTGCCATCCTTTTCTGGCGAGCTCAACAGCTTCTTTCCGGCTGGAACGTTGTGCGCCTGCGCGTGACACTCGCAATACGTACGATTCTAACTGTTGCCGGCCAATCGTGGAAGCGCGCCCCGAACAGCCGGTTCCTTATGCGTGACAACCTTTCACGGTGCGCGTCTTGCCGTCTCAACGAGATGCGTTAGGACTTTGCCAGGATTGCATCCATCCGGGCTTCGAAATTTTGCTCGCCTTCCGACGACAACTGGCTGCGCTCGACCGGGAGCGCGCGCTCAATCGATTCGACCCAGCTGAATAACTGTTGGATGTTCTCGCGGGTCTTTGCGTGATATTCCTTCAGATTGGCGGGTTGCGACATCCACTGGCGGAAGGTGTGTTCGAGCGGGTGATCGGAGGAGTCGAAGGGATTGGAGGCCGCGCCGGGGGCGAGCAGGCCGCCGTGTCCTGTGAAGAAATGCTCGAAGCCGAGGTCGCCCGCGAAATGGCCTTCGGATTCGGCGATGCCGCTGTCGTATTCGGGGCCGTGGCAGGTGAGGAGCAGCGGTTCGGGCTTGTTTACCCATTTGAGGGAGTCGATGTCGAAACTCCAGAGGTCCCATTTTGCGGCGGCGATGTAGGCGCTGTCGGGGTGAATGTGCTGTGCGGCGAGGGCGGCGACTTCGGCGGCGCCGTAGCCGAGGTCTTTCAGGTCCCACTCGGCGAGGGAGAGTTCGGTGGCGTCGATGGGCTGGACGATCAGCTCTCTAAAACCTTTTTCCGAGGCGGAGAGGGGGACGGTCGCGAGGAATCTCGCGAATTGGGCGATTAGCGTGGTTTGGGAGAATTCGCGCGTCCAGACGCGCAGGTAAGCTCGATTGGCCATGTTAGTTTAGCTTTTCAAGTATAGCGGGGCTCGACGCGCTAGGCGAATCGACCAAGAGAGGACGTTAGGCCAGTTTCCGAATTCGCGTTATCGGGGGATTGACGCCTACTGCGGCCCACCGCTCAGGATGCGCGAACTGACGCGAAAGAGATGATAGTCATCGAAGGTAACGTCGTTCAGCATCGTCGCATAAGATCCAAAGGTTCGGAAGCTTTCATCCCATTCCGTTAGGAGTGTTACCGACCGCGCTCTCGAAATGGAAACGCTTCTCACCGGGCAGATGTAGGTCTTCCCTCCGATCTCCACCGGGCCGTATTCGAGCATGATGTCGGACCGGACAAGCGGCGTAGTCGATTCCAGATCTGCCACTAGCTCCAGGCGAAGGATGGCTCCGCTCGCCGGATCGATCGCGATCTCTCCGTGATACCCGGCGACTTCTTGAAAAGCATTCGTTCCGTCGCCGTCGGGAAGGCAGCAGCCGTCCACCAGATAATGTGATTCCTGCGCCGGAGTCTTGTAGTGAAATACCGCATTACGACCGCCTGCCGCCTGTTCCCAGTAGCTCCAAGTTAGGCCGCTGGCAATCGCATCCGTTACCGCACCGAGAAGGGGACCGAACGTCCCGTAAGTGATTAAATAACCATCTTTGGCCTTCAGCTTCTGGCGTTTTGCCATGCCTGAATCCACGACCTCCTTGCTATTCTGGTAGAGCACTGTTGCCTTGGAATTGCCCACCACGTGCAATGGCCGATAGTCGGGCCTCGCATTCCCTGCATTAAATTGGGGAGTTTCCTCGTAGCGAAGTGTCGTCCGCGTCGCGTAAAAATTCGGCAAATTTGGAATCGTCTTGTTCAGGTAGTCGACGACTAGTGATACCATGCGCCGTTGCGCAGTGAGATCCGGGGACCCACCGGCGGGGATCTCTGTCGGTGGAGGATTCAGAAACGCCGACGCATCGGCCAAAGCAACCAGCATCCGCCGGGCTCTTTTGCCGCGCAAGCGCGCTGCCCAGGACGAAAGCTCTGCGCCACTCAGTCGCTCGGTCAGTTCCAGATCGGAAAGTTGCCGCTCCACCTCTGCTTCCGGCGTACTGCGCGCAGTGCCCAACACCTGTTCCAGCTGCTGAACAGTGACGCGTCTAGCCGCAGGATTTGGTTGATCGGAATAAAACGGTTGATCGTAATACCCGGTGCTGGTGCGGACCGTCAAATCCGGGTCGGCGACTTGCACCCTAAGGTTGTGATACTCGCCAGGGTGTTCCGAATGGGGAGGATCGAACGACAACGTATAGTAGACGCTGCCCTCGTGGACACAATCGTCGATTTGGCTGACCAAGTCATTGTTTGGGTCGAGCACGCGCCCGCCACTCCCCACGGCGAGGACCTTTCTATCCACATACTTGATGCTTGCCTGCTGGACCGATTCCGCTCCATTTAGGAAATTTAGATAAAAGAACGCCGCCGGATCACGGATCGGATCGTTTTCCCCCACTGAAAAGTTGTAGAGAGAAATACGAGCCTCCCGGAGCAGGGTGGAGAACCAGTAGATCGTATCGAAGGTTGCCTGCCCGGGCCGTATACTTTCGAAGTCTTCTCCTTTCTCGCTACCCTGGTTTTGAAAGCCACGCCCACTCCCGAGATTCCATCCGGGCCCGACCCAGACGAGCAGCTTTCGTCCCGACTTCCGCCTTGCAGCCGTGGCAATATCGCCGAGCGCTTTTAGACCTGACAGGCCAGCGGGATCCCCCAAGTTTAACAATTCGAAGGGCTCCGCTTTCGGCCCAGCCACAGCTTGGCGGATAAAAACTAGTTTGTTCTTGGCGATTTCGGCGGCTAATGCGTTCCCATCGATTGAAGCCTGGGCGAGCGTCCACACGCCGATATCTGAAAGTCCGAAGATTGATACGGGCTGGGCCAGGTGACCACCATTCTGTCGCAGAAACCTCTCGACCTCCTCCCGCTCAAAGAAAGCCAGGTCAGTCGGCATTTGGAGTGTATCGACGAGCAGAATGACTTCAACCGGAGGATCGGGCCCGGCAGAGATTCCATCGTATGCATGGAAGGAAAGAATCTTCTCCGGCTGGCCGTTGTCCAACAGAGTAAAGTCCTTGGGTCCCAGGCCGGATATTGGCTTTCCTGATTTATCGGTCACCACGACATCAAGGTTGATGAGACCCTGCACCGCATTGGACACGGGCGAAAGACGCTGGTCGGGCGAATTTGTAACTGCTCCACCCTGAGCGCTGACTTGTTGCGCGCAAATCAGCGACGGAAGGAAAAAAACAAGCACTAGACAAAGTCGGTGGGGCCTGCTCATCGCTTGGACTTCGCTCGGAACTGCCTCGCCTGCTCGCAGGGGGTACCGCACTCCCTGTGCAACCATGATCGGAACTACCCCATACTCTGGGACGCTGCCATCGCTTAGTGCGTTTCGAACGGGGAATACCGACACATGGTCCGCAAAACGCGGCTGATTTTTTCTCCGCAGCGATTCTCGGAAGAATCGCGAAGTGGCTAGCTTCAGCTACCAGCGGTTGTCGAGCGGGTCATTGGTGGCTCGGAAGGCGTCGGCCCGGGAGTCGTCAAGCCGGACGCGATCTGCTGCAAGCGCTCTCGCAGCGTCTCACCCACGCTGGCAAAAACTTCCGCGCAGGTTTCGCGCAAGGTTTCCGCGGCTTTGCTGGAGATGGTGGCTATGGCTTCGCGCGATTGGTGGTCGAGGCTGGCGACGGTGGCGAGCATCCATTGATTCGAAACGTTTTCGAGGCGGCTGCGATGTTGCTCCGCCGCCAAATTGCTCAGTTGCGAATAAATGGAGCCCATTTGCGCGCGATGCGATTCAATGGTCGACTTCCACGTTTCGAGCAACGGAGACATGCCGGCCTGTACTTTGTCTCGCGCTTCCGCGACGCTGGCCTCCATGGCTCCGTTCATCCGCGAGCGGAATTGTTGCAAAAAGACTTCCTGTTCGGCGGTGACGCGCTGCGACAGGTCGGCGCGGGCGGCGTCGAGTTGCACACGCGTCTCTCCGAGTGAGCGCTGCGCCTCCTGGCCGAAGCCATCGAGTTCCTGGCGCGCCTGACGCTGAATTTCGTCCGTGAAGGCCGCCGTGGTGGTTTCCGCGGCTTCGGCAAAGAGGGCGCGAGCTTGATTGAACGCGTCGCGCACGACTTCTTCCATTTGCGTTTGCGTGTGGCCGATGAAGCTGCGGCTGGAGTGATCCAGTTCGCTGGCGAAGACGCCAGAGACTTCGCCGGCTTTCTCGCGAAACTGGGTTTCGGCCTGCTCGACGGTTTTTTCCGTGAGGCTTTGGATCTGTGTCTGTGCTTTTTTCTCGTACCACTCGGCCGATTTCATCAGGTCGTCGACAGTCTGATGCTTCAGCTCTGTCGCGCGGGATTTGATTTCGCCGAGGTTGCGCGCGGCGACAGTTTGCGCGGCTTCTTGCAATAGCTGTTCGACACCGCCGAGATTTTCGCGAAACGAGGCGAGCGATTCGGCGAAAGCCTCATCCGCCGAGGCGCGAATGCGGTCCTGCTGAAGTGTCAGCGCGGCGTCCAGTAGAGAGCGGCCGCCGGCAAGCCGGTGAATGGCTTCTTCGGTGCGCGAGATGTGCGGCTGCACCATGGAATCGATTTGCTGATCGAAGCGCGACAGCGCGAGCTGCGAATTCTCCTCGAAGGTGTTGCGAATGCGCGTGTTGACTTCTTCGAGAAGCGTTTCGGAGCGGCGGTGCATTTCGTTGCGATGGAGGCTGAGAACGTCGTCGATTTGCGACTCGAAGCCCGCGAGAGCTTGGCGCTGCGCTGTCTCGGTGCGGGCGGAAAAGTGTTCGAGGCGTTCAGTGGATTCGGCGGCGCGGCCCAAGGCGGCTTCGAGCCACTGCGATTGCTCTTGCAGCGAGTTGCGCAGGCCGGCGATACGTTGTTCGGCTTCTGCAGTAGCGCTGCCAAGGGATTCGCGAATGGCGGCTGCGCGTTGGTCAGCTTCGGCTGCGGCACTGTTTAGCGATTCCCGAAGGGCGGCAGGTCGCTGTTCGGCTTCCGCTGCCGCGCTGCTCAGAGCTTCGCGTACGGCTGCACTCTGCCGTTCTGTCTGTTCCTGAAATAGGTTTTGCGCGGCGGAGATGCGCAGCTCGGCTTCCGCTGCGGCGCAGCTCACCGATTCGCGGACCGCGGCGGTCTGCCGTTCGGTTTCTTCTTGCAGCGAGCTTCGCAAGCTGGCCACACGCTGCTCGGCCTCGGCAGCAACACTATTCACGGATTCACGGTTTGCAGCCGCTTGCCGCTCCGTCTCTTCGCGTAACTGTGACATACAGCTCTGGACACGCTCTTCGAGTGCCGCGGCGGCACGTTCCTGAGCCGTAGTCAGCGAGCTCTCGATCGTTGCTTGCCAACGGTCGTGCGCAGCTTCCACTTCGTTATTAAGCTGACCACGCCAAGACGAATGTGCCTCGGCTAGCACGGCGGATACCTGTTGCTCAATCGCATTTGCGGCGGCGTTCATGGCTTCGCGATGTGCATTTGCGGCCACTTCGCGCTGGCGCACGGATTCGTCGGCTTCGCGTATCAATTCCGCGACGCGGGCCGAGATTTGGCTCTCCGCCTGCTGCACTTGCGTTCCGAGGCGCGCGGACGCTTCCTCAGCTTGTTGGCAAAGCGCGCGAAGCGATTCCACGGCGGTCGCGAGATGCTGGGCTTGCTCACTCCGCTCGGCGGTGCCGCGATCGGAAATTTGCTTTGTTAGCTCGCGAGTGAGGTCTTCGAGCTGCGGTGCGATCCACTGAGGAAGCTCTCGTTGCAGCGCTTCCGCGGCCGCTGAGTGCGCTGCTCGCGAGCGCGTGTCCGACTCTTCCTGAATTTTCTCGATGACACTGGAAACCTGCTGCGCGAATTGTTCCCGCGCAATCGAAAATTTCTGTTCCCACTCTTCCATCGAAACGCGACGCTCGGCGGAGACAGCTTGCGCGGCTACTTCGCGTGCGGCCGCCTGGAGCTGCTGTTTTGCGTCGGCAACGAGGCGGGCCATGTGTCGAGCCAGTTGCAGCGAGGCATCTGTAGCGCTCGCAGGGGCAGGGAAGACGCGCAGATTGTCTTGAACAGGTGAAGGAACTTGTTCGGGTTCCGTTAAAGGCAAGGTGATCTCTGAGGGATCCTGAGATTTCGCCGGCGCCTCGACCTCGCCCTGATATGCACTCGAAATTCGCACCGATTCCGAAGGCGCAAACCAGTCCGGCGGCGGGAATGCAATGCCCCACGTGTTGCCAGGAGTTTCCAGTTCCAGCGCGACCTGGAAAAGTTGCCGCACGGTCCGTGGCCGTTGAATCCACGCGACGCGCCCACGCACTGCTCTCGGCGGCTGCCCCGTTTCCGGACGCGGCACTTCGAGCGTCACCCACATATTTTTTAGAACGTAATGCTTTGATTGGTAGCGGCAGCCGTGGCAATTAATAATGAGCGTCGAGGTACGCTCTGTGAACGGCCGTCCAAGCGCATCGACGCCAGTAACGGCCAGCGGAACCGCTTGCATGATCCGCGTGCTGCGGCGCTTTCGCAATTCTTCGTTCTGGTGCGCGACCGATTCAGACATCATTTCCGTCGTTTCGTCGGCAAGATTGCCGCTCTGCTCGTCCATGGACACCGTCGCCGCTCCTAGAGTTTGGGCTGAACTCCCAGATCGTTACGACTGCTTGGTTGTTGAGGTAGCTTCCGAAGTGGGCGTGCGGTGTGTTCCAGTGAGGAACTCCCAGAATTCTTTCGCGACCCAGATTGGTCCTACCAGCAAATAAATGGCTCCTTGAAAAAATGCCGGATGGTTTCCTTC
>DASXMM010000115.1:0-4833 GCA_036495665.1 Candidatus Acidiferrum sp. | reverse complement strand
GGACGGCCATGCAAAATTCGCGTCAGTGCGGATGTGCTTGCTGGCCATGACGCAATACGCGCCGCCGTAAGCTTTGCGTGTGATCACCGTAATTTTAGGCACGGTTGCTTCCGCGAAAGCAAAAAGCAGTTTCGCGCCGTGTTTGATGATGCCGCCAAATTCCTGCTGTGTGCCGGGAAGAAATCCGGGAACGTCTTCGAACGTGATCAGCGGGATATTGAAGGCGTCGCAAAACCGAACGAAGCGCGCGCCTTTTAGCGACGCATTGATATCGAGCACACCCGCGAGGAATGCCGGCTGATTGGCGACAATACCGACGGACCGGCCATCCAGTCGCGCAAACCCGACAACAATATTCTTCGCGAAGTGCTCGTGCACCTCAAAAAAATAGCTATCATCGACGATCGTGTGGATGGCGTCCTTGATGTCGTAAGGCTTCTGCGGATCGGGCGGAACGAGCGAATTCAAGGATTCGTCACGCCGTTCAGGTGAATCCGAAGACTGACGGCGCGGCGGATCGTCGACATTATTTGACGGAAGAAAACTCAGCAACTCGCGAATCATGGCCAGGCAATCGGCGTCATCCGCGGAGACAAAGTGCGCCACGCCGCTTTTTTCGTTGTGGGTCATGGCGCCGCCAAGCTCCTGCTTGGTGACTTCCTCGTGCGTAACCGTCTTGATGACGTCGGGACCTGTGACGAACATGTACGACGTCTCGCGTGTCATGAAAATGAAATCCGTGATCGCGGGCGAATAAACGGCGCCGCCGGCGCACGGCCCCATGATCGCGCTGATCTGCGGGATGACGCCGCTGGCAAGCGTATTGCGCAGAAAAATATCAGCGTAGCCGGCTAGCGACGCAACTCCCTCCTGAATACGCGCACCGCCGGAGTCGTTCAGCCCAATGACGGGAGCGCCGGCGCGCATGGCCAGATCCATGATTTTGCAGATTTTGCGCGCGTTGGCTTCGGAGAGCGAGCCGCCGAATACGGTGAAGTCCTGCGCAAAAACGTAGACAAGCCGGCCATCGATGCGGCCAAAGCCGGTAACAAATCCATCGCCGGCCGGGCGCTGCTCCTGCATTCCAAAATCGACGCAGCCGTGCCGGACAAACTTGTCCAACTCTTCAAAGGAGCCTTCGTCGAGAAGCAAATGGATGCGTTCGCGCGCAGCAAGCTTGCCGGCCTTATGTTCGCGCTCGCGGCGTTCGGCCCCGCCGCCAGCTTCGGCTTCCGCCGATTTCCGAAGAAGCTCTTCCATGCGGTCGTCGTGCTTTTCTTGGGCGCTCGCGCCCCCGTTTTTTTCAGGCAAACTTTCCTCCGGGATCGACCGGATCATTTTTGGCAAAGATGCGGACGGCAAGATGTGTGGCGAGCCAGACGGTACCGAGCAGCAAGACCACTCCAAGAACGAGTTCGGCAACAATGGCTGTGAGGCGCTGTAGAGGCGAGACGAGCGACGTAACGTAATCGGTGGCTTGCACGAGAATGAACATCGCGCCAAGCGTCATCGCAACGATAAGAACGGTGGTGAAGACGGACGCGAGAATCATTTTCATAAGAGTTGCGTATCGAAGCCGCAGGGAGAAGGATAGCGCAAGTAGGCGGAAATCCGAATGCAGTAGAGCAATCTCGACGCGAACTTGAACTCCAGTCGGAACGCGCCGGCGACTAGCGCAGCCCGGACCAATCGTCAGCTACGAGTATCGAATCGCTCGGATTGGAAGGATCGTATTTCACGCTGGCGGGCTGACCCGCGACAAGGCGTTCAAAACGAATTTGTCCCTCGAGGCCGGTAATATCCTGCGCGGTGTGGTAAGTGACCCCGGAAATTGCGTAGCTATACGTAACCAGATGCCTCGGCCTTAGATCGACAATCGGCCGGGCGCGCGAAGCGAAGAGTTTTCTTTGCGCTTCACGCGGCTCAGGCGGATGCTCGGCCAACTCTACGACCTGCCCCTCCGCGATGCGCCCAATCTGATTCAAATGCAGACGGCGCCTGCGCTCCACATTCTCGGGCTCTTCCGCCGGCCGAAAGAAAGCGTACGCGATCATGGCGATCGCCACAACGGCAGCTCCCGCCATCGCCAGTACAAGTTTCCAGTCTGCGAACAAAGCTTTCAACGAGCGTTCTCCAACGATGCGGCCACGACGCGAAGAATCTGTGGAGTCGCGGCTGTGTTCGAAGCAGCACCCACACACCGGCGTAAAGCGAAAAAAGGCTCTCCGCCCGCAATTGCTTCACAGGGATGTATTTTACCGAAACAGTGGCAGGAGCGTGAAACTACGTATGCGGAGCATGCACCGGATTGCGCAACACGCCAACACCGCCAATGCTGACCTCGACGACGTCCCCGGCGACAAGCGGGCCCACGCCCGCGGGCGTTCCCGTGGCAACCAAATCCCCCGGATAAAGCGTCATCACGCGAGAGATCCAGCGCACGATAAACGCCACCGGATACGCCATCAGCGAAGTACGGCCCGATTGGCGAAGCGTGCCGTTGACGCGCGTTTCCACCAAGGCGTCCTTCGGATCGAGCTCCGTCTCGATATGCGGACCTACGGGGCAGAATGTGTCGAAGCCCTTGGCGCGGGTAAACTGGACATCGCTCTTCTGAAGGTCGCGTGCGGTGACGTCGTTGAGGCAGCTGTAGCCGAGAAGATAGCTCAGCGCATCATCAGAGTCTTTGAGTTGCGAGCAGCAGCGTCCAACGATCAGCGCGAGCTCGCCTTCGTGCTCCACGCGCTGCGACTGGGGCGTGAGAACGATCGGTTCGTCGGGGCCCACAATCGACGAAGGTGGCTTGAGAAAAATGAGCGGCTCCTTGGGCACTTCATTGCCAAGTTCCGCGGCATGTGCCGCGTAATTTCGTCCTACACAAACGATTTTTCCGGGTTCGACGGGAGCGAGCAGACGAGCATCAGCGACCGCCCAGGTTCGCGAACCCTGCGACCACGAACTCCACGGAAGGCCAGAAATCTCGCGGACGTGCTTGCCCTCAAGCAGCCCGTAAGTCGGCGAAACAGGCTGCCGGGCGGAAGTATCCAGTGGAATAAAGCGGCAGAATTTCATTCGGGATCAGCTCGGATGATGATTGGGATGAGACTCGTGCGAGGCGCGAACCCGGCGGATGATCGTCCATATCCACGAAAGCGTGACGACCAGCATATAGGGCACAGCGCCGAGCACAAAGACTTGGAAGGCGCTAAAACGCACCTCAAGGCCACCGAAATACATGCTAAGAACGCGATACGAGACGCTGAAAAAAAGCCAGGAAACAAGGCTCGACGCCAGTAAATTGCCCGGATCGCGCCAGAATCGAAGCACAGAAATTAACGCGATCAGTCCGAGCAGAGCCACTGCGGCCAGATTGCGCGCGAGCGCGAAGCGATCGAGGAACGAGACGCGATTCGCCACGATCACCCAACCGCTGAAGAGGACGGAAAGGGCGATCCCGATGTAGGTACCCGTGCGAACCGATATGTTCTCCCATACGTGGAGCGCCTCGTACGCGTGCCCGTGCAAATGTGGTCGAACGGTCATCATGCGACCCGCTCCCAAGACAGATGCTAGAGCTGGTTTCAAACCCTTTTAAGTCCCTTTAGAATCAATGCGCTAGGATATCTAAAAGGAGGTCTTGAAATAGCTTCTAGTGAAACCCACGGCTACGGAGAAAGTTTCGTGACGTCTATAGCCACAGCCGAACTGGCGTCACTCTCATTGCCGGCTCGATCGACGGCAGTCACTGAGTACCAGTAGCCGTGCCCTTGTTCTACAGACGTATCACGATACGCCGGTGCAAGCAATAGATCGGGCGTGATCAGCGTGCCCTTTGTGCCCTGCTGCTCACTTCGATAGACGCGATAGCCCGCCAGATCGGTTTCAAGATTAATCGACCACGAGAGATCGACGACCACCGAACCCAGCGTGCCACCGGCCAGAACCGCTGCGACCAGGTTTTGCGGAGCCGCTGGGGGAAACGTGTCCCGCGGGGTGACGATGGCGGGAGCGGAATCCCCAGAATCAAGCGCGTTGCCCTCCACGATCACGACGCTTCTCACGATGTACGCGTATGTCTTGCCAAAGTCGAAGAGCGTGTCTCGGTAGTTGTTCTCGTCGGACGGACCGAGCAAAATCAGCGGCACTTTCCATTTGGCTTTCGAGAGATCGCTCGCGGCTGCCTCCGCTGAAGACGGATCAATTTCTCCGCGATAAATCCGGTACCCCGAAAATCCGCTGAGCGGATCGCCTCCTGCCGTCCGGGTAGGAGCCACCCAGCTCAAGTCAATCGCGGCCTCGGTGACGCGAGCCTCCACATGCGCGATAGCTTCCGGTACAGGAAACATCCGTACGGAAACAGCGTTGGAATCCGCCGATGCGCGCTTCTTTGAAGCTCGCGTTCGAACAACATAAATCAGCGGACTGTCCGGGTGAGCGCGAGTCTCTGCCGGATCGATGGGATCGACGAACTTTACATGGCCTTCCGCGACGTAATTTTCGACGAGCGAGCCTGGAATCGTGTCAACCACGCGAAATGTCTTGGTATCTGCCAAACCGTCCGCCTTAGGTATCCCCCGCACAATTTCGACGGCAGGCGGCGCCGCAAGCCGATCTCCAGTAACGGTCTTTGCCGGCAGGGTGAAAATGAGTTGCACGCCATCGCCCGCCTGATGCGCGGCGAGGTCGGTGACCGCCACAGGAACCGGAGGCGCGGGTGGGGTAGGCTCACCCGGCGCGCCGCAACCAACGGCGAAAATAAAGGCGAGCGCTGACGCAAGAAAAGCGAGACTCGCGATAAAGACAGATCCCGCAGGCCGTGATACAAGCTTCCGA
>DASXMM010000114.1:0-5024 GCA_036495665.1 Candidatus Acidiferrum sp. | reverse complement strand
AACGTTGTCTCCCGCGAGACCTTCATCGAGCAGCTTGCGGAACATTTCGACGCCCGTCACAACTTTCTTTTGCGTCGCGCGGAAGCCCACGATTTCGATTTCTTCGCCAACTTTCACTTTGCCGCGCTCGACGCGGCCGGTAACTACCGTGCCGCGGCCGGAGATCGAGAAAATATCTTCAATCGGCATCGCAAACGGCTTATCGATTTCGCGCACTGGCTGCGGCACGTTCTTGTCCACCGCTTCCATCAACTCGTCGATCGACTTTTCCCACTTCGCGTCGCCGTTTAATGCCTGCAGCGCCGAACCCTTTACGACGGCAATGGTGTCGCCAGGAAACTGATAGCTCTTTAGCAACTCGCGAACTTCCAATTCCACCAACTCGAGCAATTCCGCGTCTTCCACCATGTCGCACTTGTTCAAGAAAACCACGATGGCCGGAACGCCGACTTGCCGAGCCAGCAAAATATGCTCGCGCGTTTGCGGCATCGGTCCGTCGGTCGCCGCCACCACCAGAATCGCGCCATCCATCTGCGCCGCGCCGGTGATCATGTTCTTGATGTAGTCCGCATGACCCGGGCAATCCATGTGCGCGTAGTGGCGATTCGGCGTTTCGTATTCCACGTGCGAAACGGCGATGGTGATACCGCGCTCGCGCTCTTCCGGCGCGTTGTCAATCGAATCAAACGCGCGGAATTGCACTTTCGGGTTGTGCTTCGACAACACCTTGGTAATCGCCGCCGTCAGGGTCGTCTTGCCATGGTCAATGTGACCAATCGTCCCAATGTTGCAATGCGGCTTGCTGCGCTCGAATTTCTCCTTGGCCATTTTCCTTTGCCCTCTGCGTCAAGTCTTCTCTTCTATAAATTCCCGCCGTGTTACCGGCTACCTGCTGAGTCTGGAGCGGGGGACGGGATTTGAACCCGCAACCATCACCTTGGAAGAGTGAGACTCTACCGTTGAGTTACCCCCGCCCGTCTACTGCGAACTTTCCCCTCACTACAACCATCTAATTCTGGAGCCTGGGACCGGGATTGAACCGGTGACCTCGTCCTTACCAAGGACGCGCTCTACCAACTGAGCTACCCAGGCCTAACCCGTGTTCCCCCAAACCGCCGTTCTTGGCGCACTATTCCTGAGCAGCGCCTTTGCCGCGAATTGGACCACGCTCGGACTTCGCTATGTGTGATCGCGAAGCGATCAACGCTCGATGCGATTGCCCTGCGGTTTCCTGGTCACAGACGATCGCGCAACGATCGGCCGAACTGAACAGCGAGCGACTGGTGGACGGGGAAGGATTCGAACCTTCGTAGCCCGCAAGGAGCGGCAGATTTACAGTCTGCTGGTTTTAGCCACTCACCCACCCGTCCCGCGAAAACAAAAGGACGCTAACTGCTTGTCCCTCAAAACTTTTTCAGGCGAATCCTCGCTTCGGAAAAACAAAAACACAAAAAGGACTCGTGTCAAAAGACACCAGCCCGTTTATTTTTCCTGCAAGGATTTGCTCCCGCCTCACTCCCCTACCAATTCCTGGTGGAGCTGGCGGAGGGAATTGAACCCCCGACCCTCTGATTACAAATCAGATGCTCTACCAGCTGAGCTACGCCAGCGCTGCTCAAACCGGATAAGAATAGCAGAACGGGCAAGCAAATTGCAAGGGGGTGCCCAACTTTTGGAGCACGCCGGGGGCCAGGTCTGTGGAAAAGGAGTTTCCCTGTGTCGCACTCCTAGCGGTCTATCCCTCAATCCTTCTGTAGTTTACCACGAATCCCGAATTTTCACATCTTGCCCACCGCCAGCTCGCCGTTGCGCGGTTTTTCTTTACGAACGTGCCCTCGCTCGAGAGCGGTCCGTTTGAGTAAAAACCCGATAAACGGCTATAGTGACGACGTCGTGCCATTTCTGCCAATCCGCATGAGTAGGCGTCACCTCGCGGGAGCCATCCTGGCGCTGATCGTCGCCGGCGCGATGGTGGCGTACGCCTACCGGCGTTGGAGCGGATCCGAATCCAGCCCGCGCAGCGATCTGCTCGCGCAAATGCCCGCCAATACGAACGCAGTTCTATACATCGACCTGGATGCGCTGCGTCAGTCACCGTTTCTTGCCGCACTCTACAAATGGGCGCCGCAAGCCAAGGCCGACGCGGACTATTCCCAATTCCTGCAATCAACGGGATTCAACTACGAAACCGATCTGAATCGCGTTTGCATTGCGTTCTTGAACCATGGCCAGGACGCGACAATCTATGCCGTTGCCGACGGACGATTCGACCGAACTAAAATCTCCGCCTACGCCACGCAAACCGGAACGCGCGAAAGCAGAAACGGCCAAGAGACTTTCTCCGTACCGCTGAACGGCGGCACGCAGCGCATCACCTTTACGTTTTTGCGCAAGGACCGCGTCGCATTGACGAACGGCCCCAGTCTCGATTTGGCGGCATCGGCGTCGCGTTCTGATTCGGATCCGCAAGCGTGGCGCGAACGATTCCGCCGGCTCGCCGGTTCACCCGTATTTGCGGTCATGCAGCAAGATTCTGCTTCCGGAGCGACGCTCAGCGCGCAAGCACGCGGCGGCATACAGTCGCCTCAACTCGCGGCGCTGCTCGACCAGCTTCAGTGGATCACGGTCGCGGGAAAACCGGAAGGTGACCGGCTGCGCGTGGTGCTGGAAGGCGAAGGTACCCCAGCAGCCCCTACGCGACAATTGTCCGACGTGCTCAATGGCTTACTCGTGCTCGCGCAAGTCGGCCTCAGCGGTCCAAAGATGCGCCAACAACTCCAGCCCGATGTACGCGAGGCGTATCTCGAAATGTTGAAGAGCGCCGATGTTTCCCAGATTGACCGCGGAGACACAAAGTCCGTCCGGCTGATCTTCGATTTGACGCCTAAATTCCTTGATGCCGCGCGTACGGCCCTTCCAATCGCCCCGCCAGCCCCTGAAAATAGAGTCCCACCGAACAAGCGCCCGGCGAACAAAGGCACTATCCGAAACTGACCACAGCAAATCGACTGGGCGAATTTGGCTACCCGTCAAAAAAAATGCTCCCGACCCTCGGGAGCATGCATCGAAATTAATGACGGAAGCGAATCAGTCGCCGACTGTTGTTCCCTTCATGTACCGCCAGGGATTGACAGGCGCATTGTTCACGCGGACTTCGTAATGCACATGCGGACCAGTAGAACGGCCGCTGATTCCTGTGTAACCGAGGACCTCTCCGCGCTTGATACGTGTGCCAGGCACCGCCGAGAAAGACGAGAGATGCGCATACCAGGTGGTGATGCCAAAACCATGATCAATCACGACCAAGCGGCCATAGCCGGAATGATTTTCAGCGATTGTCACAATACCGTCCGCCGTAGCATGCACCGGCGCTCCGTAATCCGAAGCCACATCAACACCCGTGTGGAACGCTCCCTCACCGTTGAACGGATCCAAGCGCTCCCCAAAGCCGTCTGTAATGTGTCCCTGAACCGGCCAGATCGAAGGCGTATAGGTGGAGTCAGCGAAGCTGATCGCAGGCATCAAGCGCAAGTCACCCGAAGAGATCGCGATAACCGCCGCGTTGCGCTTTAAGAAGGTGTACTGCTCGATGGAACGATCAAAGGCATCTTCCGGTGTCGCTTGACTCTCGGTGCTGTCGAAAGCGGCGGGGTGGTAACGCAGCACTCCGTACGTCATGGCCACTTCGGTCGCAAGAGACTGGAGGGAATCTAGGCGCTGGTTGGTGTCGTTGACGGTGGTCTGAAGCGCTTGGTACTGCTTCTTAAGAGTTTCCTGGTCGTGGCGCAGGGCGTTGTAGTTGCCGACCTTCCAAAGCATACGGGAGTAAGAACCAACGGCAGCCACCACAGTAATGGCCCCAATGATTGCCAGAACCGCGAGGCTGTGCAGCACGTACGCCGGAATCACAAGCTTTTGGAGCTTGCCAGGCGTCGTTGCAATATAAAACGTATAGTTCTTGCTCGTGAGCACGTGCTTGGCCCCTCTGGCCTTTTAATTGTCAAGGCGGGCCGCACATCCCTAGCGCCCGCGGAAGAGAACTGCAAAACCGCTCATCTGAACCGTAAGCCTTGGTTCGCGACCTGCCTCATACTAAATTCTGTAGCGATGTCCGTCAACCCTGTATTTTGCGGTATTAAGAACAGGCTGTGAAAACCCGACCTCCCTGTACTTGAGGACAGGGTGCCGTTGCTCACTGTAAGCATCGGCAAGAAAGCCAATTTCTTCATCTTTGCAGGCGAAAAGAATGCTGAGAGCTATACTCTACCCGCCTATGAGGGAAACAAAGCACCTACCGGCAACGCGCGGCAGTCTGGCGGAAAATACCATTTTGGAACGGATTGAGTCCCTTGCCGCGCGGTCGTCGAGTCTCAACGCTAGTCTACGGGTAGGGATTGGCGACGACGCGGCGATCTCCAAGGCCAACCGCGGCTACGAGCAGATTCTGACCTGCGACTGGTTTCTGGAGGGCACGCACTTTCTCCGGGACAGGCATCCGCCCGGTGCTGTCGGATGGAAATGCCTGGCCAGAGCGGTCAGTGACGTGGCAGCCATGGGGGGCACCCCTCGCTGCTTTCTATTGAGCCTCGCGCTGCCCGCGAGCCACACCGGTTCTTGGTTGACTGAGTTTGTTCGCGGGCTCAGGCGGGCATCCGAGCGTTTCTCCTGCGCCCTAGCCGGCGGCGACACGACCCGCACAAAAGACATCCTTATCAATGTCGCAGTCGTGGGGGAAGTGTGGCGAGGCACCGCAGTTTTGCGGTCCGGCGCAAAAGCTGGCGACCTGTTGTTTGCGAGCGGCCGGCTAGGCGAAGCGGAGGTGGGCCTTCGCTCGATCCGCGAGGGCAAACGAGCGAGCCGCCGCGATCATAGCCTTCGGAAGCATCTCTACCCGGAACCTCGACTCGCATTGGGCCGCTGGCTGGCCGAAACTCGGTTGGCCTCCGCAATGATGGACCTCTCCGACGGCTTATCCACCGATCTGCCGCGACTATGCGCGGCGAGCAACGTTGGAGCACGGCTCA
>DASXMM010000113.1:0-5830 GCA_036495665.1 Candidatus Acidiferrum sp. | reverse complement strand
AACAGGCCGACGCGTTCGTAGAGGCGGAGGGTTTGCGGGTGGAGTTTGTAGAGCTCGGCTACGGCGCTGATCATGTAGCCGGCTTTGGCTCGTTTTCTGGTGCGTGGTGGCATTGCTTTTTCTCTCGTCACGACGGGCACGGCGTGCCGTGCCCCTACACTTGCTTCAATATCGTTCCTTAATTTCAGACCCCTGCTTTGGCGAATAAATCTTTGCGCGGGTCTTCGGGCGCTATGGTTTCCAGCTCTTTCATCAGGGTGCGGACGCGCTCGTCTGTTGGCTGTGGCACGACCACCTGGATTTCTGCGTATTGATCGCCGCGAGCGCCACTCCGCGCGCTGGGCACACCCTTTTCTTTCAGGCGAATCGTTTTGCCGCTGTTTATGCCCGGCGGAATGCGTATGAGCAAACGGCCGTCGATCGTTGGGACTTCTACCTTTGCTCCGAGCGTTGCTTCCGGTACGGTGACCGGGACTTTGGTGTAGAGATCGTCGCCGCGGCGCTCGAAGAAGGGGTGCGGCTTGACGTCGACGCGCAGGTACAAGTCGCCGGGAGGCGCGCCCATTGTTCCGGCGTTGCCTTTGCCGGGAACGCGGACGCGCGAGCCGCTGGCCAGGCCCGCGGGAATGCGGACGTCAATCGTTTCGGTTTTGCGCAGACGGCCTTCGCCGCTGCACGTTGGGCAGACTTTGCGGATTTTGCCGGTGCCGCCGCAACGCGTGCAGGGAACATTGAATTTCATTTTGCCGGCGGCTTGCTGGATCGTGCCGGAGCCGTGACACGTCGGGCAAGTTTGCGGCGAGCCGATCGCACCCGTGCCGTGACACGTGTCGCAGGTGTCGAGGCGCGTGATGGTCATTTTTTTTACGGCGCCGCGGACAGCATCCCAAAAGTCGATTTCGATTTGATATTCGAGGTCGCCGCCGGGCTCATGTTCGGGTTCTTCCGCGCCGCCCCGGCCGCCGCGGAAGAATTGGCTGAAGAGATCGCGGAAACTTGCTCCGCTGCCGCCCTGTGCACCAGAGCCGCCGCCAAAATCGAACCCGTCAAAATCAAAATTGACGCCTTCATCGCCTTGTTGCGGACTGCCACCGGGACCGCCCGGGCCGCCAGCAGGAATGTTATCACTGTAAAAGCCATACTGATCGTACATCTGACGTTTTTTGGTGTCGGAGAGAACGTCGTAGGCTTCCTGGAGCTGCTTGAATTTTTCTTCGGAGGATTTGTCGCCGGGATTCAGGTCCGGATGATATTTACGAGCAAGTTTTCGGAAAGCGGTGCGGATGTCTTTCGCGGAGGCTTTCTTTGAGACTCCCAGAAGATCGTAATAGTCTTGTTTTGTTGTTGTGGCCATGGAAATCAGCTAACGGTCGAGAGCTAACAGATAAAAGTTCAACGGCTCAATGTTCAAGAGTTCAAAAACACCGGAGCACATTTGACGCAACCGGGATAAAGGAAGCAGGGGCGCAGCATGCTGCGCCCCTACGGGCTTTGGTTCGTTAGTTCGGACGCTTGGTTTCGTCTGCGTCGACGTACTCGGCATCGATTACGTCGCCGGGCTTTTTGTCTTGTGGGGCGCTGCTCGAAGTTGAGCCTGCACCGCCTGCTCCGGCACCGGCGCTTGCGGCGCCGGCTTGCTGTGCGCCTGCGGCTTCGTTGGCCTTGTAGAGAATCTCGGCGATCTTGTGCAGAGACTTCTCGAGACCCTCTGTGGCGGAGCGCAGGCGAGCCGTGCCGCCTTCGGCGATGGCTTTCTTGGCTTCTTCAATCGCGTCCTCGGCTGACTTGACGTCGGATTCGGCGATCTTTTCGCGGTTCTCGCGAATCATCTTTTCGGCTTGATACATGATGCCGTCAAGACGGTTGCGTGCTTCGACTTCCTCCATGCGACGGCGATCGTCTTCGGAGTGGGATTCGGCCTCGGTGCGCATTTTCTCGGCTTCTTCCTTGGTCAGACCGCTGGAGGCAGTGATGGTGATCTTCTGCTCCTTGTTGGTGGCCTTATCCTTGGCGCTGACGTTCAAGATGCCGTTGGCGTCGATGTCAAAGGTCACTTCAATCTGCGGAGTGCCGCGCGGCGCCGGCGGAATGCCATCCAGCTTGAATTTGCCAAGCGAACGGTTGTCGCTGGCGAATTTGCGCTCGCCTTGCATGACGTGAATTTCCACGCCGGGCTGATTGTCCGCTGCGGTCGAGTACGTCTCGACTTTGCGCGTCGGAATCGTGGTGTTGCGCGGGATCTGCACGGTCATCACACCGCCGAGCGTTTCGACGCCGAGAGAAAGCGGCGTCACGTCGAGCAGCAGGATGTCCTTCACGTCGCCCGCGAGAACCGCGCCCTGAATGGCCGCGCCTACCGCGACGACTTCGTCGGGGTTCACGCCCTTATGCAGCTCTTTTTCGCCGAAGAACGTTCGGACCAAAGATTGCACCTTCGGAATACGCGTCGAACCGCCAACCATCACGATTTCCTGAATGTCGCTCGGCGAAAGCTTCGCGTCTTCGAGAGCTTGCCGAACGGGCTTCATGGAGCGCTCCAGCAGATCGCCCATTAGTTGCTCGAGGCGGGTACGCGTCAGCTTTTGCTGCATGTGGATGGGGCCGTTCGCGCCCGCCGTGATGAAGGGCAGGTTGATTTCGGTCTCCATCATCTGCGAGAGCTCGATCTTGGCCTTTTCCGCGGCTTCCTTTAGGCGTTGCAGGGCCATGCGGTCTTTGCCGAGGTCGATGTTGTTTTCCTTCTTGAATTCTTCAATCAACCAGTCGACGATGCGTTGATCGATGTCGTCGCCACCGAGGTGCGTGTCACCGTTGGTGGACTTCACTTCGACGACGCCCGCGCCGACTTCGAGAACGGAAATATCGAACGTGCCGCCGCCGAGGTCGTATACCGCGATGGTTTCGTCGCTCTTCTTCTCGAGGCCGTAAGCCAGCGCTGCTGCCGTAGGCTCGTTGATGATGCGAACGACTTCGAGGCCGGCGATTTCGCCTGCCTGCTTGGTGGCCTGGCGCTGCGCGTCATTGAAGTACGCGGGCACCGTGATCACCGCTTTGGAGACCTTTTCGCCGAGAAAATCCTCGGCGGCGGACTTCAGTTTGCCGAGAATCATCGCGGAAATTTGTGGCGGGCTATAAATCTTGCCGAAAATCTCGACACGCGCGTCGTCATGTTCACCCTTGACGACTTTGTAGGGGATGCGCTTCATCTCATCGCCAACCTCATCGTAGCGGCGGCCCATAAAGCGCTTGATCGAATACACCGTATTTTCGGGATTCGTCACGGCTTGGCGCTTGGCGACTTGTCCCACGAGGCGCTCTCCGCCCTTGGTGATGGCGACAACCGAGGGGGTGGTGCGTGCGCCTTCCTGGTTGGGGATGACCACCGGTTCGCCGCCTTGCATGACGGCTACGACCGAGTTGGTGGTCCCCAGGTCAATTCCAATGATCTTGCTCATATTGCTAATCCTTTCGGGGCTAAGCTTTGGCGGAACGCGTCCGCGTCACAGGCCGCCCGGAATCTGAAGAAAGCCGGATGGGCGAGGGCAATGGCGTGCTCCTTGGTTCCAAATCGAAGGACAGTATATAACTTGAGTGAGTCTTTGTCAAGTTTCTCTTTTTCCATACTAACATGTTATTTTTCATAATCTTACGGAGATAGTGCCTTCCGGCTTGGCCTTGCCTGTCTGATGCTCAGATTTGGCGAATGGTTACCGTAGAAATGCAGATAGGCGATCGAAGGATTTAAGTGGGGAAAGCTGTGATAGGCTGAACAAGAGCATGCATCTTAGCATTTGCAGGTATCGGAGGGTCGCTTGAGTCGTCGCGCAGGGGTTGCCATTGCGGTGGTTCTCGCCTTGATTTGTGGTCGTTTGCTCGTACGTCACGGGATTGAGCCTGTTGCTGCAGCGCGGGCCAGCGGTACGCCCGACGCTTTGCACGTGCCGGAGGCGCAGCCTCCCGCGGTCGCTGCCGAGCCGAATGCTGGGCCGCAACCTGTGGCCGGCGATTCGGTCGACGGCATTTCAGACATCGATCCCCACAAGGCGTTCGGGTCCAAGAGTGCGCCGATCGTTATGGAAGTTTTCAGCGACTACCAGTGTCCTTCGTGCAAGGCACTTTTCATGACCACGAACCGGCAACTCATGGACAACTATGTCACGACCGGGAAGGTCTATGTGATCCATCGCGATTTTCCGCTGCCCATGCATGCGTATTCGCGGGTGGCGGCGCGGTATGCCCGCGCGGCGGCGGAGATCGGGAAGATCGAAACGGCCGAGCGAGCGCTGTATGAGAATCAGGACAAGTGGGAGCAGACGGGTGACGTGGATGGGACGCTTGCCGCTGTGCTCTCGGCTGCTGATATGACCAAAATCCGCGCGCTCGTCAAGGGTGGGACTCTCGATCCGCTCATTGAAAAAGATATGCAGTTGGGACAGATGTACCGCGTGAATCAGACGCCGACGACGGTGTTCCATTCGAAGGGGCAGACGTACCCTTACTCCGGCGCGATGGGGTACGACACTTTGCACCAGTTTCTGGACCAGTTGCTGAGCCAGAAGTAGATAGAGACCGCAGTTTATCACCGAAGTAAGACGTCGAAGGACTTTGCCCAAAGAATCCGAGAGAAATCCATGATGCAATCCAGCCCATTGAATTTTCGGCGTGCGGTCATTTGGATCGGGCGGCTGCTTCTCGGCGGTATTTTTATTTACGCGGGCTACTCGAAGATGTTTCTTCCGAATACGAATTTGTGGCCTTATTTCATCCTGAAATTTTCCGTCTCCATGAACCTGTCGAACTTCGCCACCCAAGTGGAAGCATTCAAAATGCTGCCGCCGTGGGGAGTGCAATTCGTCGCGCATACGCTGCCGTTCACGGAAATCGTCCTCGGATTGCTCGTTTTGATTGGGTGGCGGCTGCGGATTTGGGCTTCGCTCCTTACCGTGATTATGTTTGGTTTCTTCTTTGTGGTTTTGCGCGCGTATCTGCTGCACATGAACATCAATTGCGGGTGCTTTGCGACTCCCGAAATCATCGGCCTCAAGAAGGTACTCGAGGACGCGGCGCTCTCGTTGCTCGCGCTGTTCATGACCGTGTTCGCTTTCGCCGAAGCACGGCAACCGCATCCCTGGACGGCTGGAGAGGCGCGGCAAGCGCAGGCCTAGGCAGCGACTGATTCGAGAAGTGCTACTCGTAGACGGAAATGATGAAAACATTGGACGAATATCTGGAGCTTGCAGCGGTGGCACATGGGCACTTGTGTGCCGGGCAAGTGCTGGGCGTGCGGCTGGCAATGCTCGGTTTACAAGAACTGGGGATTGAAGACCCGATCGCGGAACGCAAGCGGATTGTTACTTACGTGGAGATCGACCGGTGCGTAACGGACGCGGTAGCGCTGGTGGCCAATTGCCGTCTTGGCAAGCGGGCGCTGAAATTTCGCGATTGGGGAAAAGTAGCGGCGACCTTCGTTGATTTGAAGACGTGCCGCGCGGTGCGTATTGCGGCGAAGGAATCGTCGAAGCAAGTAGCGCGCGATATGTTTCCCGAGATGGCCAAAGACGCGGGACAGCAGAAGGCTTACGCGGCGCTCTCTGACGAAGTGCTGTTTGACAAACAATGGGTAAAGGTCGAGGTGCAGCCGGAAGACTTGCCCGTGTTCAAAGGGCCGCGTGTGGTGTGCGCCGAATGCGGCGAAGGAATTAATTTCAAGCGCGAAGTTGTGGTGGACGACCGCACACTCTGCCGCGCATGTGCGGGCGAACGCTACTACGTGCCGGCATCTAATTCCTGAAACGTGACCTGTCTTCAGCAAAAGCCGCTGCTCAAATTC
>DASXMM010000112.1:0-3939 GCA_036495665.1 Candidatus Acidiferrum sp. | reverse complement strand
GTATCGTTGAGAACCGCACCCTGGATGAGCCTGCGCCACTCCATGTTGTAAAAGAAGAAGGTCTTCTTCTTCTCAGGATTGTAGAGGTGGCCGAGAGTAACCGGACCGCCGACGTTGAAACCAAAAACGTTGAGTCTTAGTTCCGCGAGCTTCTGCGGTGACGGCTGGAAGAAGTTGCGCGCATCGAAATCATCGTTGCGGTTAAATTCCCAGGCCGAAGCGTGAATTTGGCTGCTTCCGGACTTCAGAACCATGGTCAGCGTGCCGGCCGAAGACAACCCGTAGTCCGCACTGTAGTTCGAAGTAAGGGCGCGAAACTCCCCGATGGAGTCAATGGAAGGCATGACGGAGAACCCGCCGGAACCACCGCGGTCATCGTCTTCGCCACCATCGAGCAAGTAAATGTTGTGCGCGTAACGCATGCCGTTGAAACTCACGGCGCCGCTTCCGCCGACTGGCGTGGCAACCTGAAAGTCCGGCATGTTGCTGGACGCGCCGGGAGTCAGCAAAGTGAGGGAGTAAATGGTGCGCCCATTGGTGGAGAGCTGCGCAATATCTTCGCCGCTGATCAGGTTGCTAACCTCGCCGGAATCGGTCTGCACGTGCACGGCAGCCGCTTCGACTGTTACAGTCTCTTGCGCGGCGCCCATCTGCATCTGGAAATCCACGCGGATGCGGTCGCCGATGGTAACGGCGATATCCTTTTGTTCCGAGACCTTGAATCCTTTAGCCTCAGCTTTGACTACATAATGGCCTACCTGCAGGTCCGGCGCTACGTATTGGCCGGCATCATTGGTAGGAATCGTACGACTCTGCCTGGTGTCAGTATTCGTGATGGTGACGGCCACATTCGGGACGACGGCACCCGAAGGATCGGTAACCGTCCCAACGATCGTCGCTTGCTGCGCGAACGTTGCAGCGGAAAATCCAATCAGGGCAACCAGAAGAACAAATAGAAAGCGCAGACGCACAAAAACGATATTCTTAACAAAGAACAACGATCCACTCATAGTTCCCTCCACACCCCACGGCGATTGGAAACGCCGTTAACGTAAACGGAGCTTTTCATTTGAGCGCTGTAATTGTCAAGCACTTTTTTTGATTTGTCGTAACTGCGGGCCTGATGCTTCAACTTGCAACAATAAGCGGGAAACTAGGGGCACTAGAAAGCACAGGACCCGGTTGCGTGACTGCTCGGCAAGAAAGGTCGAAGCTGAGGAGAACTGTGGATGATTGCGGGCAAGCCGGCCGGGCGGGGCAATCCAAGATCGCGGATAATTCAGGGATTCTGGTTTACTGGAGTATTGCTGCTGGGAATAACTTCCACCGCTCTTTGATTCGCTATGTAAGCGTCGGCCTCAACGGACCCGGCTGGACCATCGTGAGTAAACGTGGTGGAAGCAAGCGCCTCAGGTGCGATGTTCAAATCCTTGCCCACACCAACACTCTTGCAAATCGTGCCCTTCGCGGGAATCGAAAGCGTAATCGACACCGGCTGCGCCGCCGTTCCCGCGACAGGCGTCGCGTTCAACACGCCGGTAATCAGCAAGCCAGTGGTATTCGTAAAGCAGTACGAATCTTTGGGCCCGTGAATCTCCTGCGCCGTGTCTGTCGAAAAAACTTTGAAATTGCTGAACGTGTGCCGGCGGTAGAAACGCTTCCCATCCCATTCGACATACAAATCAGCCGACTGCGGGAGCCAAAGCTGCTGGTTGCGAGTGCGGAACTGAACCGAGGCATAGTCGATGGCGATGTGCTCGCGCGTGAGGTGGATTTTCTCTACGGGCTTCAGCAAATCAGACTCCAGCCGGAGCACCTGGAAGGTGCTGGCGTCGATCCACGCCCGTCCCGTGAGCTGCACGCCATAATGGAAGCCGTTGACAACGTAATCGCGAAACGAGCCCAGGCCGTTCTGCTTTTCCTCGAAGGCCACGAGCCACGTGGCGTGCCCTTTCCATTCGCCAAGACCCTCGCAGGTAAAGCGAAAGCCCTTCGCAAGCAGCGGGTGAAAGATCAAACCATGTGCCGTAAGGTTCGCCGTGAGGATGCCCGACGGAAAATCCTGGGGCCGGACGATGCTCCCGTTGCGATATTCCTGCAATTGGAAACCGCCCTCCGCGTCGTGTGAGACCGAAACGACATACTCAAAGGAGCGGACATCCGCCGCGCCGGGAACTCCCGCTGCATTGAGTTTGTAATGTTCCACGCGCTCGAACGCATCGAATTTTTGCAGGGTGCTCAGGAGTTGTTCGGCGCGCTCACCGGTGCCTTTTAAAACCAGAGGCAAGGAGCACGGCACATCTACGGCAACTTCAGGGACAGTCTCATCTACGCGCGCTGGAATGATAGGGGCCGAATCGGCAGGCGATGAGGACTTCGGCTGCGAAACAGCAGGCGCGTCCACAGGCTCCTTTTCGTCGGCTGAGGCAGCATTAACGGCCGGCAGTTCGGAAGGGGTATTCGGGGCGCCGTCGCGTCGCTCGCGGCCAAGGACGGTTCAACAGCGGAGGCGGGCCGAGGCGCACTCGTCGTCGCTGGGGCAGGACCGGGTGCGGCCGTGTCAACGCGCGCTTCCCTCGTTGTTGGCGCTCCGACAGGGGTGGCCTCGGAGGACGGGCCCGGCTCGGCACCCGAAGTCTGAACCGCTTTCCGCACTTGCTCCTGCATTCGGCGCACTCGATCGGCGCTCGCGCCTTCGGGCGTCAGCTTGAGATAGCCCTCCGTATCATGCAGAGCCGCCGGATAATCATCGGTGTGAATGTGAAGATTGTATAGCAGCAGGTAGACCTGCGGATTTTCCGGCTTTAAGTCGCGAGCCGCCGTCGCGCAGGTTACAGCTTCCTTGAAACGTTGCTGCCCGGAAAGCGCGACCGCCAGTTCAAATTGCCCGCGCCAGGACGACGCATCCAGCGCAATCACTTTGCGAAAGAGCGGCTCGGCGTCTGCGAACCGTTTTTGTCCGTTGTACATCGAGGCGAGGTCGATCATCGCCTGCGGGTATTTTTCTGCGCTCAGTTCGACCGATTTACGCAGCGCCGCTTCCGCCGCGGCGGCATCACCCATTTTGTTTTGCGCCAGGCCCATCGCTGCGTATGCTTCGTAGTACGACGGATATCGGGAAATCGCGCGGGCGAACTGGGCGACGGCGCCGCGATAGTCCGACTTCTCCACCACCAGTTGGATGCCTTTCTCGAACGTCTCCCGCGCCTTGGGCGGAATGCTCAGCTGCCGCTCGGAAACCGGGTTGATCGAATTGGGCGTGGATTCGCCGCTCGCCGGCCGCAAGAACACATCTTTATACATGTGGCCCGAACCGTCTGGCCGCACGAAATCACGCGTTGTCTCGTAACCTTTATGCTCTACCACTACGTAGCAATCTCCGCCGCCCATGTCCGCGAACTCGTACGTACCATTGCCATCCGAGTAGAGCGACGAGATAGGTGTGCCCATGGCGTTTTGCAACTCGATGTGGGCCCCCGTGATGAGATGGCCCGAGCCTTCCTCACGGATATAGCCTGAGAGAATCTTTCTCTGAACGATTTGTCCAAGGCACGAGGATGGCGCCAAGAGGAGCAGTGAGAGTAAGACCTGAACGTACCTTCGCGGCATAAGCCACTTCACTTCCCACAGCGGATGATAGCAGGAGGCAGCGAAGAGCACCACGGTACCCCGAAGCTGAGCCCGAATGCGGATGATGCCAATTCTCCGCCCCGCCTAGCTGGCCCATTGGACCACCGTATAGGACCGCGCCGGTAGTTCCAGCGTCGTGCGCGCTCCCGAGCTCGTGGGTTTTTCTGCCTTCTGAGGCACCACTCGCGTTGGCGCCTCAAACGTATTGGATGCTTTTAGGTCACTGCCGGTGAGCACAATTCCGTCAGCAGCGCGTGGAGCGGGGCCTTCCCATACGATTTCCACTGTATGAGGCTTCGCTAAATCGCG
>DASXMM010000111.1:0-3530 GCA_036495665.1 Candidatus Acidiferrum sp. | reverse complement strand
CCACGCGTAGGCCCAATCATCCGCCAACGCAATTCCTGAAACGTCGACTCAGGAACCTGCTGCGCTCCGGCCGTCTTCGCCATAAGCACCACGCACAACACTTCAAGCGCAACAATCGCGAGCCATCTCATTCGAATCACGTAGCACCTCAAAGGAGAATTGTTATCAGCGCAGCAGAAACAAATCACGCACCAATCGCCGGCCAGCACTATGAACCCATTCGCCAGAAAACTCAATCCAAGCCGTGCGTCCTTTGTAGGGGCGCAACACGTTGCGCCCCAGCTAGCCCGGGCGCACTCATTGAGCCACCTCTAATCCTTGTGACCAATCCGCTCACAAGGTAAACTTTGCGCCAGCATCTCTCAATCCGTGTCCACCGGAGGTCCCAATGCCTCGCATCGTCCGCGCCGGCCTGATCCAAGCCCACTGCGAGTGGTCCCCAGAAAGATTCTCCTTAGCTCAAATCAAACAAAAAATGATGGACAAGCACGAAAAACTGATCGCCGCCGCCTCCAAGAAAAAAGTTCAAATCCTAGGCCTGCAAGAACTCTTCTACGGCCCCTATTTCTGCGCCGAACAACAAACCCGCTGGTACGAACTCACCGAGCAAGTCCCCAATGGCCCCACCGTCGCCCGCATGCAAAAACTCGCCAAGCAACATCAAATGGTCATCGTCGTCCCCATCTACGAGGTCGAAATGACCGGCGTCTACTTCAACACCGCCGCCGTAATCGATGCCGACGGCCGCTACCTCGGCAAATACCGCAAGCACCACATCCCCCACTGCCATCCGGGCTTCTGGGAAAAATTTTATTTCACGCCCGGCAACGCCGGCTATCCCGTTTTCCAAACGCGTTACGCCCGCGTCGGCGTCTACATCTGCTACGACCGCCACTTCCCCGAAGGCGCCCGCTGCCTCGGCCTAAACGGCGCCGAAATCGTCTACAACCCCTCCGCCACCGTCGCCGGCCTCTCCGAATATCTCTGGGAACTCGAACAACCCGCGCACGCCGTCGCCAACCAATATTTCGTAGCCGCCATCAATCGCGTCGGCACCGAAGCCCCGTGGAAAATCGGCGAATTCTACGGCAAGAGTTATTTCTGCGACCCACGCGGAAAAATCGTAGCCCAGGCCAGCCGCGATAAAGACGAACTCCTCGTTGCCGAACTCAATCTCGACGAAATTCAAAAAGTCCGCGACACCTGGCAGTTCTATCGCGACCGCCGCCCCGAATCCTACGGCGAAATCACCCGCACCCGCGCCGCCTCCACCTCCGAAGCCGCGGACTGATTTTTTATGTCCTGGAACCAGCCAAAAGCCTGTCATTCCGAGCGCAGCGAGGAATCTGCTTTTTCTTTCTTTTTCTTCCGAGCCCACCAAGTGCGAGGTAATTCCCTCTGATGACCGACGCCCAAAGCGCCAGACTTCGCGCCGAAACCATAAGCACCAGCTCCCTCTATAACAAAGACCTCGCCCCCGTCCCGCCCGAACGCCGCACCTGGGGCACCTACAATTACGCCGCCCTCTGGATCTCCATGAGCGTAAACATCCCCACCTATCTGTTAGCCAGCGGAATGATTGCCGGCGGCATGAGCTGGAAGCAAGCCCTCTTCACCGTCTTTCTAGGCAACGTCTTCGTTCTGATCCCAATGTTGCTCAACGCCCACGCCGGCGCCCGCTACGGCATCCCGTTCCCCGTTTTCGCCCGCGCCTCCTTCGGCGTCTTAGGCGCGAACGTCCCCGCCATCCTCCGCGCGTTAGTAGCCTGCGGCTGGTTCGGCATCCAAACCTGGATCGGCGGCGAAGCCATCAACGCCATGCTCATCGCCCTCGCCCCAGCCTGGCAACATTTTCAATACGGCCCCGCCGTCTGCTTTGCCTTCTTCTGGCTGCTCAATGTCGTCGTAATTCTGCGCGGCATCGAAACCATCCGCTTTCTGCAAGGTGTCTCCGCGCCATTTCTGTTGCTAATCGGCCTCGCGCTCTTACTCTGGGAAAAAGGAAAAGCCGGAGGCTTCGGCCCCATGCTGGCCGCTCCCTCCAAATTCCAAACCTTCTCCGAATTTTTCCGCTTCTTCATCCCTTCTCTCACCGGCGTTGTCGGCTTCTGGGCCACCGTCTCTCTCAACATTCCCGACTTTACCCGCTATGCCCGCAGCCAACGCGATCAAATGCTAGGCCAAGCCCTCGGCCTCCCCGCCACCATGACGTTCTACTCCTTCATCGGTATCGCCGTAACCTCCGCCACGCTCATCATTTTCGGCCAAGCCCTCTGGGATCCCGTCTCCGTCCTATCCCGCCTCGGCAATCCTCTGGCTGTCGTCATCGCCATGATCGGCCTGCTCATCGCCACCCTCAACGTCAACGTTGCCGCCAACGTAGTCTCCCCCGCTAACGACTTCTCCAACCTCTCCCCGCGCCGCATCAGCTTTCGCACCGGCGGCCTGATGACCTGCGTTATGGGCATCGCCATGCAACCGTGGAAACTCCTCGCCAACTACGGCAGCTACATTTTCGGCTGGCTTGTAGGCTACTCAGGTTTTCTGGGCCCAATTGCAGGCGTTCTGATCTGCGATTACTTCGTAATCCGCCACAAGAGCCTCTCCACTCAAGACCTCTACCAACGCCACGGCCTCTACGAGTTCTCACATGGCATAAACTGGCGAGCCGTCGCCGCGCTAGCAGCAGGCGCAGCCGTAGCCTTCGTCGGCCTCTTCATCCCCCCACTCCGCTTCCTCTACAACTACGCCTGGTTCGTAGGTTTTGCGGTAAGCTTCATCATCTATCTCGTATTAACACGCAAAGCCGCACCGCTCACCGACCCGGCCCGCTAAGGAGGCCCAAATCCCATGGATTTCGGCATCACAATAAAACCCGACATCTCTATCGACCGCATCATCAGCCTCACCCAACAAGCCGAAGCCGCAGGCTTCTCCTACGGCTGGATCTTCGACTCCCACGTCATCTGGAAAGAGCCTTTTCCCCTCCTCACCCTGATGGCCGCCTCCACGCAATCCCTCAAGCTCGGCACCTGTGTAACAAACCCCGCCGTCCGCGACGTAACCGTTTCCGCCAGCCTTTTCGCCACCCTCAACCTCGCCTCCCGAGGCCGCATGCAACTTGGCATCGGCCGCGGCGACAGCTCCCGCCGAGTCCTCGGCAAAAAACCCACCACGCTCGAAAATCTCGAATCCTTCGTCCACACCTTCCGCGATCTCAACGCCGGAAAAACTGTCGACCTCGACGGCGTCCCCACCAGCTTCCCCTGGGCCAGCGGCGAAATCCCCTGCGTCTGGGTCGCCGGATACGGCCCCAAAGCCCTCCGCACCGCTGGCCGCATCGGCGACGGCGTCATCCTCCAATTCGCCGACCCCGACCTAATCGACTGGTGCCTCGGATTCGTCCGGGAAGGCGCCAAAGAAGCCGGCCGCGATTTCAGCAAGTTCCAGGTCATGGCCGCAGCTCCCGTCTGGCCCTCCGACGACATGAAAACCGCCCGCGACCACGTCCGCTGGTTCCCCGCCCTGGT
>DASXMM010000110.1:0-10406 GCA_036495665.1 Candidatus Acidiferrum sp. | reverse complement strand
CCAGTGACTTTGGATTTGTATGTGAGCAGTTCGGCGGTGGACACGGACTTTACGGGAATGCTCGTGGATGTATGGCCGAATGGATTCGCGCAGAATTTGACGAGCGGAATCCTTCGAATGCGTTATCGCAATTCGCAGGAAAAGCCGGAGCTCGCCAATCCCGGTGAGACGTATCACGTCGCCGTCGATCTCTGGGCGACGAGCAATGTGTTTCTGACGGGACACAAACTGCGGCTGGAGGTCTCGAGCAGCAACTTTCCGCGTTTCGACCGAAACCTCAACACCGGCGAAATTCAAGCGCGCGGCACGCGCATGATCAAAGCCACCAACGTCATTTACCACGACAAAACGCATCCGTCCGCACTGATTGTGCCGGTCGTGCCCTAGGCCAAGCTGCGACCGATTGAACCGCACCAGCATCTAAGCAGGCCAAGCTTATCTAGCTTGACACTCCGTTAGCTCAGGTCTACACTACGGAGTTTTTAGATGGCCCCGAAAGCAGACAGAGGGGCGGGACTTCCATGGACAAGAAAAGGCTCGATTACTATAAAAAGAAGTTGCAAGTGCGGCGCGAGGAACTGATGAAGACGATCGCGCGTACGCAAGAAGAGGGACGCACTGCGGACGAAGATCCGACGGTGGACCTCGCAGACAAGGCGGCGAACTCCTACACGAAAGAGTTCCTCTTTGGCATGACAAATACGGACCGTACGATCCTGAACATGATCGATGCGGCCCTGAAGCGTATCAGCACCGATGCATACGGCGTTTGCGCGAACTGCCAGGAAGAGATGCAGCAGAAGCGGCTCGAAGCGGTACCGTGGGCCAAACACTGCATTACCTGTCAGGAGAAGATGGAACAGGGACTGCTATAACGCGTGCTTTAGCTCGGCAGGAAGAGCGGCCAGCCTCAACCCTTCGCTTCACTCAGGGTAAAAGGCTGGCCTTACGCTTTTAAAGCCGTGTTTTTATTAGATTACCCTAGCGTACATTCTCTGTTTCATTATACAGAATAGAGGAGTAAATTTCTCCTTGCGTTATGGGAGAAGGCTTTTCCATGCCTGCGGTGGCACGTGAGCGCAAAGGTGTGCGCGGATGGCTCGCGGAAGCCGGCGACGCTTTTGTCAGCGTGTTTTTTCCGGCCGGGTGCAGGATTTGCGACAAGCGGCTGACCGGCGGCAGCCGCGTGCCCATTTGCTTAGAGTGCTTGGAGTCGTTCCCAGCGCCCCCCGAAAAGAAGTGCGAGGTGTGCGGACAGCCGGTGGGCTGGATGACGTCCGCTGCGGACGATGCGCTGATTTGCCGGGCCTGTCAGCAGAAGACGTATGCGTTTGAGCGCGCACGAAGCTATGGAATTTATGACGGGCCGCTGGTGCAGGCGATCCTCTTGCTGAAGTGGGAACGGATGGAGCCGCTTGGGGCGTGGTTCGCAAACCGGCTGGCTGAGATAACAGTTCGCGAGGGCCAATCGATGGCTGCGGACGTTGTCGTGCCCGTCCCGTTGCACCGCGACCGCGAGCGGGCTCGTGGATACAACCAGGCAGGGCTCATTTCCAAGCCGCTCGCCCGAAAGCTCGGTCTGCCTCATAAGGCGGTTCTGTTGATGAGGACCCGACCGAGGCCGCCGAAGCAGGTGCTTACGTTGGAAGAACGCTGGGAGTCGGTTCGTGGCGCTTTTGCCACACGCTCAGGCAGCCAAGTTGACAGGAAACGCGTCTTACTGGTAGATGACGTAATGACCACCGGGGCAACGCTCGATGCATGCGCGAGGGCGCTACTCGAGTCGGGGGCCGAGTCTGTACTAGCACTGACAATAGCCCGGGCTGCGAGAAATCCCCTGCCGGCCCTGGATAGTGGTAACCTATAGAGTCGTAGTCTGTACTTGGGGGTCGTTAACCTAGGTGGCGCGATGAGCGCAAATCGGCCAAAGTCGGGCGATTTCCGGGGGCGATATGCCTCCGAAGCGGGCAGCGTCCCTGCGCCCCTGCCCGTGGATCCCGCGGACAGTAGGATCCCCAATTCAACATTGCCGAGGCGTGCATCGCTGATGCAGGAGCCTGTGCTCGTACTAAACGCCACTTATGAACCTATCAACGTGACGGCGGTGCGGCGGGCCATGGTGCTGCTCCTGAAGGGCGTCGCGCAAGCCGAGGAGATGCACAGCGCTGAAGTGCACTCGGCGGCGCATGCGCACAAGGTGCCTTCCGTAATTCGCTTGCTGGCCTACCGGCATATTCCGCAGCAGAGCCGGGCGCTTTCGCGGAAAAATATTTTGCTGCGGGACCGGAATACCTGCCAATTCTGCGGGCGGATTTTCCCGAGTTCGGAGCTGACCCTGGATCACGTTGTACCGCGGTCACGCGGAGGTCGTTCTTCATGGGAGAACCTGGTGGCGTGCTGCTACCGTTGCAACAACAGCAAGGGCGACCGAACACCGGAAGAGGCCGGGTTTAAACTGGCGCGTCGGCCGCGGCCGTTTACGCTGCATACCTCGCGTCAGTTGATGCGGCTGATCGGACACCGCGACGAGCGTTGGCGTAAGTACCTCTTTTACTAGGGTTTTCAGCCCAATAAACGGCCGACGAAAATTTTTTAAATAATGGAAACCTTTTTCGCTGGCATGCATCTATATTAATAACTAACCACTTCGAGGACACACCCCGGGAAGCAGCTAAGGCTCAACGCCTTAGCTGCTTCTCTCCTTTATAGGCCTGAATTTTTACGGCTAGCTAGTATTTTCCTGCTAGGTATTTCCTACCGTGTAGGTCCCGATGATTTATGATGGAAGCTCTGCAACGCTGCTTCCTCGTTGGGAAATTCCGGGAAAACCTCGTAGAGGTGGGTGACTTTCAGGATTTCCTCGACGTTGCGGGACAGACCGACGACCCTCATTTCCCCGCCGCCTTTAAGCACCATCACATACATCCGCGCCAACTCGCCGATGCCGGAGCTGTCGAGGTATCGCAGAGCCGTCAGATTGAGGACGATGTGTTTGTGCCCTTCAGCGAGCAACCGGGCGACGTTCTCGCGGAGAACGCCAATCTCGAAAAACGTGAGCTGGCCACGAAGATCGATCAGAGAGGCTTGTGGCGTGTGCCGGATGGTGGCTGAGAATTCCAATCTACGCTCCTAAGGCTGTAGGACAATTCTACTGTGCCGGAGCAATCTGGAACAGGACATTTCGCAAAACGAAAAATGGGTTTCGGTCGCAGAAAAGAAGGATTGCGGCGTGGCGTTCCGGACCTCGGGAGCGACGGTATCGAGGTGAGGACGTCTATTGGCGCATCACGACGCGGAGGCCGCGGCGCCAGCTCTCCGTTAGGCCCACACGCGTGCTCTCCATCTCGCGAGAGAGGTAATGCAACAGGGTATCCGTGGAGGGATGGAAGCGCAGCGCCGGAGCAACAAGATAGACGAGCGGCGGGGCTGTCTGTAGCTCGATTCCTGGAAAATATCCGTAGCGAGCAAAATCACGCTGCTTGAGATGACGGCGTATGCGCAGCCAATAGCCGGCGGCCTGCAGAGGGAGATGTATGTGTTCGCTGGCTTTTAGTTCGAGAATGGCGAGGCGTCCCGCGCGCGTTACGGTAAGAAGATCGAGAATGCCGTGCTCGCCGCCGACGTGCGCGAATACTTGCGAATAGACGAAACGAGGGTCGAGAGCGGCGTCGACGCGCGTGACATCCTCGCGAACCAGAGCTTCGAGCCAGCGTTCTGGTTGCGCGCGATAAAGAGCATGGCGCGTTTCGCTGGCGAGCGGGTGCCGGTAATTTTCGAGCTGCTGTAGTAAGTCTCTCAGAGCGCGCAATGAGCCGTCCTTGAGTTCTACCCGAGGATCCGGGCAGCCGAAGAAAACGCGTCCGCCATCCCATCGTGCAAACGCCAGTCCTCGGAAGCGTAGCAAAACCTCACGAGACTGAGCGACGGGATGCACGGTTATGGCTCGCGGCGAAAGGGCGACAATGGGATCGAGATCCGCACGTGATAAATCGAGGAGTGCCTGGGAATCGCGGCGCGGCATAAGCCATGTATCTTGATTGCCTGCGCGCCGCGGATCGATTTTTTCGAGACACTCACGAACCGGATCACGCTCGTAAAGTTCGATGGACCAATCGGGCGCAAGAGCCGCAGCACGGTGCGCCAAGTGGCCCGCGGTGCCCTTTGGGAGAATGAGGCGCAGCCCAGAAATGTTGCCGCGACGGTTGGAGCTGCGCGCATGCGCCAGCCACAAAATCGCGAAGGTGAGACTGCTTTCCACGGTATCGCCGGTCTCGTTGTCCGGGACGGCAAGAACCGCAACTCTCGAAGATCCGCGGCGGAGAAGCGCGCGAACGTAATTGCCCGAAATGGAATGTTCGAGATCGGCCGCGGCGGTTAGGGATTCGAGCGATTCATCAGGAAACTGTTCCGCGAGAAGACGGCCAACGAATTCGCAAAACACGTCGTGGGAAAGATCGCGCTCGTTGCGCTCGAATTCAAGGCGAATAAATTCCAGACGGTCGGGTTTCGTACGGCCGAAACGCTCGACGGCAAGCGCAAGGCGCTGGTCGGAGTGATCGGTGATCGCCAGGACGCGGCGGGTCAAATTGTAATTCTCCGACCACAAGTGCAGGAGTGGTTTCTCCGCGACGCCGCGCACTTCCCACGAGAGCCCGGAAAACGGGGCCACCCGACCGCCATTCTCGCGAATCTCGATCGCCCCATCGGCGGTGAATTCGTTCAGGCACGCTTGCAGCTCAGCGAAGAGGTCCACGCCAATGAGTATAAAGGAAACAATTACATCTGGAACTATTCTTTATTAGGAGTAAACACGATACCGGAAACGCGAACGAGGGGTTGCTGGATGTTCCAGGAAGACGGGATGTGTTCGAAGGAAACTTCGAAATCCCGGTGCTCGTCCGGAGCAAATGGGGAAGCCTGCGGCGCGAAGACCGCGCGCGATTCGCGCAGCACTACCTGGCCGAGCTGGTCGGAAAATTCCACCGTTATTTCGACGTTCGAGAGCGGCAGACTGCCCGCATTGGTGAGGCGGCCCGCAAGCGTGGTGACTTCCTGATTTAGAAAATTTGCGGCGCGGCTTAATGCGAGGTCTTCAATTTGAAGGTTAGGCGCGTACGCCTGTTCGGCGGGACCAAATGGAAGATGAGATTCGCGCGTGCTGGAAGCGGAACGACGCACCGCGCCGGGCCACATCACGATCGCAAGCGCGATGACGATCGTGGCCGCGCCCATCCAGCCAATCCACGAGCGGCCTGATCCTGGCGGCGTTTGCCCGGGGGATTCGATTTGCAAGGTATCAGGCATGAAGTTCTGTGAAGGACGATGCTGGCCTGAAAGTTGTCGGGCGTCAAGCGGGCGCAAGAAATGGCGCGGGAAAAAAGCCTGGCGCACGCAGGGTCCACTCGTAAACGTCCATGTTAGCGGCCGCCGACGAGTCGCTGAATAAGAGACTCCGGAAGATGCGCACCGCGCATGCGTTCCTGGACCGAGGAAATGTCATACGGAACGCGCCAGAATTCCACTGTTTGATGTTCAAGATCGGCGATCGCAAAACCTGCACGCGGATCTCCGTCGCGCGGCTGACCCACCGAGCCAGGATTGAGAAGATAGCGGCGCGGCTGTTCGATGCGCAACGCCGAGAACGATTCCGAAGCGCGCGGACGAATCTGCAGCACTTCGAGATTGGAATCCTGATACGAAAAGCCGCCCTGGTGGTGCGTGTGGCCAAAAAAAGTGACTTCCGCGGCGGAATCGAGGAGTCCATCAAGCGCCTGCGCCGGTGTGAACACATATTCATCTTCATCTTGAAACGCGCCGTGTACCAGAACGATATCGTCGGTAGCGAGCGGTCCATGCGGTAGCGCGGAAAGCCACGCAAGATCGTCGGGATTCAATTGCGCACGCGTCCAATCGACGGCAGTTTTCGCAACGGGATTGAAATCGCTGGTATCCATCAACCCGGCGACCGCTTTGTCGTGATTGCCGCGAATGGTTTCCGTTCCGAGTTCACGAAGGCGCGTTACCACCTCGTGCGGATCGGGCCCATAGCCCACGACATCTCCAAGACACACCGAAACGTCCCATCGGCCCGCGGCTGCATCGAGAGCAGCGGCGAAAGCTGTGGCGTTTGCATGAAGATCGCTAAGAACAAGAATGCGCATTCGGCCCCATCCGCAAAATGGCATTGAGTATAGATGAACCCGGGAGCCGATGCACGGAAGGATCGCGCGAAAAGGCAACGGCTGACGGGCGAGAAGCCAAAAGGTCTTGCAAAAACTTTCAGAATATTTATGGAAAATTTACAAAATCAACCGGCGAACCGGAATGGAGAAAAATTACCAAAGCAAAATAATCGAAATTATGAAAAACCTGCCAAATAATCAGGAACAATAAAGAAGAAATTCTGATGGCGGACGAAACATTCGCAGGGGCCGGCTCGTCTATACAAATGCAGCCGGCGGGGCTGCGCAGGCAACGCAGAGCGATTATAAGAAAAACCCCGCGGTGGCAGCCGCGGGGCGGTGACACGCAGTCTTTCCGGCCGTTAGTCCAGGAAGAACGAGGTGTCTTGCGGGTGAGACTACTCGCCCCAAGCACGCGTGTCAACACTCTGTTCCGCTTGCGCCAGCAGAAAAACGGCTGACTTGATCCTGACGGAAAGGAAGTAGACACGCATGAAATTCCATTCGGCTCTCCGCTGTTTAGCTTTGGCCGCCGCTTTGGCGTCCACAGTGCCACTCCTCGCGAAGCCTTTTGCCAAGACCATCAACATTGCCCAGTCGGCAAAGATCGGCAAAGCCGATCTGCAAGCAGGTGAATATCGCCTGATGATCGACGGAAACAAAGCGACCGTTCAAAAGGGACGCCAGACGATCGCGGAAAGCGAGGGACGCTGGGAAGATCGGTCCTCAAAATCCGCCAATGATTCCGTACTTATCAGCGAAAACGGCCAGGTCAAGGAAGTCCGCTTCGCCGGACAGACTCGCGTTTTCGTTTTCAGCGAATAAGTGGGAGTTTTTGTGAGTTCTTTCTACGGTAAGAATGGGAGGCCGCGCGTAGTGGCGGCCTCCCTTCTCGTTCGATTCGCGCATTCATTTTGAAGTGGAAGGAACCAGCTTCGGCCACCGCCGAGACGATTTGCCGTTTGCCGCGGTTTTGCAGGCGACCCCCAAAGCCGTTGTCTTCTTTCGCGAATATCCTCTGACGGTAATCTAGCGAATCAACATACAGTCTCCATAACTGAAGAAGCGGTAGGCTGCGTGAACGGCATGGTTGTAGGCCGCAAGAACGTTTTCTCTCCCACCGAATGCACAGACCAGAGCGAGCAGAGTCGAGCGCGGCAGGTGGAAATTAGTGAGCACCGCGTCGACAACGCGAAAATTAAATCCCGGATAGATGAACAGATTGGCGTCGGCTTTGCCAGATTTCAGTAATTCGGAAGATACAGCTTCCGCTGCGTGAAGGGCTGCGGACTCGAGTGCGCGTACCACAGTAGTGCCGACCGCAAGAACTGGGCGACGCGCAGCGTGGGCTTCCGCAATACGTTGCGCAGTGTGAATCGGAATTTCGTAGGACTCGGCGTGCATGACGTGGTCTTCAAGAATATCGGTGTGGACGGGCTGGAAGGTGCCGAGTCCAACGTCCAGCGTGAGCTCGCAGATCTCGACGCCGCGGGCGCGAATCTTGTCCAAAATTTCCGCAGTGAAGTGCAGTCCTGCCGTGGGAGCCGCGATCGCTCCGGGCTTCTTGGCGAAGACCGTTTGATAACGTTCGCGGTCAGGCGCTTCGCCAGTACGATGTATGTAGGGCGGTAGCGGCACATGGCCAAGGCGTTCCAGATGTTCCGAGACACCACATGTGTCACGTGAAACAAAGCGTAGCGTGCGCAATCCCAGTTCGCCGCGCGAAATAACCTCGGCCTCGAGTTGACCTTCCCCAAATAAAACGCGCTCTCCGGTCTGCATCTTGCGGCCAGGCCGAACCAGCGCTTCCCATGTTTGAGGATCAATCTGGCGCGTAAGGAAGACTTCTACCTTGCCAGTGAGGTGTTCGTTGCGCTTTGCTCGGGAAGTTGGCTGGGCATGGACACCTGCGCGGCGGCCAAAAAGGCGTGCGGGAATAACACGAGCGTTATTGAGAACCATGAGCTCGTCGCCGCGCAGGAGCTCCGGAAGCTCCGCAAACAGCTGATCGGCCAAGCTGCCGTTGACGCGCGAGACTTCGAGCAGTTTGGAGGCATCCCGTCGGTCGAGGGGCCGCTGCGCAATCTGGCTCTCCGGTAGGTGGAAATCGAGGTCAACGAGGCGCATCAAGTGGAAGTCTATCAGCATCTCAGGCTGGTAGATGGCCGGAAGGCCGCCAAGTAGTGAAACGCTCATGAGCGTACAAGGAACTGCCAGCGCGGAAAGAGAAGCAAGTCCATTGTAGTTGATTGAATATAAGTAATTTAGATGGCAATCGTGGGGTTTAAAATAGAACGTGACAATGATACACTAATATAATATTATTGCGATGTTGTTAGTATAAACGGGAGGCCGAGAAATGAGAACTACATCGGACCGCCGGGAGCCTTTCGGTGGGGCGAATTCCCTCCAAGAGTAGTGAACCGTTTGTTTGGTGATGTGCTGGAGCGCTCGGCGGAGGAATCGAATCTTACGACCTGGGTGTCGGCTGTCGATATTCACGAGGCCGAGCACGAGCTGCTCGTCAAGGCTGACTTGCCCGGAATTGATGCGAAGGATTTGGATATCCGGGTGGAAAACAACATTCTGAGGGTTCGCGTGGAGCGCAAGTTCGAGAAGAAGGTGAACGAAGACAATTACCTGCGCGTAGAGAGCGCTTATGGTTCGTTCAGCCGGAGCTTCTCGCTGGGAAACACTGTGAACCCAGAAGCTATCAAGGCCAACTACCAGAACGGCGTGCTGACGTCGACGATTCCGAAGCGCGAGGAAGCCAAGCCGAAGCAGATCAAGGTAAATGTGGGAACGCCGACAGTTGCCGCAGCCACCGCCGGAGCAAAGTAAGCCAGCAGCAAAGCATTCGTAAGGGCTGGCCGGTTCGCCAACCCCCTGTTGTTTAAGGATGAAGTCGTCGAGACGCGAGGTAGAAAGATGCTGAGATTTGACAAGATGACCGTGAAGGCGCAAGAAGCACTGCAGGAAGCCAACGAAGTGGCTGCGCGGCACCAAAACCAACAGATTGAGCCGGTGCATTTACTGGAGGCACTAGTGTCGCAGAGGGACGGCGTCGTGCCTCCGCTGCTAGCCCGTCTGGGAATTCGCACAGAAGCATTGGCACAAGAAATCGAGCGCGAGATTGCGCGCCTCCCGAAAGTACAAGGATTCGCCCAGCAGCACATGGGCAAGCCGCTGAACAATGTTTTGGAGCGAGCGTTTGATGAGGCGGAGAGATTCAAGGACGAGTACGTCTCGACCGAGCACCTTTTTCTGGCGCTCGCCGGAGAAGACCACGACCCTGCCGGGCAGTTGCTAAAACGCCAAGGCGCTTCGCACGAAGCGATTCTTCAGGCCTTGACGAGCGTGCGCGGAAATCAGCGAGTCACTTCCCAGAATCCGGAAGCGACGTACGCTTCGCTGGAGAAATACGCGCGCGATCTTACGGACCTGGCGCGGCGCGGGAAACTCGATCCGGTGATCGGGCGCGATGAAGAAATCCGTCGCGTGATGCAGATTCTGGCGCGCCGCACAAAGAACAATCCGGTGTTGATCGGCGAACCGGGTGTAGGGAAGACGGCCATCGTTGAGGGCCTGGCGCAGCGCATTGTTTCCGGCGACGTGCCGGACGTGTTGAAGACCAAACGACTCGTGGCGCTGGACTTGGCTGCGCTGGTCGCAGGTGCAAAGTTCCGCGGAGAATTTGAAGAACGACTGAAGGCGGTGTTGAAGGAAATTACCGAAGCGGAGGGGCAAATTATCCTGTTCATCGACGAGTTGCACACGCTAGTGGGCGCAGGCGCGGCGGAAGGCTCGATGGATGCCTCGAACATACTAAAGCCGGCGCTGGCACGCGGCGAGTTGCGTGCCATTGGCGCGACCACGCTGAACGAATACAAAAAATACATTGAAAAGGATCCCGCACTCGAGCGGCGATTCCAGCCCGTGCTTGTGAGTGAGCCAACGGTCGAAGACACCGTCGCGATCCTGCGCGGCTTGAAAGAGCGCTACGAGGTTCATCACGGTGTGCGCATCAAGGACGCCGCAATTGTGGCCGCCGCTACCCTGTCGCATCGCTACATCTCTGATCGTTTTCTCCCCGACAAAGCGATCGACTTGATCGACGAAGCGGCAGCCAGCCTGCGCATGCAAATTGACTCGCTGCCGGTCGAAATCGATGAGATCGAACGGCGCATCATGCAATTAGAGGTTGAGCGGCAGTCTCTTCTCAAG
>DASXMM010000109.1:0-17804 GCA_036495665.1 Candidatus Acidiferrum sp. | reverse complement strand
CCATCAGTTTCAAAAAGCGTCCTGATTGGAACTCCTATTGCGGTTACAGGTTCTGCCGTATGTCGCGAGAAGGCGAGCTGGCCCACGCGTATTGAGGCTAGCGATGAGGAGAATGCTATGAGCCTAGAACATGCGTTTTCGGGCGATGCGGAGACCGAATGGGGAGTGCAGGAGAAGCGCGAGGAGAGACGGGAAGCTGCGCAGAGAAGTACGATTGCGGCGGAGAGCGAGTTGGAGAATCGCTTGCGGAATCTGGAGAAGCTTGCGGACAGCGTGCAGGCGGCCTTGGGGCGGGAGTCGTTTTCGGGGAAGCCTCGTGCGCTGGACGTGGCGAGCGATTTGCGATTGAAGGTGAGGGCTTGCTGGAAAATGTTTCGAGTGGCGAAGTTGCTGAGCGAGCCGGCGCGCGGAAGCATGATGGCGCAGGTGCGGGAGTCGGCGAATGAGTTGGAGGATGTGGTGGCGACGCAGTTCGGCGTGGAAATGACTTAGCGCGTGCGCGGCGCCGTGGTTGTAGGCCTATAGGTGTGTGTGATTTCCTCGTAAGCGTTCGTTCTCCATCGTTCTCCCCAAGTCGCTCCCGGAGTTGCTCCCCAAGTCGTTCCGTCGGAGAACAATGCATTTCATGTGCGTGGGTTATTTCGTGTGAAAGTGCGCGGGCGGATTGTGCGTAGTAACAGGTATGAAGCCTGGAGTTCGCTGGCGGCGCGCGCTTTGGCGTTGTGTCATTTTTCTGGCGGTGATCGGAGTTGCGGTCGCGGTCAGGAGAATGGTGACGGTGGTGCCCGTTGTGTTGCACGGCTACCATCCGGCGGCGGTCCCGGCTAATCCTCGACTGGCACAGTTTGCGGCGCTGGACGATGTGTTTAAGCGGCATCCGATGCTTACGCTGGTGCATATTGTGCCGGGAATTCTGTTTATGATTCTGGGGCCGCTGCAGTTTAGCGCGGGGATTCGGGCGCGGCATTTGCAATGGCATCGGTGGAGCGGTCGGGTGTTTGTAGCGTGCGGGTTGGTGATTGGAATTTCGGCTTTGGCGATGAGTTTTGGGATGCCGGCGATTGGGGGAGTGAATCAAGCGGCGGCGACTACTTTGTTTGGGGCGTACTTTCTGGTGGCGTTGTGCCGGGCGTTTTGGTTGATACGGCGGCGAGAGATTGCGTTGCATCGCGAGTGGATGATTCGGGCGTTTGCGATTGGGTTGGCGGTGGCGACGATACGGCCGATTGTTGGAGTGTTTTTTGCTACTAGTCCGCTTACGGGTTTGACGCCGAGAGAATTTTTTGGGATCGCGTTTTGGATTGGGTTTGTGGTGCATTTGATCGTGGCGGAGGCTTGGATTCGGGTGACAGCGGCGGGGCGGATGGTTGCGGTGGGAGTTGGGGAATAAATTTAGAAGATGGGACGCGTGGCAGATGGCGCACATCCGCCTGCGGATGGAAATTTGTTGGGCGCGGCTTCGAGTTAGAATCCAAAACATTTGGTTGGCGATGGAATGGAGGAACTGCGGGAGCTATGCGGGGACATTTTCGTTTTGATGATGGAGGGAGGGCGGCGGCGGGTTATCGGGGGAAGGCTGGGGATTGTGTTGTGCGGGCGATTGCGATCGCTAGTGGGCGGTGTTACCAGGAGATCTACGATCTGGTGAACAGCGCGGCGGTTCATGAGCGGACGGGGAAGCGGAAGCGGGGGAAGAGTGATGCGCGGACGGGGGTTTATAAGACTTCGATTAAGCGGGTGATGAAGACGCTGGGGTGGGTGTGGACGCCTACGATGCAGATTGGCTCGGGGTGTACGGTGCATTTGCGGGCGGAGGAGTTGCCGGCGGGGCGGCTGGTGGTGAGCGTGTCGAAACATTTGACGGCGGTGATTGATGGAGTGATTTATGACACGCATGATTGTTCGAGGCGGGGGACGCGGTGCGTTTATGGGTATTGGCAGGCGCCTTCTGATGGGAGGCGGGTGAGGTCGTTGGTTGCAAAAGACGCACCCTCAAAAAACGACGGTGGGGCACCTCGACCGCGGTCAAGGAACGAGAGTGGGCCGCGGCGGAGGTCGTTTCTGGAGTGGTTGTTTGGGTGAGGTGAAGAGGCTCAACAGAGCGGGAAGAGCATGGAAGAAAAAATTCGTGGGATTCGGCGGAAGATTATCGGGTTTCATTTGGATGAGCGGAAGGATTGGGTGGCGGAGCTGGAGTGCGGGCATCAGCAGCATGTGCGGCATGATCCGCCGTGGATGGAGAGGGTATGGGTGACGACGAAGAGCGGTCGCGAGGAACACTTAGGGCATGAATTGATTTGTTTGTTGTGTGGGACGAAATGAAAGAGCTAGAAGAAAATGTCGCCGCCCTTCTTTTTGGAAGGGCGGCGTTTTGTTGAGAAGGCGCTTAGAAGGCACCGGAAAAAATGCAGGGCTAAAGCCCTGTGCCTACATTTCGGATCCTGACGGGTTAGTTGGCGCCGGCGGCGGCTGCGGATTGGTTGGACATTTTGGCGGTCCACTCGGCGGAGCGGCGGGCCATTTCGTCGGGAGCGACGTCTTCGACATGGGTGGCTACGCCCCAACTGTGGCCGAAGGGATCGGTGAGCCTGCCGTAGCGGTCGCCCCAGAACATATCGGCAAGTGGCATGGTGGGGGTGGCGCCTGCAGCAACCGCGCGGTTGAAGGTGGCGTCGGCGTCGTCGGCGTAAAGGAAGAGATACGAGGACGGAGTCGCGCCGGGAGCGGGGGCTGCGGACATTCCGGGGAATTCGTCCGAGACGAAAATTACGGAATCGCCGATGCGCAACTCGGCGTGCATGACCATGCCGCCGGGGCCGTCCATGCGGTTAATTTCCGCGGCGCCGAAGGCTTTTTTGTAGAAGTCGATGGCGGCAGCGGCGTTTTTACAGGTGATAGCGGGAGAAATGGAATGATACCCATCAGGGATGGGTCGAACGTTGTTTTGCATAAAGGCTCCTTGCAGATTTGGACGTTCGCGCGTTGAAGCTAGGTGGGAAACGGCGCGCGCGTAGGTGAATAGATACGCCGCGCGACGCGGCGTGTCAACTGTTGCTCATGATGGTACGTGGGCGAGCGGAATTACTGTACGGTGATCGTGACGGTGGCGGTGGTGCGGCCGAATTGATTGGTGGCGTAGCGATTTTTGGGCGGGACGTGCAGATCAGAGGCCCTGAGGACGAACTGCCCGGAACACGGGCGACCGTTTGCAACGATCCCGGCGTGCAGGGGCGCAGCATCCCTTCGCTAACGCTCAGGGTAAGGCTGGGCCCCTACAACGTTTCGAGATTGGGTTAGGGTTTGGAGATGATGCCGCAGGCGATGCGTGCGGGGGCAGCTGTGCCGGTGCCGCCGGATACGGCGTGGATTACGATGGCGGTTCCACCGTTGCTGAAGACGGAGTGGTCATCGTCGCCGAGAGTTACGTTGGGAGCGACGACGGAGACGTGGGCGGTGCCGTCTGCGGCGACGATGAGCGAGAAATTCGGGATGTCACCGGCGGGAGCGGCGTCGTGGCTGTGTTCAGCGCCGCCGGGATTGAAGTGCGGGCCGGCGGTTTTGAAGTCGGGAGGATCGCACTTCGCGGCCTGGTGGATGTGGAGGGAGTGTTCTCCGGGCGGAAGATTCTTGATATCCAGCGTTATTTTCACACCCTTGGGCGCGCTTGAAAGCGTTCCTGTCCCCACACTTTGTCCTTCAGCGTTTTTGAAGTCGACGGTAATAGGCTTGGAACGGCTGTGCGAATCCTGGGCCTTGGCGGCAGAACCCAAAGCGAAGAGCAGACACACCCCGCATACAATTGGTCTCATTGGAATTTCCTCTCTCTTGATGTTTTTTTCGAATGGTCCCAGGGCACTGCGCAGTAGTACCCAATTACTGTACCTGCGGGGCTTTGCGGGTATTCCCGGGTGTGCTTATTCAGGTACGTGGGAGAGGCGAAGTAACAAGGGAATGAAGCAATGACGTAAAGAAAAAAAAGAAGCGGACGCTCGTGCTACTGACCAGCAGAAATCAGTCGTTGTGGTAGAGGTCGGGATATTCTTTTTTGAGGCTGGATAGTTTGGGCAGGTCGTTCATGACGATGTAGGGCTCGTAGGAGTGGTGCTTGAGGTAGTCCTGATGGTAGTCCTCGGCGGCGTAGAAGCCCTGGAGCGGGACTACCTGCGTGACGATGGGTTGCGAATAGACTTTTGCGGCGTTGAGTTGGGCGATGTAGGACTCGGCGATTTTCTTTTGCTGGTCGTTGGCGTAGAAGATGGAGGAGCGGTATTGGGTGCCGTAGTCGGGGCCCTGGTAGTTGAGTTGGGTGGGGTTGTGGCCGACGGAGAAGTAGATCATGAGGAGTTGGCCGTAGGAAATTTGCGATGGATCGAAGACGATTTTGACGGATTCGGCGTGGCCGGTTTCGCCGGTGCTGACTTCTTCGTAATGGGCGGTTTTGGCGGCTCCTCCGGAATAGCCGGAAGTTGACGAGGTCACACCCTTTACGTGGGCGAAGACGGCTTGAATTCCCCAGAAGCAGCCGCCAGCTACAACGGCGGTTTCTGCGGACTTGGAGGAGGCCAAGGGAGTGTCGATGGCGGGCTTTGGGAAGGCGGCTTTCGCGCTGGCGCGGCCGTCGTTGGGTTTGGCGGTGGCCCAGGCGAGCACACCGATACCGCCAAAAATAAGAGCTGAGATGAGGATCGCGCGCATGTCTGTCGTACCCCGCAGAGTGTCTTCCATGGAAGTATACGTTTGATGCAGGGCATTGGATGAGGCAGGGGTGGGTTGCGTTGCGTTGCGAGCGGAATTGACAGGGCGCGAAGCGGAAGGTACGCTCCCCGCCGCTACGCTGTGGGCTTTTTGGGAGAGGATCACGAGGGTGAAAAGTGTGAGGGGAATACAGGGCCTGGTTTAGTCTTGGGAGGCGCTTGGTACCGGGGTGATGGTCCAAGTCGACGTTGAAACCAAGGCGGTTGCAGGGCGTCAAAAGAAACGAACCAAGGTTGAAAAAATGAACTGGGGGAATGTCATGAGATTGCGTGTATTCGCGGTTTCCGCGGTTAGCGGCGTTTTGATTTTGCCGGCGATTCTATCGGCTCAGGTGACGCACGGGCAGAAGCCGCAGCTTCCTGCGCCGTATGCCACGAAGTCGGCGGGAAACGGGCCGAGTAAGGTGTCGCCGCCCGCGAATTTCCTTCCCACGGTGCCGCAAGGATTTCGCATTAACGTGTTTGCGGGTGATTTCAAGCGGCCCCGTTGGCTGACGGTGGCTCCGAATGGAGATATTTTTCTGGCCGAGACAGGAGCGAACCGGATTGACGTGATGCGTGACACGCAGAACACGGGCGGAGCGCAAGAACGAGAAGTGTTCGCAACAGATGCGACGCGCGTTTTTGGCATAGCGTTCCATGACGACTACGTCTATGTCGGGGACATGAACCAACTCGTGAGATACCGGTACGACCCCAAGACGTCAAAACGGCTGGGGGAAGCGGAGCACCTGCTGGATCTTCCCTCTGGGGGGCATGACACGCGCTCGGTGGCGATCGCTCCGGACGGCAAGCATGTGTTTATTGGCGTGGGATCGGGTTCCAACATCAATACGGGTGAAGCGCCGATTCGGGCGGCGATCACGATTTGCGATCTCGACGGCAAGAATGCGCGATTGTTTGCAACCGGATTGCGCAATCCTGTCGGATTGGCGATCGAGCCGGTGACCGGAGCGGTGTGGACGAGCGTGAACGAACGCGATGAACTGGGCGACAATTTGCCGCCGGATTATTTTACTTCGGTGAAGGACGGCGGATTTTACGGGTGGCCGTACAGCTATATCGGGAGCAACGTGGACGACCGCGTGAAGCCGCAGAAGCCGGAGCTGGTTGCAACAGCGATTATTCCGGATGTGCTGCTGGGGGCTCATGTGGCGCCGCTGCAGTTTGCGTTTTATACGGGGAAGCAGTTTCCGCAGAGTTATTGGGGCGGGGCGTTTATTGCGGAACATGGTTCGTGGAACCGGGCGTCGCGCGCGGGATACCAGATCGCGTTTGTGGCGTTCAAGGACGGTCAGCCTTCGGCGGATCCGGTGCCGTTTATGACGGGGCTGGTGCCTGATCCGAGCGGGCCGGACGTGCTCGGGAGGCCGGTGGGAGTGACGGTGGCGCCGGACGGATCTTTGCTGGTTGCGGATGACGGAGCTGGAAAGATTTACCGCATCTCGGTGGCAAAGTAAACGGCGGCTAATTCACTGTCAGCGTGAGCTGAATGGGTTGCAACTGGAGCGGTTGGCCCGCAGCGGAGTTGGCTGACGGTGTAACCGTGATTATGAAAGCGCCCGCTGGGGTGACGACTGGAGTGATTTGAGGCGGAGCAGTAGTGCTGGTGCTTCCTCCGCCGCAACCTGCGGCCGCAAATCCTAGAGAAAGTGCAATCATCGCGAGCGCGTTCCTGAGTGCCAGGCGTCTTGGACGCGTGGCTGGGGTCAATCTGCCAGCAAGCACGAACAAAAAGACCAAGATCGCCGCGACGGTTAAAAGAGTCGGGACACGTGGTGTGGGCAAAGAAAATGGGCGCGCGGGAAACGCGAAAGGGAGAGCCGCGGCGGCGCCCGTGGTTGTCACCATCACCGTAAACGGCGTAGTGGTTCCGCCCGAGACTTGCAGCGTGGATGGTCCCTGAATGTTTGTACCCGTCGGAGCTCCGCCGTATGCAAGCGAAACGGTACCCGAGTAGCCGGCAGCGGCAGTTATTTGAAGGTTGAACTGAGCCGTCTGACCTGGCGAAACGGTTGCGGATAGAGAGCCGGCCGGAGCTGCGCCGACTGTCACTGCGGGAGACGCGTTACCACCCAAATTGATGACTTGAGGAGAATTTGTCGCGTCGTCCGTAAGCGTGATCGTTGCCGAGCGCGAACCGTTGCCGAGCGGAGCGAAAGAAATTCCAATCATGCACGTGGCGTTTACTGCGTAGGCGTTTGCTGTGCAGCCGTTGGTGATGCTGAAGTCGCCGCTGTTTGCTCCTCCCAAAGCAACAGAAGAAATGTGGAGTGTGGCTCCGCCGGAGCTTATGACCGTGACGTTTTTGGGGCCGGTGGTCGTGCCTTGGGCGATCGCTCCGAAGGAGACGCTGGTGGTCGACAGGGAAAGAGCGGGATTTGTGGATGGAGCGGAGGTGCCGGTTCCACCGACCTGGATCATCTGCGGCGAATTCGGAGCGTCGTCGGTGATGGTCACGATCACGGAGCGCTGGCCAGCCGCGACGGGAGTGAACGTCAGAGTGAGTGTACAGCCGTTGTTTGCCGCATAGGCGCCGGCGGTGCAGCCATTGGCCATGGTGAAGTCGCCGGGATTGTTGCCGGTCATGGTCACAGAAGAAATGTGGAGCGTAGCGTTGCCGGTGTTGGTAACGGTGGCCAAGAGCGGACTGCTGGGCGTGCCTTGGGTGGTTGTGGGGAAGGTAAGAGGATTTGGCGTCACGGTTACAACCGGCGCGGGGGGCGGCGGGGCGACTCCTACGCCGCCTAGTTGTATCGATTGAGGACTGCCGGGCGCGTTGTCGGAGATGGTCAACGTGGCCTGCTGGGAGCCGGTGTTTGTGGGCGCGAAGGTAATGCTGATCGAACAGAATTTTGCCGGCTGAAGGACGGCGGGGATCTGGCAGGTGTCGGACTCGGTGAATTGAGATGGGTCGGAGCCGCCGAGAGAGATGGAGGTCACGCTGAGAGCCTCGCCGCCGTTGCTGGTCAGAGTGATTGTTTGGGGCGTGCTCGAGTTTCCAGTTTGTAAAGAGCCGAACGAAAGACTGGTTGCCGAAACAGAGGCGGAGGGGCCGCTGATGCCTTCTTGTCCGGGGGGAATGCTGAAGGTGAGCGCGCCCGCGATTTGGGGAATCGTGAAGGGTGAGTTGGCGGTCGCGACTAAGTAGCCGGTTTGAGGATCGGCGGTGTAGGCGATAGCGGTGTTTTGGTCGGCGCCGAAGCCGTAGTTGAAGGAACCGGTGGGGTCGGCGAAGTAGGGTGGAACCACGGTGGCGCCAGGAAGAGGCGAGCTGGCGGTTTCGGTGAGCGTGCCGGTTTGCAGGTTGACCGAGTAGATGTTCACGACGACGGGGTTTGGCACATCCGAGGTAGCGACATAGAGGAAAGTTCCGGTGCTGTCGATCCAGAGGGCCTGCGGATAATTCTGTTGAGGCAACTGGATGCTGCCAGCGGGGCCGTCTGCAGCGAGGCTCGTGAGCACGACGGTGCCGATCCCGAGGAGATTGTCTCGCGTGCCGGTTACGAAATAGCGGCCTTGCGGATCCATGGCAAAACTGAGTCCCCGCTCGGGGCTGGCGACGTTTGCATGGACGCCGGTGATAAAGCCGGTCGAAGAATTGATGGCGAGAGCTTGAAATTCGGAGCCTTGGGCGATCGTCGAATTTGCGGATTGCGGATTTGGGCCCATGAAAACCAGGAAGCTCCCGTTATTGGGTGGCTGGCCGAAGCCGACCGGAGTTGAGTCGAGATCGGAGGCAGAACCTGCAACGGGAAGCAGGGCCGTGGGGGAAATTTGGAACGCCTCAACAGAACCATCGCCGGGATCTTGACCGACGCGGTTGACGACCGCGATGAATTGACCCGTTGGTTCCACCGCGATGAATGCGGGCTGATTCGTGAACGAGGAGGCGAAGGGTGAACCGGTGACCTCCTGGTAGGCGCCGGTGGTGGAATCGGTGATGGCGTACATGTGGATGCTGTCGGTACCGATGGCGAACAGGAAGCGGCCTTGCACGTCGAGCACCAGAGGCTGATTTGCGGGAGTGAAGGGAGAGCCGGCGACTGGTGTGAGCGCGCCGGTTTGATCGTTGCGCGAGGCGACGGCGCCTGCAGAAGAGAAAACGAGTGGCTGCTGAAGTTGGGCGCGGGCGGAAGGAACGATCGAGGCTGCCGTAGCGAGGGCAGGGGCGATTATTAGAATTTTCCAATTTTTCTTTGCGCGCGAGATGGGGACTTGGTGCGAATGAGCGGGAAAATCGCGTGTTTGGGCCATGTATCTTCCTTGGCCGTCGAAAATAGCGGCACCTCGATGGAATCCGAGAGGGAAACGTTTGCGAATCCAAGGTAGGCTGAAAAAGACGCGGCGTCAAGAAAATATATCCAATTATCTAATACACTGAACTGACTATAAAAGGAGAGTCGTGCGAGGGCCAAGAGAGGCGTGCCAATTGTTAATAAACATTAATGTTGCGGCGGCGGACTTTGCGCTATCTTGGAAGGCTTATGCAACCAGCACATCTTGATCTTGAAAAATCACCGGCGTCGAATGGCGCTCACCTTGTGACTCGGCTTAGCGGGAAGTTGAGCCTGGAGACGGTGAGTAATTTCATCCAGACCATGCGGCCTGAGCCGGCTGCGCACCTGGTACTTGACATGAGCGGGGTGTCGTTTCTGGACTCGGCGGGAGTCGGTGCGTTGGTGTCGCTCTTTGTGCATCGGCGGCAGCACGGGCAATCGCTGGCGATCGCAGCGCTGACCCAGCAAGGCATGGCGGTGCTGCAGGTGGCGGGGCTGGTGAAATTGTTGCCGACGTATCCGACTGTTGAGGCGGCGCTCGCTGGGAAGAATTAGGCAAGCCGCGGCAGCCGTTGAGCGGAATCTTCCAGGTTGTTCGCTGCTCCTCCTCTAAGGTATCCAGGGCGCGCTGTTATACTCACGCGCATGGAAGAAAAAACAACATTTGAAGCGCAGGATCCGGAATATCAACGCCGCGTGCGGGATAGTTTTGCGCGCCAGGGCTTGATGAAGCATCTTGGGGCAGAGTTAGTGTCGCTGCGAGCTGGTGGCGCAGAGATACGCGTTCCGTTTCGGACGGAATTGACGCAGCAGCATGGGTTTTTTCATGCGGGGGTGACCGGGGCGGTGGCGGATAGCGCTTGCGGGTATGCGGCCTATACGTTGACGGCGGCGGATGCTTCGGTGCTAACCGTGGAGTACAAGATGAACTTGCTGGCGCCAGCGGAGGGGGAGGAAATGGTGGCGAGGGCGCGGGTGATACGGGCGGGGAAGACGTTGACGATTTGTATGGCGGACGTGTTTGTTCGTCGAAGCGGAGCGGAAAAGCATTGCGCGACGATGTTGGCGACGGTTATGTGTTTGGCGGGGAAGTCGGATCGGTCCCGGTAGGGAAGAACGAAGATCGAAAAGCGAAGGCAGCTGGAAGGTTACGTCCGGGCGAATAGGGGCGCAACGCATTGCGCCCCTCGAGCCTCGGCGCATCGGACCACGGCGGTGGCGGTTCAGGATTCGCGGAGGATGCGGACTAGTTCGGCGGCGGCGTGGGGCAGGCGTGCACCGCGGCGAGAGACCAGGTAGACGTGGCGCGGCATGTTGAGTTGGTGGACCTTTACTTCCTTCATCCAGCCGTGCTCGATTTCCCATTGAATACACATGCGGGGGACGATGGCTACGCCCATGCCCATTTGAACGAAACGCTTGATGCTTTCGATGGTGGGCATTTCAATGGGCATTTTCAGTTCGGTGCGATTGCGGGCGAACAGTTCGATGACGCGGCGGCGGAAGGAGGATTCGACGCTGTGGCCGATGAAGTCTTCGTTGCCGAGGTCGGCGACATCGACTTCGCGCTTTTTTGCGAGCGGATGTTTTCGCGGTACGACGAGGGTGAGCTCGTCTTTGCGGATTTCGGTGGCTTGGAGTTGCGGGTCTTGCGGGACGTAGGAGATGGCGCCGACGTCGAGGCGGTAATTGAGGACTTCGTGGGGGATGTCGCGAGAAAACATACGGTGGACGCGGACGAGGACGCCGGGATGGAGCTGGCGAAAGGTGGCCAGGGCCGGGAGAAGCGCATGAATGGAGCTTTCGTTGACGCCGAGGGAGAGTTCGCCGCGCGTGAGACCTTCTAGTTCGCTAAGTCCTTTTTTTACTTCGTCACGGAGATTGATCAGACGCTCGGCATAGTCTTGCAGAAGGGTTCCGGCGCTGGTGAGGCGGACGGGGCGGGCGCCGCGGACGAAGAGCGGCTGGCCGAGACCGTCTTCGAGTTTACGGATAGTGAGGCTGACGGCGGGCTGGGTGCGATAGAGGCGCTCGGCAGCGCGGGAGAAGCTGCCTTCCTTGGCAACCATCAGAAAAACCTGGAGTTCGCCGAGATCCACGAGCAAATTCCTCTAGGAACAGTATAAGGCAGAATTATCAAATCCAGAATAAAGATAAATTTGACCATGACGCGGTCTTCTGTCTTACTACTATTTTGGGGCTTATTTCTGCCTTGGGGGTACTCGATGGACCTGGTACGCATCTTCGACACGACTTTGCGCGACGGCGAGCAATCGCCGGGTTTTTCGATGAACACGGAGGAAAAGATCCGCATGGCGCGGCAGTTGGCCGCTCTGGGCGTGGACGTGATCGAGGCTGGATTCCCGATTGCCTCGCGGGGCGATCTGAAGGCCGTGCAGCAGGTGGCGCGGGAAGTGCGGACTGTGCCGATTGCAGCGTTGGCGCGAGCGAAGCAGCAGGATGTGAACGCGGCGATTGAGGCGCTCGAACCGGCGGCTGAGCCGAGGCTGCACATTTTTCTGGCGACGTCCGACCTGCATCTGCGCGTGAAACTAAACATGACGCGGGAACAGGCGCTGGAGTCGATTGGGTCGATGATTCGCTTGGGACGGAAGCATGTTGGCGAAGTGGAGTTTTCGGCGGAGGACGCGGGGCGGACGGATATTGGGTTTCTTTGCCAGGTGTGCCAGGTAGCTGTGGATGCGGGCGCTACCGTCTTGAATCTGCCGGATACCGTGGGATATGCGGTGCCGGATGAGTATGGCGCGATGTTTGAGCAGGTGCGCGCGCATCTCGATGATCCTCAGGGAATTACCCTGAGCGCGCATTGCCATGATGATTTGGGGTTGGCGGTGGCCAATTCGCTGGCGGCGGTTCGCGCGGGTGTGCGGCAGATTGAGTGCACAGTGAACGGAATTGGAGAGCGGGCGGGGAATGCGGCGCTGGAGGAGATCGCGGTGGCGCTGGCGGTGCGCAAGGAAAGCTTTGGAGTGACCACGAACATCAAGCTGGAGGAGCTGTTCCGGTCGAGCCGGATGCTTACGGAGATTACCGGGGCGGTGGTGGCGCCGAACAAGGCTGTGGTGGGCGCGAACGCGTTTGCGCATGAAGCGGGGATTCACCAGGATGGGATTATCAAGAATCCGCTGACGTACGAAATTATTTCGCCCGAGACGGTGGGAGTGCCTTCGCGGTCGTTCGTGCTGGGGAAGCATTCGGGGCGGAATGCCTTGAAGGTGAGTTTGCGGACGCTTGGTTATGAGCCTAGCGATGAGGAATTGGCGGAGTGCTACAAGCGCGTGACGACGCTGGCGGATGAAGCGAAGCAGGTGCGGCCGCGGGATTTGGTGGCCATTGCGCATGAGGTGATGCGGCGGCGGCCTGCGGCTGTGGCGGCGGAAGCGACTACGGCTTGAGAGGAAGTGAGTAGTGGGTGGTGAATAGTGAGTAGAGGCCGGGGCGGCGGGCGGCTGGATTTTTGGGCTGAGCTTGCGGTTGGTGTGAAAAGCAGCAGCAAGGCTGCCGCACTCCATGAAGACCGAGGCCACACGAGTTTCGTGAAGTGGGGATTGCGATGAAGGTTAAGAAGAGCATTGTACTTTTGCCGGGGGACGGCATCGGGCCGGAAGTGACGCGCGCAGTGGTGACTGTGCTGCGAGAGTGCGCGCACGAGTTCAGCCACGAATTTGATTTGCACGAGTTTCCGATTGGGGGCGCGGCGATTGACGCTGCGGGAACACCGTTGCCCAATGAGACGCTGGATGCCTGCCGGAAGGCGGACGCGGTTTTTCTTGGGGCAGTGGGCGGGGCCAAGTGGGATTCGCTTCCCGTGGGCAAGCGGCCCGAGAGCGGGCTTCTTGGCTTGCGTAAAGGGCTGGGGCTTTACGTCAATTTGCGCCCGGTGAAGCTGTTGGAGCCGCTGCGGGGAATTTCTCCCTTGAAGCCGGAGCGTTTGGGCGATTTGGATATTGAGATTGTGCGCGAGCTTGCCGGGGGAATGTACTTCGGCGAACACGGCAACATTACGGAGAATGGCGTCGAGCGGGCGTGGGATACGGAATCGTATTCGACGCCCGAGATCGAGCGGATCGCGACGTTTGCGTTTGCGCGGGCGGAGAACCGTTCGCGGCGGCTGTGCTCAGTGGACAAGGCCAACGTTTTGACGAGTTCGCAGCTTTGGCGACGGACCGTCGTGGCGCTAAGCGGCGTCTATTCTTCCGTGAAGCTCGAGCACGTGTACGTGGACAATGCGGCGATGCAGCTTACGCTGCGGCCGACACAGTTTGACGTGATGCTGACGAGCAACATGTTTGGCGACATTTTGAGCGATGCTGCCGCGGCGCTGGTGGGGTCGATTGGATTGATTCCTTCGGCGAGCTTTGGCACGGGCGCGCCGCTGTTTGAGCCGATTCATGGGTCGGCGCCGTCGCTGGTGGGGACGGATTCGGCGAACCCGGTGGGGTCGATTCTCAGCGCGACGCTGATGCTGCGTGATGCGTTTGGGCTTTCGTTGGAGGCGGATTGGGTCGAGCAGTCGCTGCATCGCGTGCTTGCGGGCGGGTATCGTACGCCGGACATTGCGCAGCCTGGGGCGAGCACGATCGGCGGCTCGGTGTTTACCGAAATGCTGCGCGAGGAAATGCAGCGCACGTTGGAACATGCCGAACGTTACGGTTGGGGTGTTTAGCGGCGCCGTCGCTCGGCCGTCCTACCAAACCGGGTTGCCGTCGGTAGAGGAAGGCCCCGAAAGCAATGACCGACCCGTTTTGAGGTCAACCGAGAACGAGCGTTCGTGGGTGATCAAATTTGTGGGGTCGTATCCCACGCCTTCGATAGTCGGTGGTGATTCTCAAGATTTTCAGAGCGTCCCAGCACACAGTAGGGCTTAGCCAAGCCAAAGCGCCATCGCGATAAGCAGCTAGACGGGTGAAATCCGAGAAAACGATTAGCCCCTTCTCTGGGACAAGGCGCACGTCCAATACAGGAATTACCGGGGCTTGGTCCCAAATCTCGGGTTCATTCGCCTTCACAATGTAAGCGGCCCCTTTTGCGATGACGCATAGGCGGTTCGGATCCGGCAGGCTAAGAACACGACAAAACACGATAGACGACGAATAGCCGAATGCAAAGACTCCGACCCAGGACCTGCCGCTTGCGGCCTTTACCTTCAGCCATAAGCCGATGCCCTCTCTACCTTCTTTGGGGCGGGGGAAGTGGATTACCGGGTCTCGAAATCTTCCTGTTCCCGGAAAGTCTCCGATTTCCTCAACTTCGTAAGAATGAGGGAGATTAAGATCGATTTCGAGCATAGGTCCTTGATGACTCTCCCGAACGCGGGCGCCGAGAGAATGCGCAAGCCATCATGATTGACATTCCTGGGCCGGGCAAGGTCTGGGCAGCCGACTTGTCGCTAAGAGACGCCCCATCTTTACGCTCGCTTGCGGTAAGCCGCTGAGGATGCTACTTTTACACTTTCCTAGGCAGCCGACGGCGCGCGCAGGTCAGGGCCATGCGGGTGTGGTGACGGGCGGCGCGGCTGGCATTCGATCCTGAATGAAATGATTTAGGGTGCGAATCATTATTCAAACTTTCAGAATAAATTTGCGCGACTCTGCAAGAGCGGCCTAGCGCGGGCCGGTTGTTTCCAATGGCTAATGACTGACCCAGCTTCCAACACGAAAGGCGTGAGCGGCGAGGCGGCGGTGCGTCCGGCGACGTACTGGCGCGTCGAGGGCTCTTTGCTGGAGCTGGGCGCTTTGCGTCCGGTGGGATTTTTTACCTGGAACGCGCAGAGTTTCGCGGAGCGGTGGGCGCGACGGGCGGGATTTGCCTGGATGACTCTGACCCGGCCGATCGATTATGCGGTCAACCGGACGCTCGCCACGAGGCTGCTCCACACCCTGCTGCGGGGCGTTAGCCGCGACCGGTTGGACCTGCTCGGCGAAGAGTATTTTCACTATGTGTTGAAGCCGCAGCTTCGGCGGGCGGCTGTCGAGAAATTGCTCGAAGCGGTGCAGAGCGGCGAGCGGATTGTGCTGGTCGGACAGCTGCTTGACCATATTTTGCGTCCGCTGGCCAAGCACCTTGGCGTCGAATCGTTTCTTTCTAACCGGATGGAATTTCGGGATGGGGATGCAACCGGGCGCTTGCTGGATCCGGTCGTACGCCCGCGCGGGCCCTTTGCTTGGCTCACGAGCGGCGCGACGGATGGCCGCATTACACGGGAAAACTTGTTGCGCCAGCTTGGTTGGTCGAAAAAGCCTGAGCAACTGGAAAGTGCGGTGCAGACTGCGGTGCGTCCTCCGCTTTCTGCCAGCAAATCGGTGACGCTGTTCAACGAGGGAGTGCGAAACGCTCCGCTCGCGGTCCGTGAGACGCTGGCTGGCCGGCACATCCTGTTAATCGGCGTGACTGGATTTATCGGCAAAGTGTGGCTGGTGGACCTGCTGGAAAACGTGCCGGACATCGGGAAGATTACATTGCTGATTCGGCGGAACAGGACGACTTCGGCGCGGAAACGCTTCCAAAAAATCATCGAGGAATCGCCGGCGTTCGATACGCTGCAGGAAAAATACGGGCGCAAATTGGGCGCGCTGCTCGAGGACAAAGTAGAGGTTGTCGAGGGCGATGTGGGTTTGCCCGGCCTAGGACTTGATGAGGTGACGCGAACACGGCTGGCAAAATCGCTCGATCTGGTGGTCAACAGCGCGGGGCTGACGGATTTTAATCCCGACTTGCGCGACGCGCTTGCTTCGAATGTGGACTCGACGCTGCATTTGGTTGATTTCTTGGGGAAATCGGATCAGGCCGGGTTGATGCATCTTTCGACGTGTTACGTGGTGGGGATGCGTGACGGGCGCGTCACGGAAGAATTGCAGGCTAACTATAATCCTGCTCGCGACTCCGCGTTCGATGCGGAAAAAGAGATTGCTTCGTTGCGCGAGACGATTCGGCACGTCGAAGAGCGAGCGGAGAGCCCGGAACTGACGAAGGCGCTTCGGCGGCAAGCGCTCGGGCGCGGAGTGGATCCGGCAGCGGTGCCTGCGACGGAGCTGGACGGTGTTTTGAAACGGAACCGGCTGCGCTGGGCGCGCAATCGCCTGGTGCGCATCGGATTGCGGCGAGCGCAGCATTTGGGCTGGCCGAATACATATACGTTTACGAAAAGCCTGGGTGAGTCGATTCTGGCGCGCAGTAGCGGTGAGTTGCCGATCGCTGTCGTGCGGCCGTCGATCGTCGAGAGTTCGGAGCGCTCGCCGTTTGCCGGTTGGAACGAGGGGATCAATACGTCGGGGCCGCTTTCGTACTTGCTGGGAACGAACTTCCGACAATTGCCCTCGAACGAGCGCAAGTGCCTGGATGTGATTCCGGTGGACATGGTTTGCCGGGGAATGACGCTGATCGCAGCGGCGGTGATTGCGCGGAGGCACGCGCGGCTATATCAGCTTGCAACTTCGGCGATCAATCCCGTGAACATGGGGCGCAGCATCGAGCTGACCGGGTTGGCGCACCGGAAGCATTACCGGACTCAGCAGGGAATCGAGCATTGGCTCAAAGTGAAATTCGAAACGATTCCGGTGTCGAAGCAGCGATACGAGCGGTTGTCGATTCCGATGCAGAAGGCGGTGATCTCGCGGATTAATCGCGCAGCGGTTTCGATGCACATGAAGAAGGCTCCGTTGGCCAAGCAGGAGCGCGACTTGATTCGGGCGGAGAAGCTCATCGAGTTGTACGAGCCGTTTATTCTGCACAACGAACATGTATTCGAATGCGAGAACGCGCGGCTTTTGTCCTCTGTGCTTTCTCCGGACGAGAAAACTATTTTTGATTTTGCTCCCGAATCGATCGACTGGTGGGATTACTGGATCAACGTACACATCCCGGCTCTGCGCCGGTGGTGCTATCCCTTGATGGAGGGGCGGCCTCTCGAGACGCGCGCGCCTCGCGAACTGGATTGGTCTCCTGAACATGCCAGCGCCGCTGTGGTTTCAAAAACCACGACGCCGTCGGACCCACTATGGCGATCTTCGTAACCGGCACGACCGGATACCTGGGCAGCTACGTCGCCGCGGGATTGCTGACGGAGCACCGCGACGCGCTGAATCTTCTGGTTCGCGCGAAGAGCGAAGAAGAAGCACGAGAGCGGTTGTGGACTTCGCTGCAACTTCATTTTGGATTTCGCGAATTTATTGAGTACTTTCGTTCACGCGTGCGAATTTTTCGCGGTGATTTGACAAGCGAACGATTCGGGCTGAGCGATGACGAATACCACGCGCTCGTCGATACTTCTGACTCCATCATTCATTGCGCGGCTTCGTTGAACCGGAAATCGGAACGGCAATGCTTGAACGTCAATCTGCGCGGCGGACTGGAAGTGATTCAGTTGGCCCGGCGGGCGCAGAATCGCAACGGGTTGCGGCGGTATTCGCATGTTTCCACGGTGGCGGTTGCGGGAAAACGGCGAAACGAAGTTGTAACAGAAGATGCGGCCATCGACTGGGCGCGCTCGGACTACGATCCCTACGCGCGCACCAAAAAATTTGGCGAGCACATGCTGCACCAGTTGCTTGCTGATGTGCCTCACACGGTTTTTCGGCCGGCGATTGTACTGGGTGACAGCCGCCGCGCGGAGACTTCGCAGTTCGATATGGTCCAGGCGTTTGACCTTCTCGTGCGGATGCCTGTTCTTCCACTGCGTCCTCAGGATAAAATTGACATCGTGCCTGCGAATTACGTGAGCAAAGCGATTGTCGCGATTCACCAGAAGAAC
>DASXMM010000108.1:0-37843 GCA_036495665.1 Candidatus Acidiferrum sp. | reverse complement strand
AAAAAATTCGACGGACGCGATCTACGAAGCGTGCTTGCTGCGCTTCCGCCCCATTATGATGACCACCATGGCCGCGCTGCTCGGCGGTTTGCCGCTCGCGTTTGGCTCGGGTATTGGATCGGAGCTGCGCCGTCCGCTGGGTATTGCCATGGTCGGAGGCCTTTTGGTTAGCCAGGTCCTGACGCTTTATACGACGCCGGTGATTTACATCTTCTTCGACAAAATCGCGCAGCGCTTCGCAGGAAGGTCCAAGGTTCTGAATACCGGAGCAGAACCCCAGCCGGCGGGAACGTTATGAACGTATCAGAGCCATTTATCCACCGTCCGGTGGCAACCACGCTGCTGACCATCGCCATCGCTATCGCAGGCGCCATCGCGTTCAACGTTCTGCCCGTTTCTCCGCTGCCGCAGGTGGACTTTCCCACTATTTCCGTCAGCGCGAGTTTGCCTGGCGCGAGTGCCGAGATCATGGCGTCTTCTGTCGCCACTCCACTTGAGCGCCAGTTCGGCCACATCGCCGGCGTCACAGAGATGACGTCCACTAGCAGCCTCGGAACCTGCAACGTCACCATCCAGTTCGATCTGAGCCGGAACATTGACGGAGCCGCGCGGGACGTTGAGGCGGCCATCAACTCCGCGCGGACGTATTTGCCCGCGAACCTCCCCGCGAATCCCACCTACCGCAAGGTCAACCCCGCCGATTCGCCGATCATGATTCTCGGCTTGACCTCCGATAAATATGGCCCCGACAAACTCTACGACGAAGCGTCGACGGTCGTTCAGCAAAAGCTTTCGCAGATTCAAGGCGTCGGCCAGGTGAACGTCGGCGGCGGCGCATTGCCTTCGGTGCGCGTCGAAGTGAACCCCACAAAGCTCGCCAGCTACGGACTTGCGATGACGGACATTCAATCCGTCCTCCGTTTGCAAAACTCCGACCTCGCGAAGGGCCAAATTACCGACGGCACTACGAGCGCGGACATTCTTGCCAACGACCAAATCTCGCACGCCGTAGACTACAAACCGCTTATAGTCGGCTATAACCACGGCGCGGCCATTCATCTGGAAGACGTTGCCAGCGTGATCGACTCCGTGCAAAACGTCCGTGCGGCGGGCTATTTGAACGGCAAACGCGCCATCTTGCTCATCATTTTCCGCCAGCCCGGCGCCAATATCATTGAGACCGTCGACCGCATTCGCTCCGAGCTACCCTCCGTTCAGGCTTCGATTCCACAGGGTATCGACACCACGCTCGTCCTGGATCGCACGACCACCATTCGCGCCTCGGTCAGCGACGTCGAACGTACGCTTGTCATTTCGATCATTCTTGTCATCATCGTCGTGTTCATCTTCTTGCGCAACGGCCGCGCCACGCTCATTCCGGCCGTCGCCGTGCCGGTTTCATTGATCGGAACTTTCGCGGTGATGTATCTGTGCGGATACAGCCTCGACAATCTCTCGCTGATGGCTTTGACCATCTCCACCGGTTTCGTCGTTGATGACGCGATCGTGGTGATGGAGAACATCACGCGTCACCTCGAAGAAGGGATGGACCCTTTCGCCGCAACACTCAAGGGCGCGAAGGAAATTGGTTTCACGGTTCTGTCCATCAGTATTTCGCTTATCGCCGTGTTCATCCCGCTCTTGCTGATGGGCGGAATCGTCGGCCGCCTCTTCCGCGAGTTTGCCATCACTCTCTCCACCGCGATCATCGTTTCCATGGCTATTTCGCTAAGCACGACGCCCATGATGTGTGCGTACCTGCTGCGCAACGAACACACCCGCAAACACGGCCGCCTCTACATGGCATCGGAGAGATTCTTTGACTGGTTGCTCGCGGGCTATCGAAAGAGTCTTCATTGGGTCTTGGGCAATCCAGGAATCACACTGACGGTTCTTTTCCTGACCATCGCGCTCAACGTCGTCCTGGTTTATAAAATTCCCAAAGGTTTCTTCCCTCAGCAGGACACGGGCACGCTCGGTGGCGGCATGCAGGGCCCGCAGGACTCTTCCTTCCCGGCCATGAACGACTCGATCCAAAAGATCGAGGCTGTGATTGTTAAAGACCCTGCCGTTCAGAACGTCATGGGCTTCACGGGTGGCGGCGGCGCCACCAACACAGGAAACGTTTTTATCGCGCTCAAACCTCTGAACGTGCGGAAAATCGGCGCTCCGGAAATCATTAACCGTCTGCGCCCTCAACTGAACCGATTGCCGGTGGCCTCCATCTTCCTTCAGGCGTCGCAGGATCTTCGCATCGGCGGCCGTTCGAGCGCGGCTCTCTACCAGTACACGATCCAGTCGGATAATATTCCCGATCTCGCCACCTGGGGACCGCGCGTCTTCGCGGAAATGAAGCGGCTTCCCGGTTTTCAGGATGTGAACTCAGATCAGCAAAATGGCGGGTTGGACCTGCTGCTGAACTATGACCGCGTCACCGCGGCAAAGCTTGGTCAAACCGCGCAATCTCTCGATAATAGCGTTTACAGCGCCTTTGGCCAGTCCGAAGTCTCCATCATTTACACACAGTTGAACCAATACTATGTCGTGCTGGAAGTCGATCCTCAATATTCGCAAACGCCCGACGGGCTCAAAAATATCTATTTTCATTCCGCGCGAAGCAGCAGCGTGACCGCGGCGGGCAACGCTCCGCTATACACCATGGCTACCACCCAAACGAATACAATCCCGCTCACTCTCAACCACACGGGATTGTTTCCCTCCGTAACCGTATCTTTTAATCTTGCTCCCGGTGTCTCGCTGAGCGATGCCACTTTGGCCATCGCGCAGATGAAGGAACGCATCGGCGCGCCTTCCACGCTTCGCGGCTTTTTCGCCGGCACGCTGCAGGCTTACCAGAATTCCCTCGCCAACGAAGGATATCTCGTTGTCACCGCGCTCCTCGCCGTTTACATTGTTCTTGGGGTTTTGTACGAAAGCCTCATTCACCCGCTGACCATTATTTCGACACTGCCCTCCGCCAGCGTCGGCGCCATTCTTGCACTGATGCTCTTCAAGCAGGATCTCAACGTCATTTCCATCATCGGCATCGTTTTGTTGATCGGCATCGTGAAAAAGAATGCCATCATGATGGTTGATTTTGCGCTGCAAGCCGAACGCGAACAGGGGAAAAACACGGAGGATTCCATCTTCGAAGCATGCATGCTGCGCTTTCGTCCTATTCTTATGACCACCATGGCTGCGCTCTTTGGCGCCTTGCCGCTTGCATTTGGCACCGGCACCGGCTCCGAACTGCGCCGTCCGCTCGGCATCACCATCGTGGGAGGACTCATCATGAGCCAACTGCTCACCCTCTACACCACGCCGGTCGTTTATCTCGCGCTGGACAAGCTCAGACTTCGACTGTTGGGAAAAGAGCGCGACACATTTCCTTCAGCGAATGCACCAGCCCCGTCCGCCGCGGACTAACCATGAGGGCAGAATTTATGAATAAACGTCGACGTAACATTCTACTGGGACTCGCACTCACTGCCCTTTTGCTGGGCGGCTGCATGGTCGGGCCGAAATATCAAAAGCCTGTTGCCACCGTTCAGCCGCCACCATCCGTTTACAAGGAGTCGCCTACGAAGTTTCCGGATGAGGTTGGTGCCTGGAAGGTGGCACAGCCGCAAGACGCGATGCTCCACGGAAAATGGTGGGAGATTTACAACGATCCGGAGTTGAGCGCGCTCGAGGAGCAGGTGAACATCAACAACCAGAACATCAAGCAGGCGTTTGAAAACTTCATGGCAGCGCGCACTCTTGTTGCGCAGGCGCGAGCGCAACTTTTTCCCACAGTGAGCACGACGCCCGCTTACCAGAAGTCTCGTAGTTCGGGTACTTTAAGCAGTATCCCCGTTGGCTCGAGTTCAGGGAGCGGCGGCACGACCGTAACGCCAAAGCTCGAGAGTGGGATTTATTCTCTGCCCGTTTCTGCTTCCTGGGAACCGGACCTCTGGGGCAAAGTGCGCAACACGATTAATGAAGCGCGGTACAACGCGCAGCTCAGCGCCGCCGACCTCGAAAACGAGCGCCTCACCGAACAGGCCAGTCTGGCTGTATTTTATTTCGAACTTCGCGGTCAGGACGCTTTGCAGAAACTTTTCAACGAGACCATGGATGCCGATCAGAAATCCGTCGACCTGACACGCGCCCGCTATGAGACCGGTGTCGATGATCAGATCTCGCTCGTCCAGGCGCAAAATGCATTGGAAACTGCCCAATCCGAAGCCACCAACCTCGGCGTCGCGCGCGCTCAGTTCGAACACGCGATTGCTACGCTTATCGGCACGCCTGCATCCAACTTTTCGATTCCCGTCAAGCCGCTCGACGCGGTCCCGCCAGCGATTCCGCTGGGCATTCCGTCGCAACTTCTCGAACGCCGGCCGGACGTTGCCGCTTCCGAGCGCACCATGGCCGCAGCCAATGCGCAAATCGGAATCGCAGTCGCGGCCTACTATCCCAATTTGACGATCAACGTGTCAGCAGGCCTTGAAAGCTCGGCCGTTCAAAACCTTATTTCCTGGTCTAGCCGTATTTGGTCAGTTGGACCCTCGCTCTCCGAGACGATTTTTGATGCGGGACTTCGTCGCGCCACGGTGCTGCAGTTTACCGCCACCTACAACGCTGACGTGGCCGCCTATCGTCAGACAGTTTTGACGGCCTTTCAACAAGTCGAGGACAACCTAGCCGCCGTGCGCATCTTATCCAAGCAAATCCAGCAACAGCAGCAAGCCGTGGATTCTGCCGGGCGCTTTTTAGAGCTGGCCAACGCGCGCTACTACACCGGCGTCGACACCTACCTCAACGTGCTGGTCGCACAAACCACGCTGCTCACAGACCAGCAACAACTCGCCACTCTCCGCATTCAGGCCATGACCGCCTCCGTCCAATTGATCGAAGCTCTCGGTGGCGGATGGGATGCCTCGCAACTTCCGAGCCCCGCCCAAGTGTCGGAAAAGGTCAAAAAGTCCGACATTCAATCCCCTCAATAGTTCGGAAGGAAGCGAGCGCTAATCGCTCAAGCTTCGGGCACACCACGACTCTCTTGTCACACTTTACGAGGACTGTACTACAGGGTGGGGAGGGTCAGCAGTTCAGATCGGGCTCTTGCCGGATCAACGGCCGGCCGCGATGGTATCAAGGACAAAACATTGTTTCAGCTGGGCACGCCAGTCTGGCAGTGCAAGGCCGAACGTGTGCAGGAGGCGAGAGTTTGAAAGAACCGAGAAGGCCGGACGGCGCGCGGGCGCGCTAAATTCTTCTGTAGAAATGGGAATAAGACGCTCAACAACGAAAGGGCGCCCTTTCGTAGCTTCCAGTAACCAGCTCGGGGACTGCGAGCCGGCCGTCGCCGCCTTGAGAATCGCCTGTGCGAAGTCGTACCACGAAGTTCGACCAGCCGCGCTCAGATGATAGGTTCCACTTACTTCCGGAAAAACGAATTGCCCACCATTTCGCTCCGCGGCGTCGGCCAGCACCTTGCAAGTCGCCGCAGCCAGGTCCGAGGCGCACGTTGGTGCTCCGACCTGGTCATCTACAATTCTTAACTCTTCTCGTTCGGTTGCGAGGCGCAAAATCGTCAGCAGGAAATTGCGTCCTCGCGGGGCATAGAGCCAGCTCGTGCGCAAAATCAGGTGAGCCGCGCCTGAACTTCGAATCGCCTCTTCGCCCCCGTATTTGGTCTCGCCGTAAATGTTGAGAGGGTTTGCCGGATCCGACTCGCAGTACGGCGTCTTTTTGGTTCCATCGAAGACGTAGTCCGTCGAGTAGTGCACCAGAGTTGCGTCGATTTCTTTCGCTTCTTCGGCCATCAGGCCGGCGGCGACTTCATTGACGGCTCGCGCTGTCGCTTCGTCTTTTTCGGCTTGGTCTACGGCTGTGTAGGCAGCGGCATTGATAATAAGTTGCGGTCGAACATCCCGGATAGTCCGCCGGATATCGTCAGCGTTGGAAAGATCGAGTTGATCGCGGCCGGGCGCGATGAGCTCGCCCAATTGAGGCAAGCGCTGCAGCAACTCGCCGCCCAGCTGGCCGTTCTTCCCCGTCAGTAGGATGACTGGCTTCATTGTGCGAGGTATACCGGCAGCAATTCGTGGGACACTTTAGCCAGCGGCGCAAGCACCGCGTCTCTCGCCGAGATGATCGGAGCGTCGGCGCGCCACTGGATATTGAGATCAGGATCGTTCCACGCGATGCCACGTTCGTCAGCCGGATCGTAGAAATCGCTGCATTTGTAGAGGAACTGCACCGTCTCCGAAAGTGCCAGGAAGCCGTGGGCAAATCCCATGGGAACGTAAATCTGATTTTGCTCGTCGGCGGAAAGGCGCACACTCGTCCATTTTCCGAAGTTCGGCGAGCCAACCCGTATGTCCACGGCAACGTCTAGAGCTTCACCCTCGACAACACGGCAGATTTTTGCTTGCGGATGGCGGAGCTGATAGTGAAGACCGCGCAAGGTGCCTCGGCTGGAACGCGAGTGGTTATCTTGAACAAATGTATTCGCGATCCCGAGGCCGGCGAATTTCACTGTGTGGAAGGTTTCAAGGAAGAAGCCGCGCGCGTCCCGATGGATCATCGGCCGCAGCTCAAACACGCCTGGAAGGGACGTCTCGATTCGTTGCATTTACCCCGACGCTTTTTGGCCGAATACCTTGAAGCAAGGCCGGAGCGTAAGTTCGCAAAAAATTCAGTCGGAAGCCACGGCTCCGGCAGAGGCTATCGCGTGCAGAGAACTTTCACGATTCACGTAATATTTTTCGTAGTAAGAAAGATACTCGCCGCAGGCAACGCCGCTGAGCCACTGCGCCGCATTTTTGTACCAATCAATGGTCTGGCATAGCCCGGTCTCCAGCGAGATTTCAGGTTTCCAGCCCAATTCCTCTTGTATTTTCCCGCAGTTCAGCGCGTAACGACGATCGTGGCCCGGTCGGTCCTGCACATAGGAAAGCAGACTCTCCGTTTTTCCCGTTAGTTCCAGGATGCGACGAACCATAGTCAGATTTTCCTCGAGATCCGATCCTCCGATATTGTAAGTCTCCCCGATTTTGCCTTTCTCGAGCACCGCGAGAATTCCTCGGCAGTTGTCCTCCACGTGTAGCCAATCCCGCTGCTGCTTCCCGTCGCCATACACCGGGAGCGCTTTGTCGTTCATCGCATTCGTGATCATCAGCGGCACAAATTTCTCCGGAAATTGATAGGGTCCGTAGTTATTTGAGGATCGCGTGATCATCGCAGGGAATTTATACGTGCGGACGTACGATCGAACCAGGAGATCGGCGCCCGCTTTCGACGCCGAGTATGGGCTGCTTGGTTGCAAAGGATAGTTTTCGTCGGCGAAGGAGTCAGCCGGGATATCGCCATAAACTTCGTCAGTGGAAACGTGTACCAGGCGGGAGATGGCGAGTTTACGCGCGGCCTCCAGGAGCATAAACGTTCCTGTAATATTTGTTTGAATGACCGGTGAGGGCTCATAGATGCTGCGGTCGACATGGGACTCCGCGGCAAAATGGACCACCGCATCGCATCCGCGCATGGCCGCTTCCAGTAGAGGCGCGTCGCAAATGTCGCCCTTCACAAACGCATAGTGCGGATCGTTCGCAACTTGTTCGAGATTCGTCAGGTTTCCAGCGTAGGTCAACTTATCGTAGTTGACGACGGTGTAGTGGCGCTTGGCTCCGAGAATATGCCGAATAAAGTTGGACCCGATGAATCCAGCGCCACCCGTCACGAGAATTCTCATTGGCTCACGTTCCTTGCGGCAACGGCTGCCACGCCGGCTTCCTCACCGATTTTGTTGGCACCCGTTTTGGCCACCAGATTATTGGCTCGCAGGAGAGATTCGAACGTCCCAGCGTCCGTCCACCACCCTTCGAGCGTCTCGTACGTCAGGGTTCCTTCCTGCACATAGAAGTTGTTGACGTCCGTAATCTCCAGCTCTCCGCGGCCTGAAGGTTTCAATCGCTGGATTTTCTCGAACACCGTGGTGTCATACAAATAGACCCCGATTACCGCATAATTGGACTTGGGCACTCTCGGCTTTTCCTCGATGCCCACCACCAAATCCCCGCGAATCTCGGCAACGCCAAATCTCTCGGCGTCGGCCACTTCCTTCAGGAGAATTTTCGCGCCGCATTCCTGCCTGCGGAACGAATCCACGGCTCTGCAAATGTTCATCTCGATGATGTTGTCGCCGAGAACCACGCAGACAGGATGGCCGTCGGCAAAATCTTTCGCCAGGCCTAGCGCTTCCGCGATGCCGCCTTCTCCCTCCTGATACGTGTAGTTCAGATGTTTCAAGCCAAAATCGCGGCCGTTTCCAAGCAGCCGCAAGAAGTCGCCCGCGTTTTTCCCCCCTGTGACCACGAGGATTTCCTGGATGCCAGCGTTGACCAGCGTCTGGATGGGGTAGTACACCATCGGCTTGTCATACACCGGAAGCAGGTGTTTATTGGTCACTTTCGTCAGCGGATTGAGACGGCTACCTGTTCCGCCAGCAAGCACAACACCTTTCATCGAAGCCTCCTAGAGTCGATCTTCTTCAACTTGACCGGCACAGGCATGCCCTCAGCGCCTAAATCCTCTTCGCGATCTAACAACGCACGAATGCGACAGATGCACGATCCCAGTACTCAAAAAAAAGTAAATAAGGCCGAGCTATCAGAGGGCAGCAGCGGCCCTCAAGACGTGACGGCCTAATCGTTGGCTGCGGCTGCCCGGAAATGACCTTGTGCGCGTGTTTCTTTTGCGGTTTGTCCCGAATTCTCGGGGTGTAAGGAATATTCCGGGACGATTTCCTTAATCATGGCACGGATCGGACCGGCCCCGTCAACATTCATGGACGCCCGGAGTTCATCCAATTGGCGGCACAAACTCGACCACTCTCTGCGCGGTCCGTTTGTTCGCTTAATCTTTTGACACGATGTGGGAATAACCTGCTCATGAGCATAGAAGAGCTCCTCATTGAGCTTTTCTCCCTCGCGCAAGCCCACGAACCGAATCTCCACATCGTGTTCCGACTTGCCGGAAAGACGAATTAAAGTGCGGGCCAGGTCCAGGATTTTTACCGGTTCTCCCATATCCAACACTAAGATGTCGCCGTGTTCGCCGATAGCAAAAGCTTGTAAAACCAAAGCCACGGCCTCTGGAGTGATCATGAAGAATCGCTCAATGTCCGGGTGGGTGATCGTAAGCGGTTGGCGGTTGCGAAGCTGTTGTCTCAGTACAGGCACCACGCTACCGCTCGAGCCCAAGACGTTTCCGAACCTAACGGAAACACAGCGCATGCCATTAGGCGGCTTAGACGAAGTGATCAGTTCGCAGATTCGTTTAGTAGCGCCCATCACGTTGTTCGGATTCACTGCTTTGTCGGAAGAAATCAAAACGAAGCTCTCACAGCCCGCCTCATCTGCTAAATCTAAAAGGCTGGTAAGCCCGAGTACATTGTTCTTCACGGCTTCTTGAACGTTTGATTCCATCAGGGGCACATGTTTGTACGCGGCAGCATGAAAAATGATCCTGGGGCTGAATTCCAACAGCAGACGGCGTAGTCGGTCAGAATCGCATACATCGGCAACGCGAAAGGCAACCCGAGCCCCATTCTGATGTCCAATAAGGTCGAGGCGGAGAAAGTAAAGCCCTGTTTCACTTTGATCCATACAGATGAGCTGAGCGGGACCGTAGTCGAGGATCTGACGACAAAGTTCCGACCCAATCGAACCGGCAGCTCCAGTTACGAGGACCCGCCGATCTGTTATTTGTCTCCGCACGCCTTCGAGGTCCATCTGGATGGGCTCTCGGCCCAAAAGATCTTCAAGACTCACCTCACGGAGCTGGCTCATCACAACTTCGCCAGCAATGATGTCTTTCAGGGCAGGGACCGTACGAAATGTGATTCTCGCGCGGTTACAGATTTCTACGAATCTGCGCATTTGCGCGCCGGTGGCTGATGGCACCGCGATAAGCGCCTCGTCTACGGGTGCGGTCGAAATCACTTCTGAGAGTTGTTCCACTGTGCCGATAACGCGGACGTTATCTATCCGAATTCCTTGTTTGGACTGGTCATCATCCACGCAACCCACGGCAAGATAAGGACTTCCGGGTCGGCGGATTTCGCGAAGGATATCCTGTGCCGCGGAACCTGCTCCTATCAGAATCACCCTCTTACATGACGAAATGTTTTCTCTTACTGATTCTGCAACCACGCGGGAAAGTAGCCGCACACTCATTAGCAAACCGGCTGACAGCAGGGCCTCAGACAAATAAATGGTGCGCGGGAAAGATGTTGCTCGAAGGCCAAACCGCATGATAACGAAAAAAAGGATCGAACCCGTCCCGACGGCTTTCAAAATGTCAATCCCGTCCCTGATTCCGACATACTTCCACCACCCACGGAGAAGACCAAAGTAGGCCATCGTGGCCAGCCGCGTGACTACGAGAATCGGAATCGCAAGCAAGAGAACTGGACGGTGCGGAAGAGTGAAATCAAACCTCAACAACCAGGCGAGGAGCAAAGAGCATACGATCAGGCACGCCTGTGATATGCCGATGAACCACGTCCTGTATCGCAGCAACAGCTGCGGAAAAATATATGCGACTCTCGGATACACTGACATAAGCACCCCGACTTATCGTTAGAGTAATTTGTTGGAAAGCCGGCAGTACGAGTGAATCTCTAACCGTTCGCCGTTTCGGAGATCTTCGCAAGAGTGTGTGCAACTCGATCAAATCGCTGGCGCTTTTCGCCAGCGGCCGCAGCATCCAGCACTTTGGCAACGGCGCGACACGTCTCGTGCATATCGGTTTCCGAAAGCGTGGGATGAACCAGAAACATCAGGCTAGTCTCGCCCAATTCCCTGGCCACCTTCAGGCGTCCTGCGGGCCGTAGTTCCGGAGTGAATGCCTCTTCGAGATAGATCTCGCTGCAGCTGCCGCTGAAGCACGGAATCCCTTCGGCTACGATCGCTGCGACGATCCGGTCCCTTGTCCACCCATCTCGCAACTGTTCAGGGCGAACAAATGCATAATACTTATAGTAGGAATGCGAGAATTCCGGAGAAGGAACTGTCACTCGTAATGCTGGGATTGTTGAAAAGGCTTCCGTGAGGATGGCCGCATTCCTTCGTCGCGTTTCTACAAAACCGGATAACTTTTTTAGGAGCGTTCGTCCCATTGCCGACTGCATTTCCGTTAGCCGCCAGTTCGTCCCAAACGATTCGTGGAGCCATCGAAAACCGGGAGGATGTTGCCGATTGTAGGTAGCTTCGTAACTTTTTCCATGGTCCTTGAAGCTCCATGCGTGTCGCCAAATCCCGTCAATACTGGTGGTGAGCATTCCACCCTCTCCGCCAGTTGTCATGATCTTGTCCTGGCAGAATGAGAATGCAGCGACGTCTCCCATCGATCCGACTGTTCGTCCTTTGTATTTTGCGCCGATGGCTTGAGCGCAATCTTCAATCACCATGAGTTCGCGTTCGTGTGCTAGATCCAGGATTGGATCCATATCGCAGGGCCAGCCAGCTAGATGCACAACGACTATGGCCCGAGTGCGTGGTGAAAGAGTCGCACGGATGGTCTCAGCTGTGATGTTCTGCGAGACGGGGTCCACGTCGGCAATGACCGGACGCGCCCCACGCATAACGGCGCAACTCGCTGAAGCGATGAACGTCCGAGAACTGGTCACGACTTCGTCGCCCTGCCCAATCCCCAGAGCACAAAGCGCCAACTCTAGAGCGACGGTGCCATTGGCGACAGCAACTCCGTACTTACATCCTGCGAACCGAGCAAATTCCTCTTCGAATCGACGCCCTTCGTCGCCCGTCCAATAATTGACCTTTCCAGATGCGAGGACCCGGGCAACTGCCTCCATTTCCTCTGTGCCAAAGGACGGCCAACTAGGAAATTCCCGCGGCTTCGAATCCTTTTCCCCACTTTTTGGATAGGTGGTCATAAGTCGACTTCCATGAATGTTAAGCCCTATGAATAGGCTGCCACTCAAGCATGCAGGCACCCCAGGAATAACCCACGCCGAATCCCACTAGCATTAGCTTCTGTCCTGGTCGAAATTGATCGCCAAGCCGATGAATCGCTATTGGAATTGTGTTGCTGACCGTGTTCCCCACGTCCTCCAGCACTATCGGCGCCTTCTCCTGTGGGATCTTGAGCTTCCTACGTATATGTTCGTTCATAAAGACGTTGGCCTGGTGAAAAACAAACCAATCCACTTCTTCAAGGGCAACGTTGTTCAGTTTCGCGGTCGCCTCAACCAGCGGCGGGATGCGTCTCAAGGTAAACTGGAAGAGTTCCTGTCCGTCCATAAACAGAGTTTCGAGCTGGCCAACGCTCTCGTGCTGGCCGGTTTCGATCGGCACCTCTCCGGAACTACGCCGCGACCGCATGCCACCGGAGCGCACGATCAAATTCTCAGCCCCGCTACCGTCTGAGCCGAGGCAACCAGCAAGAATCCGGGCACCCGGACCAGTGTCGTCAATCAATGTAGCGGTGGCCCCGTCGCCAAACAATACCCGGACCGAGCGATCTCGCGAATGAATGTACTTTGAGTATGTTTCGCCTGTCAGAAACAGCACCCTCTTCGCGTTCCCAGCCGCCACCAACGACTCTGCGAGCCGCAGACCATAAACGTAACCCGAGCAGCCTTGATTGAAATCGAGCGCCGCGCAATGAGTCCCTAGGCGTAACCGATCTTGAAGAATACACGCCGTCGCTGGCAGAAAATAATCTGGGCTTTGGGTGCAGAATAAAAGGAAATCAATCGAATTGCGGTCTACATCAGATGACTCAAACAAACTGCGTGCAGCGAAGTACGCGAGGTCGCCGGCAGTGACCTCCGGAGGAGCAACATGACGGGCCTTGATTCCAACTTTGGCTTCGATCTTAGCCATGTCCCAGTCCGCGTTCTCTTCTTGAAGTTGCAGGTTTGTGACTACGGTCTCGGGAAGGTGCACACTGATGGCTCTGATAAACGCTTCCGAGCGCGGCCGAAATCCCATTTCTTTTACCGTACCGCCGCAATCTTCGCCGTTACGCATTCGACGGCATCTCTTACAGTCTTGAAACTCCTGATCTCTTTAGCGCTCAATTGGATCCCATAGCGTTCGTCCAGAAGTGACATGATGGATAGCCAAACCAAAGAAGTCCAATCGGGCACATCGCTGATCTGCGTCTCCATTGAAATAGTCGAGATGTCCGCTTCCAAACCTTCGGCAATCAATCCCAGCAACTCATCCGAATTCATCTTGCCGCTCCCATGATATGTACTTTGATTTATGCTGCCATTACACAGGCTTCGCGTCACTGCGCCGTTGTGCCCTTCAAGAAGTGGAGAAACCACCGTCAATCAAGAGGGTTGCACCAGTGACTGCGCGAGAGGCGTCAGACAGCAGATACGCTGCGAGGACTCCGATGTCATCCGCTTCCGTGAGTCCAAGAAATTGCTTGTTCTTGACTTGCTCGAATCCCACAAAAGCATCCTCAGCCTGATCCAACATCGGAGTCTTTACGTATCCTGGAACAATGCAGTTGACGCGTACTCGCTTCGACGCCAACTCCAGCGCGGCTGATTTAGCGATTCCTAACAATGCAGCCTTGGACCCACTGTAGGCCACCAATCCGGGCGAGGCAACAACCGCGGCCACCGACGACATCAACACAATGGAGCCGCCTCGAGGCGACGCTACGTCCTTCCCACTCATCGACCTAATGAGTGCGAGAGTGGCGTACACATTGATAGCCATCATCGCCTCGACACCCGCGCGTGAAGTCATACGAAGCGACATCGGTTTGCCGACACCGGCTGAGTGAACGATGCCGTCCAAAGGAGCGCCAGCCTGTTCAACCTGTTGCCGCACGAGCAAAGGAATAGCATCCGTATCCGTCAGGTCAGCAGCAAATACAGAGTGCCTTTTCGGTTCGTCCATGGCGACCAGAGTCTCTTGAAGCGCGACCTCGCGTCTTCCCGTGAGAAGAATCCGCGCACCAAGTCGACTGAGAACTAGTGCCGTCGCACGGCCTATTCCAGAAGACGCACCCGTGACCAAAATCAGTTTTGTGCTGAGATCGAGGGGGTTGTACATACCTCTTCCTCTGCCAACTCAACTATCTCAGTTACAAGACTGCCCATTTCTGTAGCTAAGGCTCCCCACGAATAGCCCACGCCGAATCCTACGACTACTACCTTGGTAGGTTTCGAGGAGCGAAGACGTCTAGCCGCAGAGTCAGCAAGGAGTAAGGGCATTGAACTCATCGACGTATTTCCGAACTTTTCTATGTTCATTGGCGCTTGGTCCTCTCGGATCTTAAGCTTCCTCGCAAGAGTCTTGAGGATGAACCCGTTGGCCTGGTGAAAGACAAAGAGATCCACTTCGGAAACCTGCCAGCCTTGCAGCTTCGTTGTGGCATTCACGAGAGGAGGCACACGTTGAAGCGTAAAATTAAAAATTGAAATACCATCCATTCTCAAGTCCCGTTGGCTTCGTGTATTTCCGGCTTCATCCGTATACTCGGCAAAGCCTGCTGCACAAGGCAAAGCTCGAAACGCCCCTCCAGGCACGCACAGGTTCTCCGCCCCCGAACCATCGCTACCTCCTACGAAAGCCATGGAACCTGCTGTGGGGTCATACTCTAATGCAGTGGCGGAGCCCGCATCACCGAACAACACAGCGACGGACTTATCTCGCGCTGAAATCAATTTTGAGATGGTATCGCCAGCGAGCAGCAGGATACGCTTGCACGCTCCGGTGGCTATGAACTGCGCGGCGTTCCAGAGACCGTATACGTATCCCGAACAACCCAGACCAATGTCGAACGCCAGGCAATGGTCCTTGAGCTTGAGTTCTCTATGAGCTATGAACGCGGTCGCTGGCAAAAAATGATCAGGTGTCTGTGTAACAACAAAGATTCCGTCAATGGTTGAGTGATCCCAATGAAGTGCCTCAAGGAGTCGGCGTGCCGCGGCGATACAGAGATCGCCCGCGGTTTGTAAACCCGCAGTGCGATAGAGGCTCTTCAGGCCAACAGTCGCGCTGAGCTTCTCAATCTCCTCGTCCGACAGGGTGCTCCGGACGTCCCGGATGCTCACGGGATTGCCGGGGACCACTCCAACGACCCCTCGTATCGCGACATTCTTAATTATGCATTGGGACAAGCAGACCCTGCCTTAGGCTTTACATTTCCCTGACCAGCAAGCGAATCCGATGGACGTCGTTTGAATCTTTTTCCCTATAGAATTGCTCTTGCGGGTACACCCATTACCGACGTTTCGGGAGGAACCTTTCGAATCACGACCGAGCCAGCACCAATAGTTGCGAAATCTCCAACTGTGATGCCTCGCAGTATGGACGCATGACTTCCCATCAACACGCCCGTGCCGAGTCGAACATTGGCGGTAATATCGCAATAGGAACTGAGAGTGCATCCGTTACCTACCGCGGCATCATGTCCAACGCTTGTATGAGCTATCAAGCTGGTGTGGTCGCCCACTGCGGCTCCCGTGCTGATCAGGCTGTTGATGAAAAGGAACAGTCCGAGTCCGATCCTCGCATCAGGCGCAATGTGCGCGCTCGGATGAACGACGTTGACGAATTCTCCTCCGCGCTGAGATATCAGACTCGCACATTTCAACTTAGCTTTCGTCTTTCCGATGGCGCAAATGAACACTTCATCCCCTCTCGGCTGATGATCTTGTATTGAGCCAAGAACGGGCAGGTTGACATGCTTTTCACTCATGTACTGCCGTGAAGAATCGACCTCATCGTCGATAAACCCAGCGGGCGTCCAACCGACTTTAGCGGGATCCAGCACAGACGCTACCCATAGCACCTCGCGCGCAAACCCGCCACCACCGATGAGAACAAGTTTTCTGAGAATCATGCTGGGTCGTCACGGGAGTCAAACGAGATTTCGCTCAACATTGAGAGTATCCGCATCATGAGGCTTGAACAGACGAGAGTCTCACCATGGCCGAATAATTTTTCTGAAAATCAGCCACGCGCAGCTCTTCGTCGCTCAAGTGCCCAGTTCCAACACCGTTCCTGATGCCGCGCTGAACGGCCTCGCAGATGGCCTGGTCTTCCAGGAACACCGCCCGGTTGAACTGCACGACGGAATCGTTGATCATGGCACGCAGATTCTCCCTGATCTCGCTGGCTCCCTCCAATTTCGTTGCAAACACGTAACTTATAAATCGTGTTCGCGCGGCGCCCATGGGGACTATCTGCTGCACCGCAAAGGAATTGCCATAAGTTGTTGCAATGGTTAAGTTGGGAAAGACAATCTGGTGAAGATAACCTTTGACTTTGAAGGGCCGGCTTCGAAAGAAATCTTCAAGCCTACTCATCTGCCTCTCGACCGCATCACTCACACTGGCATTCCAGACCGAGTGCATTCCTTCGAACTGAAAATCCGTTCCTGTGGCACCGAGCATTTTGAACGTCTTCGGATGTATGAACCCGACGTGGTAACTCTCAAGAGTGTTTTCAACAGCGATCTTCCAATTGCATTCCATGTCTAGCTCATTGCGGTCAATCAGCTCACCAAAGCTGGAGCTCATCATCTCAATTCTTTCCCACGCTCCGCCTAGAAATTGACGCAGGTTCGGCGTGGTCGGTTCGAGGCTCACGAAAACGAGAGTCCCACACACCTCAACTCGATATTTACGCAAAGCCATTGATCGAATCACGTCGTCAGTTAGGCCATCGAATCGCGGCCGACTTGGAATCCCTACAGGGATGCCCTCGGCATCATAAGTCCATCCGTGATACGGGCAGCGTAAAGTTCCATTCCCTTTTTGCTCTTGGCGAATTTCACAGAACCGATGACTGCATACATTCAGAAACGCTTCAAGTTCACCCTTGAAGTTTTGCACCACGATGGGTTTGCCGGCCACCTCAACCGAGATATAGTCATTATCATTCGCGACGTCAGACATAAAACCTACGAAATTCCACGTGCGCCCGAAAATCCTCTCGTGCTCGGCACTGAGCACCGAGGGTTCGTGATAAGCGGTGCATGGGATTACACCCTTCAAGTAAATTGCCCCACATCTCGCGTCGCAAACGCCACGTCAGCGCGTTGCCTGGAAGACTCGGCCGGTACAGTATTTGTCCATAGCTTCGATTTCCGCCCTATCTGTTGGGCCACGGTTCGATTATGCAAACCCGCAAACGACCTGAGCCTTTCCTATTTTCTGCCTGTCAAAAACAAAACGAAAGCCACCGCAAACCCCAGCTCGTGAGAAATGGATACCTGCAACTCGCGAACGCCAATTCTCTTCGCAAACTTGGAAACATTTCCGCGCAACTCGAGCTTTGGCGCCCCACTTGCCAAACGGACAGTTTCGATCTCCGTCAGCCGCAAATCCTCCCCCAAGCCGATCCCCAGCGCTTTCAGCGCCGCTTCCTTAACGGCGAACCTTCCTGCCAGATATTCTTCTCGTCTTTTCTCCGGCAGCAAGCCAGCCGTCTCAAGCTCCCTCGTGCTAAACGTTCTTTGCGCAAAGGTCCGAGATTTTCGGACCAATCTAGCGAGCCGCGCAATCTCGACCATGTCTACACCAATTTTCACGATCACCCTGCAACGCGCTACGGATGCGCGTTCTGTTCCGCTACCTCTGCTTCGGAGCCGTTTCGAGTCCGCTTTCGCGGTTTCCCATCCATCCGTTCGCGCATTCTAGTTGACTTCCCATGAACTCTTCCGCAGTGGCCACACCCGTTTGGTTGATGCCCTGTCGGCAAAGCACCCTCCAAATCGTCTTAACAAGGATTCTTGCATCCAGCCACGCGCTCATGTGGTCCACATACCAAACATCTTTTTCGAACTTCTCTTCCCATGTCAGCGCGTTTCGCCCGTTCACCTGCGCCCATCCCGTTATACCGGGCCTGACCTCTTGCCGCCGCGCCTGCTCCGGCGTGTAGCGCTCCAGGTAGCGCATCAGCAGCGGCCGCGGCCCCACCAGGCTCATCTCGCCCTTTAAAACGTTCCACAGTTGCGGCAATTCATCCAGACTTAATCGGCGCAGCATCTTCCCATAATTCGTCAGCCTTACTTCATCGCTCAGCAATGCGCCACTCCCGTCATACATATCCGCCATCGTCCTGAACTTCAAGAAAACGAATGGCACTCCCTTATAGCCAGGACGCATCTGCCGAAACAAAACCGGTCGTCCCATTCGCAAGTAAATCATCACCGCCACTAATGCAATTATCGGCGCCAACAAAATCAGCGCGCTTCCTGCGATCATCACATCGAATATCCGCTTCAGAATACGATTCAACGTCACACTCCCTGATTACAAAATCCAGGCCACGCTCGGCATCGTGTCCCGAGAATTTTTCGCCGGTGCGAGCGACTCAACGGGCAACGGCAAGATTCGCGGCTAGAAATTCTTTCACTCGTGACCTTACGCTCGTGAGCTCAAGCTCTGCGTGGAAAAATCGGTCACAATTTTCAGACTGCAAGTTTAGCCCGTTTCCACGCATGCGCAACAGAGCTTCCTTCAATTCGGTCCGGTGCCCTCCTTCGTAGCTCTCGCCCAGCCCTAATTCAGCGACCAAGCGTCGCAGGTCTCCATCCATCGAGTTGAGGATCGGCAGGCCCGCTGCGAAATAGGTACTCGCCTTGTAGGAATACGCAGCCGATGTGTTGATGTATCCATTGAATCCCACATGGCAGCTACGCAGGATATCGGCGAGTTTGGCGGAGTCGAATATCGGGCCAAAATATCGGTACCGGATGTTCTTTTCTTCGAGCTGGCTGACCAGCCACTGTTGGCGATCTCCTTCACCAACAACGAACAGTTGCGTCTGTTCGCGCAACCCAGGCTCCGCTAAGACTTCGAGCAGTGTCTCGAAATCATAGAGCCAGCCAAGATTGCCAACATAGGCGATCGTAAAGATCGATTGTTTCGGCACCTTCGACACAAGCGCCTCATGGCCAATATAGATCCTCTTCGAGATGGCAGACCGCTTGGCGTATTTGTTGGCTTCGTCCAGAAATTGATCGGAGACCGCGAGCACAATGTCTGCCTTGTGCACTCCGGATTTGAAGAACCACTTCCAAAGGGCAAAAAACGGAGCCACGACCCGCCGGAAGAGTTGCGGAAAAGGAAGTACGTCCGGCCAGATGTCGATTACATCGATGACCTTGGTGCTCTCACCGCAGCTGCGGAACACCAGCCAAGACAATAAATTCATCGGCATGCTGGCATATACCACATCGCACTCGTCGCGGTGCTTCTTAAAGTACGCTGCGGCGCTGAACGCAAATTTCATATGCGAGATGAACCGGCCTGGACCAACATTGTTTTTGTACGGCCGCGTCTCGAGATAAACCACCTTCTCAAATTGCTCGCATTGCCTGGGTTGCCTTTTTTGTTTGCTTCCATGATCGAAGTCGCTCGTAACTACGTCCACCGGCATCAATTCCGCGAGCACCGATGCAATGAACCGCGGCCGGTTCGATGGAACGTCCACCGAGAAGAAAGGCGCGATTACAATGGCCCGATGCGGCCTGCCTGATTCTTTTGTCATCCGGCTTTCAACCACCCCTCGCGGGGACGGCCACTCTCTTGCCCAGGTTCCTTTTGAGATCTCGTTTCGCGCGCAGCAATCTCCCCACCCGAAAAACGAGTTCCTTCGCCAATGTCCAGCGCTCCGCCAGCATGTGCATCGTTGACCCGTGTTTGCGCGTCGTCACGTTGCCTCCGTGCCGCCGATAAAAAAGAAGCGGTTCGTCGAGGAACGCTGCCCTTCCAATAATTGCGTTCACTAAGCCGATCCACGAATCATGCATGGGTAGACCCTTGGGAAAAGGCAGTGCCACTTCCGCCACTTCCCTGCGGAAGGCCATCGTGGACCCCTGGTAGCGGTTCTTAATCAAGTTGGTCACCACTCCGGCCGAGAATCCGCCACGCGAATACAATCGCTCCTCCAGCGGCTGCCCATCAGCATCGATCAGTTCGCCATTGCCAACGACCAAAGTGACCCTCGGATCTGCCGCGAACACTGCCAGAAATGCTCGAACTTTGTCGCTACTCCAGCGATCGTCCTGATCGCTCAAGAAGATAATCTCGCCCCGCGCTTCTTGGATGGCCCGCTCGAAACTTGCAATCACCCCAAGATTGCTGGGGTTGCGGATCGCTCGGATGCGCTCGTCACGAATTCCTTCAACTATGTCCCCGGTATCATCCTGGGAGCAGTCGTTCACCACGATCAACTCGCCACGCTCTCCCAACTGCAGCAGAATGGAATGAATTTGCTCTTGGATGTATCGCGACCCGTTGTAAGCAGCCATGCAAACCGAGATCTCGGGCACCCTCTGCAGGTTCAGACCCTGGATCGACTCAGGCTCGTTTTGCCCATCAGCAACCAGCATGATAATAGTAAGGACCTGTCAGATTCGACTTATGGCCAGCCTCACGGCTCATGGGTCTTCACAAAGCCAGGGGCGTGATGGAAAACAGCCTTGCCTCCCAAACGGTCTGCGCCGCGCCCACAAAGCACAATACTTGCGCCATTATTGTTACTTATCACCCTGACACCCATTTTATCGAACGGCTGGATAAGATCCGCGATCAGGTCGCTAAAACCATAATCGTTGACAACACCGGTGGCCCGGAACTTGGTGCATTGCGACGGGACATAGATAATCCCGAAATTGAGATTATTTCCAACGCCGAAAATCTTGGAATTGGCGAGGCCCTGAACCAAGGCATGGCCCGTGCGATTGAGCTCGGCTACGCATGGGCGATCACTTTCGACCAGGACAGTTGGGCTCATAGCGATCTCGTGACCACCTTAATCAGCATCTATGAAAAGCAGCCCCGGCCCGAACTTGTGGGTATCATTGGCTGCAACTTTGAAGACGAAAACATCGATACCCCGGGAACGAATCGCCCAACTCCCGAACCAATCTTCCGCGAAACGGAAACCGTGATCACTTCAGGCTCTCTCTTATCTGCTGGAACATTTTCGACGTTAGGGCCGTTCAGATCGGACTTCTTTATCGACTTCGTCGATCACGAGTATTGCCTGCGGCTCCGTCGTTCTGGATACAAGGTCCTTATCTCAACCACTCCTTTAATGGTCCACGCGCTCGGCACCCCAACGTTATTCACTCTCGCAGGCGGCGTCGGAGGATTGTCGCTCGTTTTAACCAACCGTTCTCCTCTCCGGAGGTACTACGTGACCCGAAACGCGCTCCTGGTTGCCAGAGAATATTTCTCAGTGGCCCCCAAATGGGTGCTGAGGAGCCTCGCCAGCACCGTCGGATTTGCACTCCTGAAAATTCCTCTGGAGAAAGATGCAAGATCGAAAAAGCTCCGCGCCACCCTCTACGGCGCTTTTGACGCCCTGCGCTCAAACGCTGGCAAAGCGCGCGGCGCCTGGCTTGAAGAATGACACGCCGCATCAGACAACCACAGTCGTGATCTGCGCCAGCACTGCGATATGGAACGGCTTAAAAGTTTCAGCATGGAGAATTCGGAACTCAGCGTACTTCAAAATGGAAGTAGCCGACTCCAAGCTAAAGGTGTGTTGATGCATCGCGCGATGCACACTGTTTTCCACGCATCTTTTCTTAAATTGTTCTGCCGTGCCTGCCAGCGGATCGCGTGAAAGGTCGTGAAGCTCAAGAATTTCCTCAAGGTGTGTCAGGTCATCTTCGCGGACCTTGCTTTCATAGTCGCTGACCATATGCTCCAGCGGTGTGAGTGGCCTGCGCCAATCAAATGTAAACCTCTTGTCTGGCAAGAGGAGTAACAGCAAACCATTCGGATTCAGGACTCTGCGCCACTCATACAACGCCCTGAGAGGGTTAGCAACGTGCTCCAGGCAATGCGATGATAGGACGCACTCATAGTTCGCCGACGCCACTTTTTGAAGATCAGTAGCGTCGCAGAGAAACTGGATGCCTGGCTGTTTGACGGGATGATAGCGAAAGTCTTTGGCGACAGCGCCACTCCAAATCGTTTGCGCGGCAAAGAGACAGTTATCTACGCTGGCCAGCGCGCGGTAAATGGGCAAGGCGCCGCGATCACCGAAGAGGGAGCTTGGTCCACCTATTTCCAGCGCGCGCTTTTCGGCCAATTCATCGCGGTATACATCAATGTCAGAAACAGTCCGCCTGAATACTCGCAGAACATGCCCCCAGAGCTTCGGGCTGACGGATTCTTTAACTATGCTGCCTAGCCGCATCGTCGATCCTTGCTTAGGGAGCAAACTACAGCGCAAGCATGAATCTGTCGCACCAGCCCGGAGGCTAAGCGCCAGCACCAAGGGAATCATGCGGCATGGCACGTTTCGGGCTTGTTCCCGCCCTGCAGATCGGCCTTAAGTTGCTGGACGCCGCAAGTGAAAGGGGCATCTCACGGAGGAGCAGTTGTGGCTCCTACGGCCGCGGACCTTGTGACGACTTACCGCGGGACTTCTTGCACGACTTTCTAGATTGCTCTCAATACTCGGAAATAAAGTACCGCAAAGAGCGGTTGTTTCCAGAAGGCCAATGTCAGGATTTGGGAGTATTGGTCGTCGAAGGCAACCATCGCCAAGGGATACAATGATACGGCGAACAGGAAGATGTACAGATGGTCTCCTATGAGCGCCTTTCTAAATATCCAAGTCTGGCCCGCTCCTATGAGGAATAGAACTACGAGCATCCCCGCAAATCCAAAATCAACATAGAAGAACCGGAACACCGTGAAGACATTCACCGGGACTGGAACAGAGATGAAGTCATTCGGTGGCGGCGGCCTGTACTGGACGCCCAAAGGCACAAGAGCCGCTAGGACAGGGGCAAACGTATGGTTGGGGTCGTGCTTGTATTCGGAGTCGTGGTGAACCACGTAATCAAATCCCGCCAGTGGAAGCACCGCATACCCGAAAACGAGTCGCGCGAATATGTCCTTCGTGCCTTCGTCCTGCGAAATGTCCTTGGTGAATAAGACGAGAACTAGGAACAAAATGAGTATTGCAGCCAGTGGCCAGCGGAAGAACTTCCAAGCCTCCTTGGCGGAGAATTGCTTCTTCTTTAACAGAAAGATTCCCGTGAGTCCCGCCGTGAGTCCCAGAAGCGTAACGCGGCCAGTCGTGAGAACGGCAAAGGCAACGGCAGTCAATATCGAGCCCCACACCCATACTCGTTCTTTCTTCCATTCTCGAGCTTCAATCAGCAAGATAAACGCCACAAAGACAGACAGGGTCACGGTTATGGTGTACAAGGGACTGCTGTACTGCCTCTCGCCATTCTCCGTTGCCTCGATGAGCGAAGCTCTGGCGCTGAACAGGAAGCCCTCCAAACCACCAGCAGCGCTCAGCCTGCGCGTCTCTAGGAAGAAAAGAGGCAGGGCCGCGAGACAGTAGAAGAACAGCGCTCTCTTGACGGAATTCCTGCTCAGCGAAGCAACTGGCGGCCGCGGATGCCACCAGCCTGCAAAAGAAGCCCCGGCGCTGAATGCAACTATGCCGGATGTGACGATAGCCAGCGTGACCGCTCCCAAAGGATTCAGCTCAACCAGCGGGACCAAGTAGAGGCACAACACGACAAGCCAAATCAGCGAAAAGAAAAATGCCGGATACAGAACGTTCCTTCGGCCAGCGTAATAATTGAGCACCGTCAGCCCGAGAACGCAGCCCGTGAATATCAAGTGAACGATCATTTTATTGCGCAGCTATGCCATTGAACTACAAACAATTGCGACCCGCTTGGTACGTCCCCATCGCTAGACTTGCGATCTGCCGCCAACGGCCCCGACTAGCGGTCGATAGAAACGGCGGGAACCATTGTTACTTTCCCAAGCTCGGCGGACGGGTCCTTCTGTAGCCGGTGTGCAAAATAAGCCAGCAGCGCAGCGTCGACCGCGGCCCGTAGCATCCAGGCCGCCGCGGCCCCCGTCACCCCGTATCGCTCGATTAACCAATATAGGCCGGCGGCGTAAAAAGGTATCTCCAACAGATTTAACTTTGCGGGAATATCCGGCCGGCCCAGACCCTGAATCAGGACAAACGGTAGCGACGCCATCGCGAGCGCGAAAGTTCCCACCAGCAGAAATTCTGCAACCACATAACTGTGCATCGCAAAATCGGCTCCCAGCCAAAGGGAGAGGCTCGCTTTGGACCCCAACAGAAGAATGCCCGTAACCGGAAGCAAAACCGCTAGCATAAATATTATCGCGCGCCGGTAAAGCGCCGAGGACCGGTGACGGTCCATCGCCCCTGTTAGACTGAAGGCGGGAAACATCACTCCGGAAATCGCTCCGGAAATCACGAATAGTTTTGTGACGACTTCGTATGGCGTGGCATAGTAGGCCACCGCCGTGGCGGACACCAGCGCCCCTATGACAAAGCGGTCCATGTTTAGCATCAGGGGGCCCACGATGTTGGATACGGTTGTCCATCCGCCAAACCGCAACAAAGGGCCCGCGGAAGGGCCATGCCATGCCACTCGCGTGCGAAGTTCCGGGACCACCCGGAAGCAAGCCCACAAATACGCCAAACAACTTGCGAGGCGGCCAACGATGAGGATTCCCACAACGGGAACAAGACTTCTGGAAAACGGCAGGACCATAAGTGGCCCGACGAATGTGAAGATGCCCGTCGGAATGCGCAGGGCATTCACAAGCTTGAACCGCTGGTGCGCCTCCAGCATCCCGCGAAGACCGGTCGTCAGGATGACCACGGGAACAGACAGCCCCAGCAGATAAAATGTGCGCAGCGTTTCCGGCTGGAGCGCCTCGGGAATCTTGAGGGCATGGCCCACTAGCCACGGCGAAATCACTAGGATGACCGCAGTGCCCAAAACGCCTAAGCCCAGCATCAACACCAGGGATGTCCAAACCAGTGTGGGGACTTCGTGCTCCTCTCCCGCGCCCAGTTTCTTGGACACCAGCTGTGTTAGCGCTCTGCCAAGTCCAGCATCAAAAAGGCCCGCATACCCAATCAGCGCCCACGCCAGCGCCAGCACACCGAAGCGGTCCTTGCCTAGATCTCTGATCAGAATAGGTATGGCGAATACTGCCACGATCAGTGGCGCGCCGTTGCCGATCAGGTTCCAAACCGTGTTCCGCGCCAAAAGCCGGCCGCTGGTCAGGTGCAGATTCCCGTTTGTGGAAGTCTCAGCCATTTGCAACCGTACGAATTATCCCTCGATTCTCTCCGTTCATCCGTATCTTCTTGACCCCGCCGCCTCTCAACCCTTTTCGTTTCAATATAATGAAAAATTATATTGACAGACTAGCCAATCCCATGCTACCCTTTGCAATGCTTTCCCGCTTTAGTCCTCGTCTCATCCCCTTCAGTTATCGGTCCCCGCGCCAGCGTCCCGTCCTGCCTTGCCGCGCCTGCACTTGGGTGCTGTCTTGGCCGCCTCTAAGTCCTTTGCCTGCCACTCTTGCGCGCCCCCTGCTAAACACCTCAAAACACGGCAGTTTAAGTCTATTATCTGCCACTCTTACGGGCCTTGCACCTGTAACCCCTTTACCTGCAACACTTACGGAAAACACGGGGGGGTGGGGTGCCCATCGGGATCGGCCTGCCGAATCGTCCACGAACGATCTCCCGCAACTCGTTTATTATCATGCGCTCATGCACTCTGTCCGTACACAACGGGGGTGTGGGGTACCCCCCGCCCTTTTCGCTCTCACCCTACTTCAGCGTCTCCAGATCCAGCGTGTCCAACTCCACCGCCATCGCCCTCTGGATCAGTTCCAGGGAAACCACCAGCCGGCTGCTGTTCTTCTGCCGCACGACGATTCCCTCCATCCCTTCGAGCGGGCCGCTCCTTACCCGTACCCTTCGGCCTGCTTCCAGGTACCGGTGCGGCTCGGCGCGCAGTCCCTTGTCCAGGCATCCGCGAATCCTCGCGAATTCTTCTTCCGGCACTGCCACTGGCCGTCCCGCAAAACTCACCAGATGCGCCACTCCCGGCACCTGCAGAACTCGCAGTCGGTTCTGGAGCGCCAAGCGCACAAAAACGTATCCTGGGAACAGCGGCAGCTCCAGACGCACTCTGCGGTCTTTCCATTTGCGCACCGAACTGTATTGCGGCAGGAAATTGTCCACTCCCCGCTCCGCAAGTTGGTCCGCAACGCGTCGTTCGTGGTTTGCGCGCGTATACGCGGCATACCAGCGCGGCTGCACGTACGCCTCGATCCCGCCAAAGGCGAGTATCTCGGAGCCCTCGGCCCCGGTCGAGACATTTTCTATTCTGGAAGAGTTCGCCATTGCCTTGCACAGCTTCGCCCCGTCACTCACAGGGCAATTTGTGACCTAACCCGTTTATGTTCTATACCTTACAGCCAAATCCACCACTACGGCGCTCACCCACCGGCGCGCCCGGGGCGCGCACCAAAATTCACGCCCCGCAGTTCACATCTACCGCCGCTCGGAAGACCCCGGTCCTGGCCCCTGGAGGTCATCGGCACGATCAAAACCGTTGTCGTTGCCCGCGCCGCTTGCTCCGTGTTCGGCACCGTTGCGGTCCGCGCCGTTGCGCGAAAACCATTGCGCCCGCGCGCTCAGTGTCGCGGCAACTTCTTTGGCGAGAATCCTGCGCGGATCGGCTGGATCGGCCTGCTTCCAAACTTCAGAGCCGACCACCCAGACGACGGCACCACAGCTAACAAAAAATGTGCCGAGCAAAATGATCAGGAGGCGCGGCGGAAACGATTTTTTCTCGGGAATTGTTCCCGGATCCAAAACTTTGACGCTGGGCGTTTCTTTGGCTTCCTGGACTTTCGCCAGCTCGAACTGTTGCGTCAAAAGCTCGTAAACAGTTTCCTGGATTTTTGCGCGACGGTAATAGTCAGAGTACTTAGCGCCAAGAAGAGGAAGGCTATGGATGGTGGGATACAGAAGGCCACTGTCATTAGTAACAGGTGATCCGGTGGGAGCAACAGATGCGCCCATGGGCTGACCGGCTCCGGGAGACGAAGCGCCAGCACCGCTTCCTTTCGCGCCGCCACTTGCGTCCGCACCGCCGAGTTTCTCAAGTTGCTTGCGAAGCACCTCGACGCGAGCATTTAACGAGCGGACGCGAGAATTATTATCGGTATAAATCTGGCGGAGACCTTCGAGCTGCGATTCGGCGGCGATCATCTCGCCGGCAATCGTTCCCGCGGCGTCCAGCATGGCCTTGCCTTCCTGCTGGATGTCGAGAGTGTTGTTCTTACTGGAAAACTGCGCGAGATCATTGACGGCGCCGTCGAGCTCTACTTTCGCGACCTTGAGGCGTTCCTCGAGAAAGACGCGTTCGCGGTGAGCGGAGGAGGTGGACAGGCTGGCGACTAGGGTGTTCAACTCATCGACATAGGCGTTTGCGATGGCTGCTGCGCGCTTCGGATCGTGATCCGTTACGCCAATGGTGATAATGCCGCTCTTGCGATCTTCCGCGATAGAGGTGTTGTCATCAAGTTTGGTGCGCGCGTCGACAACCAGGCGCTTGCCGTAAACCTTTCTGAGGTCGAACTGCTGTATCAGGCGGTCCTGCGAGGTTTGGCTTCGCAAAACACCGATAAACATAGCGCCTGAGGTCTTCAGACCTAGCAAGTCACCAGCCACAGAGCCGAGTCCTGGGGCTCCTTTCGTTGCCGTAGCCATAGCCGCCATCATCGCAAGGCCGGAGGAAGATTGCGGATCGGGTGGCATGAGCTGGGCCGTTGAAGTGTAGGAACTCGGGATCAGGAAGGCGGTCAGCGTTGAAGCGAGCGCGCCAATCGCCACGGTTTTAAGCAAAATTCGGCGGCGATCCCACAGCAAGCGCAGCTGCTCCGCTTGGCGCGTGCGTGGATCCTGAATCGGCATTTCCGGCAGCAAGACTTCTCCCAAAACCGGTTGCGGGGCGGTCTCGGGCTGCTGCTTGGCTGCTATCTGCGTCACGTCTTCCTTTCTCTCCCGAAGCGTTTAAGGATTAAAGCCGTACGTGCCGCCCGCGGCAAACGTAATTATCGGCCGATTATCGAATGCGTTACTTCCTTTTCGTCAAACCATAAGCCGTGCCTACTTCTTCCACGATTGGGGCCAGAAAACCAGTTGCAACGAAGTCGTGATGTTGGATTGCGCGCCGGGAGTGATCACCGGGTACAACCAACGTTCGTACTGGACGGTTGCGGATGCGCTTAAATCATTGCGGAGCCAGAGGTTGGCGCTCAAGGAGGCATCGGTTAGCGAGCCACCTCCTGGCATAAATTGCTGGCTCACTTTTTGGTGCCTGAAGCTGGCCTGGAGAAAGCTGCGCGGACTAAATCTATAGCTGCTCCAAGCCTGAACGCCCTGGCTTTGGCGCCCCATCCAATTTCCGAGAAGGTCGCCGCCATTGGTATAGGAACCGTCCGGGTATCGCCCGTTCGAATAGAAAATTCCGGGAGCATAGTGGGAGGTCGGTGTCCCGCTCTGGAGGCCGCTGGGAAGATCTGTATAGCCGGCCTCTACTCGAAAATCCAACTTATTGAGCTTGGGAACTTGCGCCAGGTACAAGCCCGACCAAGTGGCGGCATTCCGCCAATAGGCTATGGGTGAAAACTCGTCTTCAACAAACGCCTCTGAGTAAAAACTCAATCCGTCCTTCACTCCAGGAATCCGGAGCGTAAAGTCGAGTCCCGATCTGCGGTCTCCCGGGTCTGAGATGGTACCTGCGGCGACGTTACCCTGCCCGATGGAATAGCTATTAAAGAAGGTATGAGACGTCAACGCAGTCGGACCTCCGGCAAAAACAACGGTGAGAGAAAAACCGAGTTCGAAATCGGGCGCCGGCTTGAAACTGATTCTGGCGCCATCCAGGAAGGGCTGCCTGCTCAAGGATTGGCCAAACTGCCCGACGAGGCCGGTATTGGTTTGGAAGACGAAATCGTGCTGCGTGACCTGCCCTAGAAACGTTTCAGCGCGCCAAGGGCCAAGCCAACCCAAGATACTGGGGAGCTTGAAGGGCGAAACGCGGTTGATGCGAAGCATGTTGACGGGCGCGGCGTCGTTGCTGAACATCAGCGGTCCGCCGAGGCTCGGCCCCCACCACAGGGTCTGCGGGCCGAACGTAATTTGCCAGTTGGAAAAATTCAGACCCACATAAGTGTCCAATAGCTGAAAACGATTTACGGCAGAGATTGGCGTGGGCGGAGCCACAGAAGAAAGACTGTTAGAAGTAGTTATAAATTCCCGGGCGCTTTGGGACAGCGCGGGAGCTGAGGGGGCGTGCTCGTACTCAGCGCGGACGTAAACGACGAAGTGGCCCTCGGTGGCCCAAGCGGAGAAGCCATCGGCAGAATTCAATCCTTCCTGGTACGGTCTGCCGTAGTCATTGATAAGCGTTTGCCCAAAGTTGAAGCCATCGGTGAGAGGCTGGCCGGAGATTCCGGTGACGCGTGAGTAGACGGACTCGACTCTGGCCGATCGGTTGACACCTTCGCTCATTTCGCGTAATTCGCCGGCAAATTCCTGGGCCAATTGCAGATATGTTTTTGCAGCTTGCGACGAGTTGGAGTCCTCGACGTTACGATTTTCGGACTCGTTGAGCAGGCGGGCACATTCCAAGCGCGTCCAGGGGCGCATTCCAGACATACCGCTGTTGACATAGCCCATGGCGGCGAGGCGATCGAATGCGGAATAGACCCAGCTATCGATGGGGACGTAGGGGGAGCCCATATTGCTGGCAGTGAGATCTCCGTCGTTGCGGAACATCTGACTGATGGAAGTCCAGGCCTCACCGCCAAGACCGGGGTCATGGTTTCGAGTGTAGACATTCTGAGCGATGAGATTACCCATCATACTTCCAACGAAGACGTCGGACGGAAAATGCTGGCGGGCGCGAATACGGGAGTAGTCCACGAGAGAAGCGAGACTGTAGACCATGATCTTCATGAACGGGTTGGGATATTCGTGGGCGAGGACGCCGGCTACGGACCAGGCGGCCGCTGCGTGTTCCGAGGGGAAAGAAGTGTCTCCGCGTTGAAAGAAGGGCCCGCTGCCGTCGCCCTGAAAAGGGCGTTCGCGTGACAGGGAGTATTTGAGAGCCTCGGTCGCTACCAAACTGTTCAGGGCGGCTTCACCGGCGAGAAATCCTGTTTCGCTCCAGTGTTCATTATGCTTGACGTAACCGAGAAGAAACATTCCGGCTGCGCCACCGACGAAGGCTCCGATGCCAGCGTTTGAAATGTTGGTGTAGCGGCTGATCGTCGCGGGACTATTGGAAAGGTGTGCGCTGTAGTCGCGATCGGTGACGAACAACCCGGCGCCGATGCCGCTGAGAGGCAGGAGCCACTGCACATCCGAGAAGCGGAGTTTGGCGGGACTCGTCCAGATTTGTTCCTGGTCTAGCAAGAATTCCTTTCCTAATGCTTTAAAACTCCGCGTCGGAAGCGCATGAGATTCCGAATCCAAATCGTCCAGGAGCTTCTTCTTCGAGGTCTTTTCCTTTCCTTGCGCGGCCGAATTCTCCTTTTTGGCATCCTCCGTCTGTTGTGCTGTCGTCTGTTGGGCGGCCGCTTCTTGCGGTACAGCGCTGGCGATCGCCGCGGTCAGTGTAAGGCTCGACGCCGCGCAGCTAATCGCGAGCACGACGAAACAACTCCGGATCATGAATACCCCTTGTCATGGATGGATGTACGCGACTGCCAATGCTACGGACGAAGCCACTTGCGCTGTTTGGAAGATCATCTGCCAGTTACGGCCGACCTTCGGCGCTTTTTCGGGTATGACAATGGAATCACCCGCTCGAAGAGTTGCCTTCATTGGGTCGCCGCCCCACCAACCGTCGCCGTTATTTTTCGCTGAGATGACGGAGCCGTCCGCACGAATCACAAAGACAGCTTTTTTATCAGCAAGGGGTGTATATCCTCCTGCCTGGCTGAGATACCACTGTGCGCTGTGACCCGGGCGATAACTGACGGCGGTCGGATTGAAGACCTGGCCGTTGACCAAAACGTAGCCAGCTTTTTTGGGAACAACGAGAACGTCGCCATCGCGGACCTGCACATCCGCGGACGTGTTTTGCCAGGACTTCATATCGGGCGTGATATGCAGAACGACGCGGCCGACCGGTGGGGTCTCTTCGAGCTGCCTGAGGGTTGTTTCCGTCTGGGCGATGGCCATCAGCTTGGCGTTTTTCTGATCGGCGTCGTTCTCGGGCAAGGCCTTGAGTGTGACCTGCTCGGCTTTGACACGCTCCACAAGTTCGACGTGGGATTTGATTTCGAGATCGCGTACTTCACGCCTCATGAGGACCATCCCGTAGGGATAGGCTTCCGAGTTGAAGCCTCCGCTGCGCGCGAGAATAGAACTCAGGCGCTCGTTGGGCTGGATTCCGTATGTACCGGGGTGAGTGACTTCGCCACGGACAGCCACGGAAGCGCCGATGTCGTTCCAGCGTGGGAGCTGGCGAATGGTCAAGACGTCGCCGTCGCGGAGCGGGACATCAGCGGTGGAGTCGCCGTTCATAGCTGCCTTAAGACTGACTTCGAGACGGTCGCTGGGATCCGTTCGAGAAGCATTGATATCGAAACGGGAGAGATCGGCGGTCTCAGTGTAAGCGCTGCGCTTCAATCCGCCGGATACGTGAACCAAATCCTCGAGGTGCATGTTGGAAGTGAGGGGATAGCGTCCGGGTTTGGCCACTTCACCGGTAATGTAGACAGTCGGGGGATCGACGCGGGCAGCGTTGCGATGGACGAGGAGACGGTCGCGTGGCTGGATAAGGATGTTGTCCGCGGGATCTCCGGCAAGGGCCTCACGAAGATTGACACTGAGAATTTTCATGGTGCCATCGGGCTGAGTGCGAAAGAGTTGCGCGGAGTCCAGCGAGGCATCCTGAGTTACGCCACCGGCTTGATAGACGATGTCTCGCAGGTTCGCTTGACCGGAAGTGCGGTACTTTCCCGGCTCGCGAACCTCGCCGCCCACCCAGACTTCGGGAGCGGGCTCAAAATCGTAGCGGCTGAAAATGCGAACGGTATCGAGCGGCTGTAGTTTGGGGGCTGAGGCAGGATTCGCCAAAGCGGCGGTCAGGTCGAAGCTCTCCACGCTAGGATGAAAGTCGGGAGCGTTGAGCCTGACGATCTCGGCATAGTGAGGGGCCGGTTCGGGGAGCAGGTCCTTGTAGGAGCCGATGAGATCAGTGAGATTCATTCCCTGCTTGTAGGAATAGCGCCCCGGACGCAAAACATGCCCCTGAATGTAGATAGCGTCTTCGTTGTATGGAGCTATGGGGAAGATATGAACTTCATCGCCGTCGTTGATCTTGAAAGACTCGAGTTGTATCTTGGCGGAATCGGCGTCGTCCGCTGGTGAAAGATTGAGAGTGAGCATGGTGCGCTTCTCGTGAGCTTCGACGCGCTGGACCTCGACGTGGCGAAGGGTGGCGGCTGGCAGGATTCCGCCGGCGAGATCGAGCACATCGGTGAGTGAAGTCTCGCCATGAAGTTCGTAAATCGCAGGCCTGCGTACCATGCCTTCTACGGTCACTTGCGGCCCAAGGGGGGGGACTAGCAGAGTGTCGCCGTTCTCAAGTCTGGACATGTCGGACCGGACGCCGTGCAAAAGGAGATCGTAGGCGTCTACTTCTTCAACGAGTTGCGTGCCACGAAAATGTTTGAGCGCGCGCAACGAGCCCTTGGGGGTTACGCCGCCCGCGGCAAAGAGGGCGTTGAGCGGAGTCGAAAGCGAACTGATGTCGTAAGCGCCCGGCTGGGAGACATCGCCAACGACGTAGACGCGAACAGTGCGCAATTTGGAAAGCGAGACATCCGCGGAGACATCGCGATACTGCGTCCGGAGCACTTGTTGCACCGCTTGCTGCACGTCGCCCAGATTGCGGCCGCTGACGAGGAGCGGTCCAGCTTCGGGAAGCGAAACGCGTCCTTCGCGATCAACGACCTTAAACATTCGCTGGGAAACTCCTCCCCAGAGGTCAATCTCAAGACTGTCTCCAGGGCCGATGACGTAGTCAGGGCCGACAGGAAGATCCATGGGGATCGCGTCTGGATCGTTGGAAGTATTCCGGAAAATTTCGAGGCCAAAACGTTCGAGCGGGCGCTGGCGGGCGGAGGCTTGGACGTACATGTCAAAAAGGGACGGTACGTCGGAATAGGGATTTGCGCGATGGACCATCCGGACGGGCGGAAAATCTTCCTCAATGATGTGGTCCCTGGGAAGGGTCTTTCGCAGAGATCGTGCCAACATCGAATTTCTGTCTGAGGGAGGTCTTCCGTCATCGATACTTGCGCCAGCCCGGGAAGCGAGCAGAGCGGCTAAGTCGGTTTTCGAGGTCAAACCACCGATGCCACTCATGGCAGCGGCTTGTTCCAACATTTGTTGCGAGCTTGCCGAGGGACTGGCGTCATCATCAGGATCACGTTTGCTGAGCGAAGTGGAAGCCATTTCGAGGTTGAGTGAGGAGCCAGCGCCACTAAGGCCGTCCAACGGATTCGTAAACTGAGACGTTCCGTCAGCGCGAAGAAGCGGGGAGGAACTCTGCGATGGCTGTCGCGAGGGAGCGCCCTGCGGGTTGGAATCGGACGGGTAGGAGCCGTCGGGATTGCGCATATTTTGGCGACGGTCTGGCTGCGTGGACTGGGAACAATCTTCGTCGCGACGCGGATCACAGGTCGCGGTGCGCTCCAAATCCTGGTCGTTCTTTTTTGGTTGAAGCGACTGTGAGTCTTCCTGCGCCTCAATCTGAACCAAGCGGCGGGCGCGCTCTTTGAGGACCAGATCATTTTCTTTGGCGAAATCCGAGTCCGGATTTGGTGTCGGCATCAAGTAGCCGTAGCGCTGCAGGAGGCGGGTGGCAACGGAACGAAACTTTACGTCGCGGTCCAAGCGATCGAAAATTGCCTGATCGGTGAGAGCGGAATCATCGACGACCTGGCCGTTATCGGTGACTTCTTTAGCGATCCAGCGCTTCAGTTCGACCAAGAGGCCTTCGTCCTTGGCCAGTACAGCTCGAATCTGACTTGCCGCGGCAGCGACGTGGGCGAGGTTCTCCTGAGTCAAATCGGGAGTCTGTGGGGCGCCATAGTCGTTGCGTTCGCGTTCGGTGGTTTTGCTCGGCTTGTCGGTTTGCTGTTGCGGGACAGCCGGCGCGGAGAACAAAGAAGCCAAGGCCAAGCCTGTGAGGATGCGTTTTAATTTTTTCACGTTCACCATAAACTCGCTCCAGTTGCTGGGCACGAGAATCTTTGACGCGGAAACATCAATTCGTTCTGCCCGTAGCCATCGAGCCTCGCAAAGCGTTCAACATGCCTTCTTCCGACGCCTCGATACTGCTGGAATGGATGTCGAGGGAAGCCCAGTAGTAAACGACATAGTTCTTCGCTGGGGCGACGGCGATGACACGGACCTCTGGATGTTCACGCAGGAGATCATCACAGACGCGAGGACGCCTGCCGGGTTGATCGAGGGCGATCACCACGAAATTCGGCAGAGTCTTTTTCACGCACTCCATAATTTCAGACTCTTCGGCAACCTCACCGACGATTTCGATGTCCGGTTGATCGGCAAAGGTTGTGAGAAGAGTCTCCCGTAAGAGACGAGGGCGATTCGCCACGAGGACCCGAATGGCTTTTTCCATGCGACACTCCATTGTGTGGCAAGTATCTTTTATCAGTAGCAGTCAGCGTAAGTATCAAAAGGCAACTAGCGGGAAGGACTATTGGTGGATGGGGTTGGGTACCAAGGGAGTTGTGGTGAGTACCAATTTTGACCTACGGCAATATTACAGTGTGTTCATCGAGGGTTGTTGGGCAGAGCCGACACTGGATAATGAATTGTTTGCTTTCGTACATTTGTGAAGCAACCCGGCAGGGGGCAAGCCGGCATCCATAGACGTAAACCGGCCCAAATACATGTAGATAGGACTATTTCGACGGGGAGTACTTCATCATTGCAGGGTTATATGCAAAGGGACTTCTCGCTTCTTGACAATAGCGAGCAATTAGGTTTAATTTGTGTCGGCACAAGGGCAACCCGATCTTTGTGCGTTGCGTCATCCGTGTTTTTTTGCCTAGTAGAGTAGAGATAGTAAAGACTGAAGGAACTCGTGAGCGAAATTGTCCCCAATTCGCCGATACGCACGTTTCTATTGATTGAGAACCGTTTGCTGCGCGAAGCGCTGGTGCGGCTGTTCTGCAAGCGCGCCGATCTGCTTGTTGTTGGGCAGAGTGGGTATAGCGAGGCGACGGCTGTTGGCGTTGCGGATTCAAAATGCGACGTTTTGATTATCGACTCTTTGCAAATGCCGAGGCTGCTGGCGATCGCGGGGCAGCAGAGAGAAGATCGCGCTTCGTTTCGAACGGTGGTCATCGCAAGAGAATGCGATGAGAAGAATTTTCTGGATGCAATCCGCGCGGGTGTGAACGGCTACTTGTTGCAGGATGCATCTGCTTCGGATGTGGTGGCGGCGGTGCGCGCAGTCTTCCGCGATGAGGCGGTGTGCCCTCCGCAACTTTGCTCGGCGCTATTCCGTTTCGTATTTCAAATGGGCAAGGAGATGCCCGTTCAAAACGTGCCTGCGAGGCCGGATCTTACGGTGCGCCAGCAACAATTGGTTGCGCTGGTCGCGAAGGGTCTCACCAATAAGGAGATCGCGTCACACCTGAATCTTTCAGCGTTCACGGTGAGGAATCACATCCATCGGATCTTGAAGCAAGTGGACGCAGAGAGTCGAAGTCAAGCTGTGGAAACCATTCGGGCGTATGGCTACTCGATCAATGCCTGAGGCTTTGCCTATGCCGTCTAGCGGGCCGCGGGACGTTAGGACTATTATGTGGCTGCGGTGCAAGCGAGGGTAAAAGAAATCTGAGGAATCGAGTTGCTGACTGTCATCACTGCATTGCTGATTCTGGCGCTTCTTCCCCTGGTGTACTACCTCCTTTCTCTCTATTGTGTAATTGCTTATTTCCGCGGTGGGCGCAAGGCTTCGACGCCAAAAGTTCCTTTCATGCCTGCGGCCAGCATTGTAAAACCGGTGCGGGGCCTGGACTATGGGGCTTACGAGAATTTCGCGAGCTTTTGCCGCCTAGATTATCCTGAGTATGAGATCATATTCGCGGTATCGGACCCCAGCGACCCCGTCATTGCGGTGATTGAAAAACTCCGAGCAGATTTTCCTGAGAACTCCATCCGCTTGATTACGAAAGTACCTCGCGTGGGGACAAGCGACAAAGTGAATAATTTGTGTCAGCTAGCGCTAAACGCGAAATACGATTTCATGGTTATGAGCGACAGTGACGTTCGCGTCGAGCCTGACTATTTGAAACAAGTGATGGCCTCTTTTGCCGATCGGGAAGTCGGCGTGGTCACGGCGTTTTACCGGAGTCAGAGCGCCGGGAATGTGGCATCAAATCTCGATGCTCTCGGCATGTATATGGATTCCGCTCCGGCCGCACTGGTGGCGGAGAAAATCGAGGGGCGCCTGGGATTTGCTTTTGGCTGGACCATGGCTACATCGAAGAAACACCTCGCGGAAATTGGCGGTTGGCAGGCAATGGCCAACCATCACTCGGAGGATTTTGAGCTTGGCAGGCGCATCGCAGAACGCGGCCACCGGGTGGTTTTAATTGCGAAACCGGTGTCCATGGTTTTTGCGAAAGAGACGCTCGCGGAGTATTTTCATCGGGAGTTGCGGTGGTCCATCGCGCTGAAGAGCGCTCGCCCATCCGGTTATCGCGCCATGCTTTTTACGCACGGACTGCCGTGGGCGGCGGTTGGAGCGGCCGCTGGCTTGTCTTTCGGTTCTATCCCCATAGCGGCAACCTATCTTCTGGCATACCTCTTTCTTCGTGTGGCTACGACGTGGTTGACAGGAATGTGGGGACTCGGCGACCGCAGCCTCTACAAAATGCTGTGGCTGGTTCCGGTTCGTGACGCGATAAGCTTTATCGTTTGGGTAGCGGGATTTTTTTCGGAACGAATCGTCTGGCGCGGGCTCGAATACCGAATGCAGGACGGCCAGCTTATTCCTATCCCATCCACCAGCGCTGCCCTTCCAGCGCGCCCCGAATCAGTGTCCTCCGTCGTCGGCTAAGTTCACTTTCTCTTCCGCTCTCCGAGGGGCAGAAGCGCGACATCCGCGCCATCGCCGCAAAAAGAAGCGGCGCTTTCCCGCTCAGAGACACCATAAATTCAAGTGAGGAAAATCAACGAGTTGCAGATATGGCGGAGAGGGTGGGATTCGAACCCACGGTAGGGGTTAACCTACACACGCTTTCCAAGCGTGCGCCTTAAACCGCTCGGCCACCTCTCCGGCGAGGTGCGGAACCTTATCAATTTAGCAGAAACCGTCGCGCCGCGCACACTCCCGTCGCTTCGCACATTCTTTTTCCTCTGCTAAACTATTGGCGGCGGTTCCGGGATCGTCTAATCGGTAGGACATCAGCCTTTGAAGCTGAGTATCGTGGTTCGAGTCCACGTCCCGGAACCAATCTGTCGCCCCTCCAGTCGGCTGCTTTTTCAGCGGCACGCAAACCTTACGATACGTAGCTTGGTGTGCTTTCGCGCGTCGATCGAGGACATGTGCGTCCGGCTACGCTAATTTCCGGAAGCGCTCTGGATGATCGTGCGGATGAAGTCGGCCTCACCCTGGCGGTAAGGTTGGCCGTTGGTGCGGAAGATTTCGTGGAACCAAACCGTCGGTTGACGATCCGTGTAGGGGTGCTTCCAGGAATCCCAGGGCAGATAGGTCTGCGTTTTGCCGGCGACCAGGCCCCAGTTGATGGCGGCCACGTGATATTTTTTTGCGATGGGCAACGTGCCCTGAAACGTGCTGCCATTTCCGCGCGCCATGTATTCGGTGCAAATCATCGGCCGGCGATATTGCTGGAGCGAGAGAACGCGTTTTTCAAATACGTCGGGACCAT
>DASXMM010000107.1:0-12589 GCA_036495665.1 Candidatus Acidiferrum sp. | reverse complement strand
GTCAAAATCAAATCCACGCGTCCCGAGTCCGCCAACTCCCTCAGTTGTTCGCGAATACTCGCCGGATCATCGGACACACGCAGCACGGAAGTCACTTCCCAATTCAATCCGCGGCACACCGCGACCACCGCGGGCCCCGACGCATCTTCGCGTTCGCCTTTTGAAACCGTATCGCTGATTGTGAGCACCGCGACGCGCATCAGGCAAGTTACTTCGTTTCCACAGTGTCGCGGCTGGCTTCGTCCATCAAGCGCATCGCTTCCATCAAAAGGCCGGTGGTGTTCTTTGTCGTGGTCGTGCGCGTCGAAGCATTCGCCGCGTTGAAATCAATCTCAAACTCGCCCGCGGTCCAAAGCACCACGCGGTAGACGGCGTCGTCGCCTTCCACTTTTCCGCTTTTCGCGTCGCGGCATTGGCCATTCGCAAAAAACAGCTCGCCCTGTTCGCCGTTGTGCTGCACGACCAGCCGGCAGGATTTCTGCCCCATCTCGAGCGACTGCATCAGGTCGATCATGCTCATCTCTTCGAGCCGCCCCTGAATCACGCCCGGGCGCGAAGCGCGCTTCTGCAATTTCTCCAAATGCAGGCGGTCCACAACTTTTTTCGCGATGCGCACTAAATCCTTTACGAGAAACGGCTTGGTAACAAAATCCTCGACGCCATCCACCAGCGGCCGTAGACGCTCCTCAATATCCGCGCGGCTCGCCATAAACAAAAACGGAATGTGCCGCGTCGCCTCACGCCCGTGCAGCTTTTCAAAAAGCTGCCGACCGTCCAGGCCGGACATTTTGTAATCGCAGAGAATCACGTCAGGAGGAGTGTCAATCACTTTGAGCAGTGCGTCCGCACCGTCCGAGGCCGTTTCGACCTCGCAATACGGCTCCATCCCCTTGATAATCAGGTCCCGCACCAGCGGATTGTCATCCGCCACCAACAATTTAACGACGGTTTTTCCACCCGCTGCGCTCATCGACCCCGGCTCCGGGGCGTTTTTTTATGCCCATTCTTGCCAACGCGGACACGCGCACGAGTACTCTCGTTGCGAAAAAAGTCCCCACTCTTCCCGCCCGTCTTCTTGACGAGGACAATCCCGCCGATTTCCATCCCTTTATCCAGGGCTTTGCACATGTCGTAGACCGTGAGGGCCGCAGCGGTAACGGCGACAAGGGCTTCCATCTCCACCCCTGTTTGAGCTGTCGCCGTAACTTCGGAGCGAACTTCCACGCCATTTTGGCACAGGCGCGCAGTCACATCAATGTGCGTGAGCGGCAGTGGATGACAAAGAGGTATCCACTCCGCGGTCCTCTTCGCGGCCGCAATTCCCGCAATCCGCGCCACTTCCAGGGGATTCCCCTTGGGATTCCTCAGCCGCTTTACCGCGCGGACCACCGCGGGCGCCATCTTCACGAACCCCTGTGCCGCCGCCGTCCGTGTCGTCACGCCCTTTGCCGACACGTCCACCATCCTCACTTCGCCTCGCGTCCCGTAATGTGAAAGCTTCGCCATTTCGTTCTTCTTTTCTGTAGCCAGGAGAACATTCTACACAGGTGGAGCGGTCATCCTCGGCCCTTCGCGTCGCTCAGGGTAAAAAGGATGACCCTACGACTTCCGCGCCCGATCAAAACAAATCGCGCCGCACCATCACTTGCACTCGCTCTCCCACGTCAATCTTTTCCCTCTCCGCAGGTACGACAACATAGCAATTCGCGCGCGACAAAGCTGACACGTCTCCTGATCCCTGCCACTTCAAAACCTTTACTTCCCTCTCTGCCCCTTGACCCTCCATCCGCGCCGGCAGAAAGTGTGTCACCCCCGGCTTCTCATTCAGAGCCTCGCCCAGACGCGCCTCCACGATCGGCAACTGCCGCGCTTCCGCCCCGCTCAATAAATCCACCGCCGGCGCCACGAACAATTCGAACGTCACCATCGTTGACACGGGATTCCCCGGCAACCCAAACACAAATTTCTCGCCGCATTTTCCAAACACCGCCGGCTTCCCCGGTCGAATCGCCACGGCATCAAAATAAAATTCCGTCTTCATCTCCCGGAGCACTTTCTCCACCAAATCATATTTCCCCATCGAGACGCCGCCCGACAAAACGAGCAAATCTTCCTGCAAGCCGCGCCGGATCTTCGACGACAAATCGTCCTCGCGGTCCATCGCGTTCCCCAGCGAGACGGGTTTGCCACCCGCCAAGCGCACTTGAGCCGCCAACGACACGCTGTTGCTGTTTCGAATCTGAAAGCGCCCGGGAACGCTGTCCACGGGCACAATCTCATCGCCGGTCGAAAGAATGGCGACGCGCGGCTTTTGCGCGCACTTCAACTCCGCCGCACCCACCTGTGCCGCCGAAGCCAATTCCGCATAGCCCAACCGGATTCCGGGTGTGAGCAACGTTTGTCCCGCTCCCGCCTCGCTCCCGCGCGGTACAAAATTTTGCCCCGTGAGCGCGTCGCGTTCGAATCGCACTTCATCGCCATCGCGCTTCGTGTGCTCGATCATCACCACGGCGTCCGCGCCCGAAGGCACCGCCGCTCCGGTCATAATTTGCACGCAAGTCTCAGCCCAAAGCTCTTTGGTGACGCGATCCCCAGCCTTAATCTCCCCGGTGCACTTCAAAGTGGCCCCAGCCTTCGCATCCGCCGCTAATACAGCGTATCCATCGCGTGTAGACCGGTTAAACGGCGGATACTCCCGATCCGTCTTCAGTTCCTGCGCCAACACAAACCCCAGCGCCTCGCCCACGGGCACTTGTTCCGTTGCGCGCGGACCCTTTTTCTCTGAAATTTGTTCGATGACTTTCTGTCGTGCTTGCTCGTAGGTGAGCATTGGTGGGTTTCTCTTTATTTCTGGTTCTTACTTTAGAAAAGAAAGAACAAAGATTTACACAGAGTTCACAGAGAAGCCAGAGGGCACGAAGGTTCTTGCCTCACAGCCACCGCGCCAAAAGCGTTCCCGCAGGCACGATCGTCGCATCCCGCTCCGGCCCGGTCGAAATCATGCCAATCTCCACCTGCAGAAAATCCCCAATGAAGCGTAAATAATCCAGAGCCGCCTTTGGCAATTTCGCTCCATCTTTCACACCGTAGGTTGTCTCGCACCAACCAGGCAAAGACTTATACTGCGGCTCGACATGCTCATACTCTTCCGCCAAGGCGGGCATCTCTTTCAGCACCTTGCCGTTGTACTTATACCCAACGCAAATCTGAATTTCCCGCTGCGTATCAAACACGTCCAGCTTCGTTACGACCAGCGAATCAATTCCGTTAATCATCTTTGCGTAGCGAAGCACCATTAAATCCAACCAACCGCAGCGCCGCGCCCGTCCCGTCACTGCGCCAAACTCTTTTCCGCGCTCGCGCACTTCCTGCGCTTCCAGCTCCGGCATTTCGGTGGGAAATGGCCCGCCGCCGACGCGCGTGGTGTAAGCCTTGGAAATTCCCAAAACATTCTTGATCTTCGTAGGCGGCACGCCCACGCCAGTAGTCGCGCCGCCAGAAATTGCGCTTGACGATGTCACGTACGGATAGGTTCCGTGATCAATATCCAGCATCGTGCCCTGCGCACCCTCAAACAGCACGGACTTCCCTTCATCGAGCGCGCGATTGACCAGTTCCGCGGTATCGCAAATGTACTCGCGAATCTTCTCGCCAAGCTTCAGCGTCGCTTCCACTTCATGCGAAAAATCAATATCCGCGCCGTAAGCGCCTTTCGCTAAGCGGTTCTTTTCCGCGACAACGCGCGCTGCCTTCTTCCGAAACAATTCCGGCTCCAGCAGATCGCACATCCGCAAACCGCGGCGCGCCATCTTGTCTTCATACGCCGGCCCAATCCCCCGCGAAGTCGTCCCAATCTTGTCGGCGCCACGCGCGCCCTCCGCAGCTTTGTCCAATTCGCGATGATACGGAAAAATCAGATGTGCGCGATTGCTGATGTGCAACCGGCCCTTCACATCGACTCCGGCCTTCGCCAAAGTCTCAATCTCCGCCACGAGCGCGGCGGGGTCCACCACCACACCCGTTCCAATCACCGCCTGCTGCTTGGGGCGCAAAATTCCGCAAGGAATCAACTGCAGCACATACCGGTCCTTCCCGATAATGACCGTATGCCCGGCATTGTGACCGCCCGCCACGCGCGCGATGAAATCAAACGAGCCCGCAAGGTAATCCACCACCTTGCCCTTCCCTTCATCGCCCCACTGCGCGCCCACCACCACGACAGATTTCATCCAGCAGCTCTCCTAGTAGGACAGGCACTCCTGCCTGTTGCGTGCCCTTTTCAGTTTGTCTGTAACTCTTCTCGCCCCAATCACACCACATCGCGACAACGATCACATCACCTAAGCTGCGCAGGAATTTCCCGGGAACTGGCAGGTCTTTATCGTAAGCTCGCCTAGCCCTATACGCAAGCAACCGGAAATGCGGCCACCCCGACCACCTTTGCAACCAATTGGGGCGATATGTTTATACGCGGACTGCTGAGACCTGCACTGAGTTTGGCACTCATTCGCACCATAGTACTGTGCAAATTTTGAGTCCGCAAAAACTAACCCTGACGGTGCACCCTGACTTCCATGAATTTTCTCGGCGGCTCAGAATTCATGGAGATCTCGTGAAATTCCGTCCAATCTCCCGCGTCGTCCATTCGAAGCACGGAACTGGTCCTAATTTCTCCCAGCACGAAGGCCCATGTCATTACTTTTTCAGCTTCTGCAAGCCTAACCTCGGTTTCCAGGTACCTGCCGTCGTTATACGCGCGCATGTTGTACGTCCGCGCCTCGTCATCGTAAGAAATCATGCCCAAGGCTTGCAGCGCGGGTTTACCATCGGCCTTACTGCGTCCGACTCCCTGGATTATAAGAACCAATCCATCCAACTTGTACTCGGCTTCTTCAGTCTGGCTCAATTCCAGCGAACCACCGGATCCGCGCAAAATGGATGTTTCTCCGTGCCATCTTCCCACCAAGAAGCTAAGCTTCCGCATCGCAGCGCGCTGCACTTCGGTGTCTGGTACGCGTGGTGATTGAGTCATGCAAGCAGGCACAACAAAACACAAACAAGCTTATGACCACAGAAAATCGAGTTGGTAGTTTACAGCCTGTTGGGCTGCCTTCGATGAGATTTCGCGGCTGCGCGAGGCGGCCGCAGATAGGACTAGAGCTGCGCCGAGTCCACCGGCTTCGGCAAGAGCAGTTCCTGAACCGCCGGATCCTTAAGCGCCGCACCGAACGCCGGATCTGTCTTTATATCCGTGAAATTTTTATACCCTTCGTCTTTCGCCTTGCGAAGGTAGTGAATGCACCGCTCGAGGTCTCCCGCTTGCGCGAAGGACTTCGCCAGCATGTAATAAAACCGTCCGCGATCTTCTACCGACCGGTCTTGCAAGATCGATCCGCTGCGCGATCCGTTGTGCTCAAACAGCTGTGGATCAAGCACGAGCGCTTGGCGGAAAGACGAGATCGCTTCCTCGTATTTCTTGTTGCCAAAATAGGCGTAACCGAGATTGCTATACAGCACGGCCATGTCGCTGCGCATCGAAATTGCCTTGTGATACGCCTTTATGGCCTTGTCGAATTTCTTGCGCTGATACCAGATCGTGCCGACGTTATTTTCCGCGTCCGCATAGCGAGGATCGGCTTTCACCGCCCGCTCGTAATACTTCAGCGCCAACCCCAGCGCTTCCTGCTGGTGCAAAGCGATGCCCAGCTTGTTCAGGTAGACGGGATTCTTCGGGTCCTGATCGGAAAGCTTTTTGAACATTCCCGCGGCTTCGCGGAACTGCTTCCTGACCATATACAAATCGCCCATCTGCTCGTCGGTGATTTCCGGATGCACCACGATGATCGGGTCCTGCGGCGAGGGCACCTGGGCAACGCCCGGCGCCATCATGTACCGCGCTTCTTCGACCGTCTGTGCTGCTGCGGGAATCGACAGAGTCAAGAGGAGGATACTAGCTGGAAACGCCACTCGTGCTAGAGTCATGGCGAGTCTCCCTTCTCCGGCGGAGGCTTATCGGCTTCGGGCTTAGCCTTGTCGGGGTCCTTCTTCTTGCCCCCAAAGATACCAAAAATCTTCTGTAAAGGGTTCTTTTTCTTTTCGCCGGGGGTGGCATTTGCGTCAACGGCACCCTGGCCGGTAGCGTCAGGCGGGCGGTTCGGATCGTAGGGAAGTGGCTTTCCCTGCGCATCGGTTTGCGGCTGCTTCGGTTCACCGCCACCGAAAACGCGAGACAGCCAGGAACCTGAACTGGCGCCTGCCGCGCGTCCGCCATGCAGTTCGCAAAACTCCGTGGGGGCCGATCCCGCCACATAAACTTCTTCGCGCGTTGTCGGACAGCTTGGAGTAGCGAGCTGCGAGGATTCCGGGTCGATCAGCACAGACTGCACGCCGTCGGGCGGGAAAAAGTCCTTTACGTCGCGATAGGGGGCCAGCGACGTGGCGCGAATCATGAAGTCCGCCCAAACAGGAGCCGCCGTGGCGCCACCCGTTATGCCCAGATCGCGATTGTCGTCAAACCCAATCCAGATCACCGTCAAAAGATTCGAGGTGTATCCGGCGAACCAACCGTCACGGGAAGTTCCCGTTTTTCCAGCGGCGGGCAGCGTAAAGCCCCGCGCGCGAACTGACGCGCCCGTCCCTTTGTTCAGCACATCCTTAAGAATACTGGTCACCAGATAGGCGACCCGAGGATCAAGTACCTGGCGGTTCTGCGGCGTAAACTTCTCCAGCACACTCCCGTCCGCACTCACCACGCTGTGCAGGAATTGCGGCTCGGCGCGGATCCCTCCGTTCGCGAACGCGGTGTATCCCGCGGCCACATCCACTGCCGTCATTTCGTAAGCGCCGAGCGCAACCGACGGAGTAGGCTGAATGTTGTTGCCAAGGCCCATCTGACGAGCGATCTGCACCACGCGGCCATAACCGATCAGCTCGGCGACCTTCACCGTGGCCACGTTCAGCGAATTCGTCAAGGCGTCGCGCACAGTGACGTGCCCCATGAATTTCTCGCCGTAATTATTAGGCGTGTATTGCTTGGCGTCGAATTCGAATGTCGTCGGTTCATCATCGACGGTCGTGGCAGGCGTGACCACCGGCTGCACGCCGTCCACGGCGTTGTCGAAAGCCGCGGCATACACAAACGGCTTGAACACCGACCCCGGCTGCCGGTGCGCCAGCACATGATTCAACTGGCTCTGCCCGTAGTCGCGCCCGCCAACCACCGCTTTGATCTCGCCGGTTCGAGGGTCAAGCGCCAAGAGCGCTATTTGCACCTGCGGAATCGGCTCGTTGCTCCCTTTCTTAGCCGCTTCCTTGCGCCACTTGTCATATTTTTTTGCCAGCAGCGTGTCGACGTTCTTCACGCCAGCGTCCACGGCCGTCACAGCAGCCCTTTGGAGCGTAGGATCAAGCGTTGTGTAAACGCGAAAATTCTGGCTCAAGAGCTCGTTCTCCGAATATTTGTCGAGGAGATGGTCCTTCACCATATCCACGAAATACGGCGCTTCGCTCCCCGACCCCGCTGAATGCACAATCTTCAGGTTCGCGTGCTTGGCCTCATCCAGGTCTTCCTGCGTGATGTACTTGTTCTCCAGCATCTGCGTCAGGACGCGGTCGCGCGCCTGCGTACCGCGTTCCGGACGCCGGTCTGCCGACGAATAATAGTTGGGCGCGCGGATGATGCCCGCGAGGTAGGCGCACTCGGCGATCGAGAGCTGCCGCAGGTCTTTGCCGAAATACGCGACGCTCGCTTCGGAGAAGCCGCGAATTCCAAAACTCCCGCGGTTCCCCAGATAAACCTCATTGGCGTACAACTCGAAGATTTGCTGTTTGTTGAAACGCTGCTCGAGCTCGATCGAGACCATCGCTTCCGCGATTTTGCGGCGCAGAGTGCGTTCGTTTGAAAAGAAAAAGGTGCGCGCGACCTGCATGGTGATCGTGCTCGCGCCCTGGTAGTGCGATGAGCTGTGGCGCATGTCCGCCCAAGCGGCGCCGACGATGCGAATAAAGTCGAACCCCCCGTGATCGAAAAAGCGCTTGTCTTCCGCGGAAAGAATCGCGTGCACCAATTCCGGCGGCAAATCCTCATAACGCACCGGGCGCCGTTTTTCTCGCGCACTGTCAAAAAGGTTAGTGATCAGCTCCGGCTCGATCTGCGCTGTATCCATCGCTGCTCCGCCAGACAGCGGCCGGATTGAGCGGATCGCTTTGGCGCTGAATTGCACCGCCAGCGCGTTCGAGCCGCCAAAATACGAGAGCTTCGAGGGGCGAATGTCCACCGTGTTTCCCTGCACGGTGTACTGGCCCAGGGAATTGTCGTCCGCCTCTGGACGGTAGCCAATGCGCGTCAAATAGGTCGTCAGGTCTTCCTCGCTCCAAGCCTGGCCGGCGGAAATAGTTTCCGGCGCCGAAAAAATCTGGGTCGTGTTTTGCAACACTTTTCCGAGGAGCCGCGCATCGATCATGCGGGAATATTTGATGTAGTAGTAAGTGAAAATCCCGCCGGTGGTGAGGACGATGGCGAAGACGACGCCCAAAATCGTCAAACCTATTTTCGATGTAAAAAATCCTTTTCGAATTCGAATGCGCAAACGGCAGCTCCCGGGGGCTGGACTTCTATTGTCTCGCAACGCCCGCCACTAAGAAAGACGGAGTTCGTGTGCGAGATGTTGCCTGAAAAGGAGTGAGCAGACGCGGTTCGGTCATACCTCAGGGGAAAGCCTGGCGCATCCGTCCCAATCGTGGCGCCCGAGCGAAAAAGGCGAACCCACTACATAATGGATTTATTTTCACTAGCAGGCGAAAAATGCAGTTCCGTGCTGTAGAGCACCAAATCGACTGGAACCGTGTAATCCAAAGAAATCCGGCAAGTAGCCTGACTTATGTAGACTTTGATGTCTTCGCGCTTGATCGGCAAGCTCAAATCCTGCACGACCTTATACATATTCTCTCGGATTTGCTCGTCCGAGTAGCGGTTTACGATGGCGAACCGGGCCACTTCCTCCATTTTATCCTGCAACTGATATTCGTTAATGTAGGGCGGCACGAGTCGGAAAGCCACAAAAATCGCTAAAATCAATATAATCGTGAAAACGATAGCCTTTAGCTTGCCCTCGCCGCGTTGGAAGCGATGGCCGGGCCCTGCGAAGTTCAATGCGGGTTTGCCAGCAGAATACACGAAAGTCTTCTCCGGGCGCCGTCAACGCCGCAAGAAAATCGCAGCATCGCGAGGCAGAATTCAGCGCTATCTCACAATCAACGCTAGCATCCTGCCCACGGAGTGTCGAGATTTTGCCGCAACGTATGTTTCCGGAAAGCTACGGGGTCTTCGCGTGGCAAAAGTAAAAGCGTTAGCCGCGGTTCCTCCCGCTGACCGCTGACTCAGCCCGGCGAGAGCCTCAATAAGCACGCGCAAAAATAGCGCGTTCAGGAGCTGCCTTTCCGCAATAAACGCAGACCCCGGGCCCGCTCGCGCGCGTATCCCCTTCGTCCAGACTCTGATCGATAGGAATACAACGCATCGTCGCGCGCGTCTCTTCCTTGATTTTCGCCTCGCATTCGCCGCTCCCGCACCAATACGAATACGCGAAGCCCATCTCCACTGCCTTCTTCAAATCGTCGTAGGTCTTTGCGTCGTGCGTATTCGCTTTGCGAAACGCCAGAGCTTTGTCATGCATCGCTTGCTGAATTTCCACTAGTAGCTTCGCGATGGCGTCCGGCATGCCCGCCAGTGCCGCACTGACCTTTCCTTCTCTGCCGGGCCTGTCTCGCCGCGCCAGCACCGCCGAAGCCTTGGCCACATCCTTCGGCCCCAGTTCCACGCGCACCGGCACGCCGCGCATCTCCCAGTCGTTAAACTTCCAACCAGGGCTCGGTCCTTCGCGCTCGTCCAGAGTCACGCGCGCGTTGCCAGCAACGAGTTCGGTCTTGAGCTTTCGCGCCACATCCATCACCGAACCCTTCTCTTCGTCGGTCTTATAAATCGGGACAATCACGACTTGGTATGGCGCAAGCTTCGGCGGCAAAACCAGCCCCTGGTCGTCGCCGTGGACCATGATGATCGCGCCAATCACGCGCGTCGAAAGCCCCCATGACGTCGTCCAGCAATGCTGTAACTGCCCGCCCTGGTCGAGGTACTTCACCTCGAATGCCTGCGCGAAGTTCTGCCCCAGGAAATGAGACGTGCCGGACTGCAGCGCCTTTCCATCGCCCATCATTCCTTCAATCGAATAGGTGACATCCGCGCCCGCAAACTTCTCCGCGTCCGATTTTTTGCCTGGAATCACTGGAATCGCTGCATCGTTCACCGCAAAATCCGTGTAAATGTCCAGCATCTGTCGCGTTTCAATCTCCGCCTCTTCGCGGGTGGCGTGCGCCGTGTGTCCTTCCTGCCAGTAAAACTCCAGCGTGCGTAGAAAAAGTTTCGTTCGCAACTCCCAGCGCACCACGCTGTTCCACTGGTTCATCAAGACCGGCAAGTCGCGGTACGACTGGATCCACTTCGACCACATGTGGCCGATAATCGTCTCTGAAGTCGGCCGAATCACCAACGGCTCCGCCAGCTTTTCCCCGCCGCCAATCGTCACCACTGCCAACTCGGGAGAAAATCCCTCGACGTGGTGCTTTTCTTTATCAATAAAACTTCGCGGAATCAGCAGCGGAAACGCTACGTTCTGGTGCCCCGTCGCCTTGAACCGCCGGTCCAGCGCCGCTTGCATGTTCTCCCACAGCGCCCAGCCGTACGGCCGCACAATCATGCAGCCGCGCACTGGCGCGTAGTCGGCAAGTTGCGCCTTCAAAACCAGCTGGTTGTACCACTCAGAAAAATCCTGTGCGCGAGTCGGTAGCTTTTCTTCGGCCATGCGGCGGTGGGTTCCCTTCTCCTCAGAGCGATAGTTTCGTTCGAGTAAACTCAAAAGCGTAACGGACGCCTTGCAACGTGTCAACGAAAGTGCGTTGGACCGAAGATTACCTGCACGACGCGCCCCCACGCGATGAGCCTTCGAACGGCCCCGAAACGTGGTACAAAGTTCGAGATGGCCCAGTTGACGCAAATGCCGCCTGAGATTGCCACGGAGAGCGTTGATAGCAACCCGCAAAAAGCGCCTGGAAACGCCGTTTCCGGCTGGCGCAAATACGTCTACGCCTTTCTCGCATCCGAAATTTCCTCGCTCACTCGATATTACGACCGCGTCATCCAATGGCTCCCGCGCGACGATGACAAAGGCGGCCTGCTTGCCGCCGTCGATGCCCCGCATAAAGAAACAGTCGGCAGAGACGAGCCGTTCCCCGACCTTACCCACGAACGCGACAAGCGCACCGCCGTTCTGATCAACGGCACGTTCAATCACGATTTCGACATTCAAGCTCTGTTAATGCAACTGAAAGCTAAACTGGCGCGCACATCGCGGCTCGTGATCGTTCTCTATAATCCCTACCTGCGCTGGACCTACTACCTCGCGAACCGCATGGGCATCCGCAAAGGCGACCTCCCCAGCACTTTTGTGACGCGCGTCGATCTCGAAAACATTGCGAAGGTAGCCGGCTTCGAAATCGTGCGCCAGCGCCTCGCCGTCTACTGCCCGTGGCGAATGTTTGGACTAGGCACTGTCATCAATCGCATTATGCCGCTCGTTCCGTTGGCACGTTGGCTGAGCCTGACGTCGGTGGTCGTAATGCGCCCGCTGGTCCCGTCGTTCCAGCAAGGACTCTCTTGCGTCATTCCCGCCCGCAACGAGCGCGGAAATATCGAGAACGCCCTGAAGCGTTTTCCCGATCTTGGCCGCGAAGCCGAAATTATTTTTGTGGAAGGCCATTCCACCGATGGAACTTGGGAAGAAATCCTGCGCGTCTCAACGGTTTACCGCGACCAATTCCGCATTCTCGCCGTCCAGCAACCAGGCAAGGGCAAGGCCGACGCCGTCCGTCTCGGCTTTTCGCACGCGCGCGAAGACTTGCTCATCATTCTCGACGCCGATCTCACCATGCCGCCCGAAATGCTCTCGCGCTTCGCCTATGCCTACGACCAAGGCCACGGCGATTTCATCAACGGCTCGCGCCTCGTCTACCCCATGGAAGGCGCCGCGATGCGTTTCCTGAACCGCATGGGCAACATTTTCTTCGCAAAGATGCTAAGCGCCGTCCTCGACGTCCGCCTCGGCGATTCCCTCTGCGGCACGAAGCTAGTCACTCGCCACGACTACGAACGCATGGTCGCCTGGCGCAAAGACTTCGGCGAATTCGATCCATTCGGCGACTTCGAACTCATCTTCCCCGCGGCCGAACTAGGACTCGAAATCGTCGACGTCCCGGTCCGCTATCTCGCGCGCACCTACGGCGAAACCAATATCCAACGCTTCCGCCACGGCCTGCAGCTCCTAAAAATGACGTGGGTCGGGCTAATCCGCATCAAGATGGGCATTAAGAAAAAGCGCCCAGGCCGCTTGGAGAGTGTCGCCGAGAACACTTCAAGCGAGCTGTCCCAATGAAACGAAAAAAAATGTAGCGCAGGGCGGAGTCCCCGGAGCCATGCGCTTTTGTCTGCGTTTTGTTTTGGTTTGTTTTCTGTCTCTCTGCGTTAAGGCGAAACGAG